>JAEFDA010000067.1 GCA_016126025.1 Nitrososphaerota archaeon | reverse complement strand
CCGGAGACAAAGGCGTGACAGGACCCCAAGGTCCGGTGGGCGAGAAGGGGCCGGTGGGGCCTCAGGGGCAACCCGGGGAGAAGGGCGTGACAGGAGCGCGCGGACAGGCTGGAGAGAAGGGGCCGCAGGGCGACAAGGGCATAACTGGCCCGCCGGGACTGCCCGGAGAGAAGGGACCGGTGGGGCTTCCCGGACAGCCTGGAGAGAAGGGCGAGAAGGGATCGTCTGGAGAGCAGGGACCGCCCGGAGTTCAGGGACCCAAAGGAGCTGCAGGGCTGCAGGGGCCGCCGGGCGAACAGGGGATTCGGGGGCCGCAGGGGCCGCAGGGACTCCAGGGGGAGCGGGGCGTGTCAGGTCCGCCCGGACCCGCAGGACCGCAAGGTCCCGCCGGGGAGCAGGGACCTCAGGGGCCGCCGGGCGACAAGGGCATTCGTGGACCGGCCGGGCCACCCGGCGAAGTCGGGGAGGCCGGAGAGCTGGCGCGGCACAGGGATCTGTTGAAGGAACTGGTAGAGGCGCTGGCCGCCAAGGGCGCAATAACTGCCGAGGAGCAGATACGCCTCACCAGCCTACTGTACTGACATTATCGCCGCTTTATTATGGTCAGGACATCCTCGTCGTGCAGCACATGCGAGATCCCCACCCGCTGGCCGCCGAACTTGACGCTGCTCCCCCAGACCAGCCCGTACCGGAACTCGCGCCTCATATCGCGGTGAAGCTTGTTGCACACGTCCTCAACGGTGTCGCCGTCCCGTGCTATAAGCGGCTCATCATAGTCTGTGGGCCCCCCTTTGGGCCTCATGTATATCCGGATGAAGTTGAGACTCTCGTATATGATGTCGCGAAGCGTCTCCACGTTGGAGCCCGAGTCGGCCGACACCCCCACGAATCCGGCACCGATGATCCCGGCCACATGCTCCACGAATGGCCCGTCCACCAGATCCGTCTTGTTCAGGACGGTGATGGCCTTGGCATACACGGCGTTGCCCGCCAAGTGGTCTGCCAGCTGCTCTGAGGTGACGTCCTCCCGCATAACGACCCGGGCATTCATTATTCCGTACAGGTGCAGCATGTCCCGGATATGCCCGTTGGTGATGCCGGTCGGGCCGACCAGCCGGGCCACCGCTATTCCCCCCGATCCGGCCTTCTCTATGGTGAGGTTGGGCGGCAGGGCGTTGAGACGTATCCCCATGTTTCCCAGCTCCTGCACCAGCACGTCCCTGTGATACGGCTGAAAGACGTCCAGCACCAAGAGTACCAAGTCGGCGCTCCGGGCCACCGAGAGTATGCGCTTTCCCAGGCCCCGGCCCGAGGATGCCCCCTTTATTATTCCGGGCAGGTCCAGAACCTGGATGCGGGCGCCTCTATACTCCATCATGCCGGGGACCACGGTGAGTGTCGTAAACTGGAAGGCGCCCACCGCCGAGTTGGCGCCGGTGAGGCGGTTCAGCAGGGTGGACTTGCCGACGCTGGGCAGCCCGATGAGCACCACGGTGGCGTCGCCGGCGCGCCGCACGTCAAAGCCGTCCTGCTTCATGCCCGACTTTTTTGCGGCCTGCTCCTCCTGCTCCCGCTTCAGCTTGGCAATCTTGGCCTTGAGCAGGCCGATGTGGTGCTCGGTGGCCTTGTTGATCTGGGTGCGGGCCATCTCGTCCTGGATGGCCTTTATCCGTTCGGGTATGCCCATGGATATGGTGGCGGGAAGATCTTGGTATAATGGTGTTGGCCGTGCCATAGAATAATTATCGGAGGCGGCGGGGACAGGCCATGCGGTGGACGCTGGCCGTGGACATAGACGGCACCATAACCGAGAACGGGAACGGCACCATACACCTGGGGGCTCTGGGGGCGCTCCGGAGCGTGGCCGCGATGGGCCACAGGGTGGTGTATGTGACCGGCCGCTCCTCGGTTGAGGCGTACGTGCTGTCGATGTTCGGCGGCACCGGCGGGATTGCAGTGGGCGAGAACGGCGGCTGCATAACAACGGGCCCGGCCTCGCATGTGTTGCTGGGGGACATAGGGGCATGCCGGAAGGCGTACCAAACGCTGCAGGAGCAGATGCCCGGCATGCGGGAGAAGGCCGTATTCCCCAGGATGACCGAGGTGGTGCTGGAGCGCACCTTTGATATGGAGGAGGCGACCGCGATCATACGCACCATGCACCCGGAGGTCACCATATCCGACAGCGGATATGCCATTCACATCAACTCCCGGGGCATAGACAAGGGCCGTGGCCTGCGGGAGCTGTACTCTGAGCACGGCGCCGAGCGGGCCTGCACCGTGGCCATAGGAGACAGCGGCACCGACATACCCATGTTTCTGGAGGCCGGCCTGAGCGTGGCGCTGGCCAATGCACCGGAGCGGGCGGCCGAGTCTGCAGACATGGTGACCGCGTCGCCGGGCGGCGACGGAGTGGTGGAGGCGCTCCAGAGGCTGGCGCCCCGGCTGGCGGGGGACGCGTGATGGCATACGAGGCGCTGCTGGAGGCGGCCCGGCATATGATAGACGCGGCGCTGTCCGGGATGCCGCGCGTGGAGTATGTGGTAGAGCCGGCGCGGCCCGGGTTCGGCGACGCCAGCAGCAACGCGGCGTTTCTGATGTCCGGGGCCATGAAGATGCGCCCCGCCGAATTGGCCGCTCGCATAGCCGAGAGGTGCCGCCCCGGCGGCCTCGTATCCGGGGTGGAGGCGCATCCCTCCGGATACCTGAACGTGCGGGCCGACTGGGACGTGCTGTCCGGCAGGATAATGGAGTCGTGCATGTCGGCGGGGTACGGGGGCGGCTTTGGGAGCCGTTCCACCGTGGTGGAGCACACCAGCGTCAACCCCAACAAGGCCCTGCACATAGGGCACGTCCGGAACGTGGTCATAGGGGACACCATATCCAGGATACTGCGCAAGGCCGGCGACCGCGTCACCGTGCTGAACTACGTGGACGACTCGGGCCTGCAGGTGGCCGACGTGGTGCTGGGATTCACGCAGATGGGATATGACACAGAACCGCCGCCGGGCAAGAAGTTCGACGCATACTGCGGAGACGTGGTGTATGTGGGGGTGACCGAACGCGCCGGAGACGATCCGGGCCTCAAGGAGCAGAGCCGCAAGATACTGGCCGATATAGAGCGGGGCGATACGGAGTCGGCGAAGGTGGCCGCCGAGGTGACCCGGCGCGTGCTAGCCGACCAGCTGGAGACCTGCTGGAGTTTGGGCGTCAGGTACGACATGCTGAACTACGAGTCACAGGTAGTACGATCGGGGTTGTGGAGGACGGCCTTTGGAAAGATGAAGGAGATGGGGATGGCCACGCTGGCCCGCGAGGGCGAGAACGCCGGCTGCTGGGTCATACGCGACAAGGTCATAGTGCGGAGCAACGGGACGGCCACCTACATGGCCAAGGACATACCCTATGCGGCCTGGAAGATGGGACTGGTGGAGGACCCGTTCACGTACAGAGAGTATGGCGCCCAGCCGGACGGCACGATGCTGTATGAGAGCGTGCTGGAGGGCGGCCGGCGCATGGAACGCGAGGCGGCTGACCGCGTCATCACCGTGATAGACTCCAGACAGGCGGATCTGCAGAAGACTGTATCGGACATAATGGAACGGTTCGGTGGCGGGGAGTACATACACCTAGGATACGAGGCGGTGACGCTCAGCGCCGCCACGGCCCGCACGCTGGGTGTACAGACACACACCGGCTCGCAGATGTCCGGGCGCCGGGGCATATACGTGGGCGCCGACCAGATGTACGCCAAGCTGCGGGACAGGGCCGCCGAGGAGACCTACAAGAGAAACCCCGACATGAACGAGGATATGGTGGATGCCATATCCCGGGCGGTGGCCGTCGGCGCCATCCGGTACGAGATGATCCGGCAGGATCTTGGCCGGGCCATCACGTTCGACATGGAGAGATCTACCCGCCTAGAGGGGGACACCGCGCCGTACCTGCAGTACTCGCACGCGCGCGCCCGCCGCATACTGGAGAGGGCAGCCTCCGAACCCGACTATACCGGCGACATGTCCGTGCTGATACAGAACAAGGAGCGCGCCATGCTGAGACTGCTGGGGATGTACAACATTGTGGTGGGAGATGCCTACCGCAACCTCTCCCCCAAGGTGGTGGCCCGCTACTGCCACGACCTGGCCGTCGCCTTCAACACGTTCTACGAGTCCTACAAGGTCATAGGGGCCGGGGATCTGGAGAACGCGCGGCTGTGCCTGACCGGGGCGTTCTGCAGTGTAATATCAGACGCGCTGGGCGTGCTGGGGATACCGGCGCCGGAGCGGATGTAAGGCGAAACCGTGCGAGAGGCCGTTTTCTGCGCGCCCGGAATGTCGGGCCTCGCACCACCCGGGATCAGATCAGCCGCTGTTGCGGCATCGCACTCTTGGCCATACTCCATCTTTCAAACCCGCAATCCTCGCACCCGTTGTATTGTTTTTTTATCTCGTTTTTCCATTCACCGCCTAGATCCTTAACCAGTTTCGGATACTTTTCGTTACGCACAAGTAGTTTCTCCATGTAGCTTTCAGGAGCCAGCGTGTCGCTCTTGCTTATGTTGCAGGTCTGGCAGCTCACCACCAGATTCCAAGTCTCGGTCTCGTATAGAAACGACCACGGTATAAAGTGGTCGTAATGTATCTGTATACTGGTGTCTTCTGCACTTTTGTTGCAGTAAAAACATCTTTTTGACTCTTCGCACGCGCGCAACATCTGCTTCTGACTACCCGTGGGCGCCCTGCTGCCGTCATCCATATCCCACGCTATCTTTGCCGATAATTTTGGCATCATTGGATTTGCTTTTTCCAAGAAGCTTGTCCATTCCAAAAAGATCATTTTGAGTAATGGGACGTGATGGTTGTGCAGAAACACGAGAGCCTCTGGCCTCAGAGTGATTTTCTGTTTATCGTAATCATAAAAAACATTGCGTCCCTGCTTACGTATCCTGTGGAACCTTGGAACGACATGGCCGAAAGATCCACTGCCAAACACCTTTTTTCTAATCTCGCGTATGGCCTCGTTCTTGATGCTTGGCGGAATCTTGTCCAGAGATCTGATCTTTGACAGTATTCCCGTTTCAAATTTTTCCTGAATTATTTGGATGACGTACGGCGTAATGTTGTAGGACTGTCGGATCTTGAATATGCGCTCTTGATACCAATAATATTTTAGAAACGCTTCTGCTATGGTCTCGTACTCGATAACCAGATCCGTACTCTCCCTGGCATGCTCTACCAGAAACCGCGCCAAGGCAAGCTTGTAAGTGGTAGTCATGCTCCCCTCCTCCAATATGAGCTGAAAGTACCGCCACAACTCCTCTTGGGAATACTGGAGCCGCTCTCCGGCCCTTCCGTACCGCGCCCGCATACGGCGGCCACCTCGGCTGCTCATGCAACGTGGTTTTTTATTTTATTTATATTGTTTTTGGAATATTCTCTGTCAATCGCCGTCCATTTAGAAGTCCGCGCACGTGTTTTTTGCGCCATATCGTGCCAAAACCCGGATCCATCAACATTCCGCATGCAGTACCCGGTCCCCTGCAGCCCATCGCGCCTAGCGAACGTTTGGGTTTGACATAACACCAGAAAATCCATAAAAGTGTATTCTAGTGCCCACACACTACAATTTTTGGTGGTATGACGGGTATGATTTACAATGGCGGAGTCAAAGATGCTCAGTCGCATGAGCGACGGCGGAGACATACCGGCATTCATTCCGGACCCAAACGCGCCGGGACCGTTCCGCAACCCACATAAATACGCCCCAGGCACCATTCTGCGTCATGTGGAGAGCCGGTCCGAACGAGTGGGAAGACGGGGCCGAAACGGCCAGAACCCCGAGCCGTCCCAAGCGCCCTTCGTCTCAGGACGAACGGCTGGATATGCTCATAGCCCGCATAGACAGGATGCTGGGGAGATGAGCCTATTCAACGTGGAGGACGAGGAGATCAAAGAGACCATAGACTTCTTCAACAGCCTCACCGACGAGGAGCGGGCCCTCATAGTCTCGGATCTGAATCCCCACACCTTCAAGATGCCCCAGTACTACGACGACTTGGTGCACCTCTTCTCCCTGATACAGCGGGATATCACCATCCACGACGGCATTCGCATAGGGAACCGTCTCATGGAGCTGGGCCTTGAGGAGACCTGGGCTAGGCTCCTGGTGGCCAACATCAAGAAGCATGCGCCCACCATAAAGTACCAAATCAGCCAGCTGAACCGTATCGACGAGCAGGTGTTCGTCGCCACCTTCGGCAGCATCATGGACTCCCTGTGGGTCCACAAGATTCCCGACGACGAGGTTACCGAGAAGTTTGGTATAGACACCGAGCAGATACACTGCATCACCGATATGACCAGCCACTACATGCAGGACATGATGCGGGGCGACAACACCGAGGCCGGCATCAGGGAAGCCCTGGTAGAGAACGGCCTCTCCGCCAAGAGGGCCGATACGCTCCTCCGCGCCCTCAAGGACCGCGAAGATGACTGGTACAGGTGGCTCCTCTTCCGCAACGCGCAGGACAACTACTACTCCGTCCAGGAGGTCAAGGATCAGAACACCGCCATACTTGAGACGCTCCGCGAGATACTCGTGCTGCTGAAGGAGCAAAAGTCCGGCCGCAACATGCAGTAGGCGGCTGGTTTTAATAGAAACCCACCACCACATATGCGGATGCAGTACTTTAAGGCCCTCAGCGTGGGGCGCAAGCGGGTGGCAAAGGCCCGCGCCTACCTCAACGGCATAACCGGAGACCGGGCCATGCCCGCCCTGGCGCTCTCCGATTCGGTTGGAAACGCGTGGAACCCCGTGGGCGAGGAGACCATGTACGCATTCGTGGACGAGTCTGCGGGGTTCGTGCTGACAGACGACAGCGGGTACATACTGGCCCTGGTGGACGGGGGCGGATACTCCAAGACGGTTGTCCAAGGTGTCACGCCATCCCAGAGAGGCGCCATAGAGGCCAAGCTAAAGGAGGACGGTATCCCACAGTATGAGGGAAAGGTGATACTGCCCGTCTAGGCGCTCAGGCGGCGCCCGCCGCCATGCGCCGCAGTGCATCCTGGTGGCGTCCGCACAGCCGGGGCGACATCACCTGCGTGTGTATGACGTCCGACTGCCAGTGGGAGTTGTACAGGCGGCAACCCGCATCAGTGCAGAACGCCTCGCCCGTCTCAAAGTGAAAGACGGCCTGCATCACGTATCCGTGGGCCACCTCCTGCATCCGTGGGTCGTCATACGTGAGGAACCGGCCGCCATGTCGCGATTCGACCTCTTGCGCGTCCCCGCCAGATGCGGCGCACGCCATCACATCTATGCAGTAGTCCCGGGGCCGGGCGGGCGCCTCGCACATTCCCCGCACCGACACGATGCACGGGTTGGCTGATATCAGGGCCCTGCCGTGGTACCTCATGTCTGCAGGGTCATAGGTCCCAATCATATCGTCCACGAACAGCACGTGGAACGCCCCCTCGTCGTGCGAGAGCATACCTCCCAGCAGATCCGCCAGCATATACCCATCATACAGTGGAGAGTCGCCGGCGTCGCCCTCCCCCCACCGCTCCGGCGGGCGGAACATGTTCCGCACCCTGCAGGCATGCGCGTCGCGCCGGTCCACATATGGCGAAGTGCGGGACACGGCAGGAATGCCGAAGGTCTCACGCAGGAACGCCGCCACCGCCCCCATGCGTACGTGCCGGTGGGACGCGCAGTCGTACAGGGCGATGTGTGATATTCTCACTGTACTTCCTTTAGCTTGGCGGCGGCCACCTCGGCGGCCCGCTTGCCAGAGAAGAGCATCGAGCCGAAGGTGGGCCCCATCCGGGCCAAGCCGTGCGTCTCGGTGACAGACATGCCTGCTATGACCAGGCCGGGGTACACCTCGCCGGTCTTGTGGACGACGTGCTCCTCGCCCTCGTCCACGTACATGGGGTTCATCCCCTTCCACTCCACCAGGCCCCGGTCCACCAGCCGCTTGACGGCCACCGAGTCGTGGCCGGAGGCGTCTATGACCACCTTGGCCTCCAGGGCGACCGGGTCCACACAGGTTATGTTGCGGGGCAGCGCCGAGACCGGCATCCAGTTCACCACTATTCCCGCCACCCGGCCGTTCTTGAGTATAAGGTCGTCGAATTTGGTCAGGTTCAGGAACTTGACTCCCGCGTCGCACGCCCCCGCTATCAGCTTGGAGACGGCGTGGGGGCCCGGCGTCAGGTAGAGGCCCTTGCCGACCTTCTTGTAGGGGATGCCCAGCTCGTCCCAGACTTTCTGTGCGGGCTCCCGGACCGTGACGGGGTTCATCATGTAGCCACCCAGCCAGAATCCGCCCCCCAGGTAGTTGTTCTGCTCAATAACGAGGACGCGCAGGCCCATCCCGGCCAGGTCCCGGGCGGCGGTCAGCCCCGCCGGGCCCGCCCCTATTATTATGATATCCGAGGAACTCCGGTCCATGAGTACTTCGTGGAACTCGGAGGCGATGGCCCGGGTTATCTCGGCCTCGCTGACCTCGGCAAATATCTTGGCGGGTTCGGCCTTCTGCATGGAACCGGGACCCGGCGGTGCCAATTAATAGGTTGTCTTGGGGAATGGTGGAGCCGTCATGACTGGCGCCGCCGGCTTGCCCGCTGTCAGGTGGTTTGGCGCGGGGCAGGACCACACGTGAGCAGGCTGCCGTGTATAGTGGCCAGACCCGGCTTGCATTGGTATGATGTCCCGGCCGCGCATTGCCAGACCGCAGAATCCACGCGCCATATCTAAAGTGCCGCCGGCTTGTTTCCCTGTATCCGCGGCCACCGTTAAAATAACGAGGCGCCAGGCGGCGCCCTGTTGGGCAACACCGACATACGCATGGTGTACGTGCTGCTGGATGGGGTGGGCGACCTGCCCCATCCCGACTTGGACGGGATGACGCCGCTGGAGGCGGCCTCCACGCCGCACTTGGACGAGCTGTGCCGGAACGGGGTTCTGGGCGAGGTGGTGTCGGTGGGACGCGGAATAGCCCCCGAGTCGGACATAGCCGTATTCAACATGCTGGGGTACAAGTTCTCACACGCCGACTACGCGGGACGGGGCGTGATCGAGTCCATAGGGGTGGGCATCGACTTTCGGGACGGGGACCTGGCCCTGCGGGGAAACTTTGCCACCATGAACGGAGACAATATCATAACTGACAGGAGAGCCGGCCGCCGCATTGACCCCGTGGAGGCCCGCCTCATCTCAAAAGAGATAGAGGAGGGCGTACAGTTCTCCGAACCGGACACTTCAGTGATGGTCGTCCCCACCGTTGGGCACCGGGTCACGGTCCGGATCAGAGCCGGCATCCCTCTCTCCGGCCGGATCACCAATACCGACCCCGCATACACGAACGTGGGCGGAATGGGCATAGCCAAGGCCGTCGGAGACGTTCTGCGCATAGACAGGTGCCTGCCCCTGGCCGACGAGGCCGCCCCCACGGCCAAATTGGTCAACGAGTTCATGGAGCAGTCGGTGGACATCATGGCCAAGAGCCGCGTCAACGGGGAGCGGGCGGGCCGGGGGGACAAACTGCTCAGCTGCATACTGCTCCGGGACGCCGGAAGCGCGTACCCCCGGGTCGTCCCCATAAACGAAAAGTACGAAATGCTCTTCTCCTGCATAGTGGACATGCCCGTGGAGCAGGGCATAGCCCGAGTGCTGGACATGAAGACGTACGAGGCCGGCGGCATAGGAGACTACCCCCAGAAGGCAAGGGTGGCGGCCAAGGCTTTGGATACGCAGAATTCAATATACGTCCACATAAAGGGTCCCGACGAGTTCGGGCACGACGGCGATGCCGCAGGCAAGACCCGAAGCATAGAGGACATAGACGAGAGATTCTTCGGACCGCTCTTGGACCATATAGACGCCGACGACGTGGCGGTGGTGGTCTCGGCCGACCACTCCACCCCCTGCATAAACAAGGCCCACAGCGACGATCCCGTGCCGGTGCTGGTCTCGGGGAGGGGCACCCGCCGCGACGCCACCACCCGCATGACCGAGGGGCAGGCCCGGCGGGGACGCATGGGCATGCTGGCCGGCTCCGAGGTGGTGGGCGCCGCCCTGGACGTCATGCGAGCTCAAAGGTAGATATCCGGCCGCTGCGAACCATGCCTTCCAGCCGCCGCCGCAACAACTCCACGTCTATCGTGTGGTAGGTGCCGGCGCAGTGGGCCAGTTTTTGCAGGGCGCGCCCGAATATGGACAGACATATCGAATCCTCGTTCTTCTGGTAGTGCACCAGGCCGGCGGCGGCCAGTATTATCCCCTGCACCAGATCCCTCTCGCCCTCGTAGCACCCCTTCCACACCCCCTCAAAGGACTCGTGGCACTCCCAGAAGCGCTCCCCGTTGAAGTAGGCTATGCCCTCACGGATGGCGTCCTCCTTGGGGACCTCGACCTCGTTGATGAACCGGGCATCCACCGCGCCGCCCAGCGGTGCGAGGGCCTCCAGCGTGCCGGGCAGCGCGCCATCCGGAATGGTGACGTCCAGCTCTATGTGGGCGGAGGCCACCCGGACGTCGCGGACCGTCACCGGGCGGCCGGTCAGGGAGCGGGCGCGCCGCAGTATGCTGGGCGCGTCGGTTCTGGAGTAGCCGCCGTTCTCCAAGTGTAGCATGTAGCGTTCCACCATACGTGCATTCTTGTGCGCCCATAAAAGTGCCCCCGGTCGGAGGACAAACCCAAAACCGTTCGGCAAGATGACGTCTCGGTTGCGTCCGCTTTCGTCCCACGGCTGCCTCGGGCGGGCAGGTGCCAACACTGGCAAGCAGGTTTTTACGACGGGACGGCATTTCATACCATAATGGGCGGGCGGCTGCATATAGTGGTGGGCATAACCGGTAGCACCGGGGTGATATACGGCATCCGCGTGCTGGAGGAGTTGAAAAGGCTGGGCCACCACACGCATCTGGTGCTCTCGGAGTGGGGCGAGAAGTGCATCGCGATGGAGACCGAGTACAACGCCGAGCAGGTGCGCCGCATGGCCGGCGAGGTCTCCGACGGCCGCAACATGGCCGCCAGCATATCCAGCGGCACGCACGCCACCGACGGCATGATAGTGGCGCCCTGCAGCATGAAGACGCTCTCGGCCATAGCCAACGGATACGACGTGACTCTGGTGGCCCGGGCGGCCGGTGTCACCATAAAGGAGTCCCGCCGGCTGGTGCTCATGGCGCGCGAGTCCCCGCTCTCGGCCATCCACCTGGAGAACATGCTGAAGCTTGCCCGGCTGGGCGTCGTGATACTGCCCCCCGTCACCGAGTTCTACACCCGGCCCCGGACCATGCAAGACATCATAGACCACGCTGTGGGCAAGTGCCTGGACCAGTTCGGCATAGACCACGGCCTGTACCGGAGGTGGGGCGAGCCGCAATGACCGAGACCGCGTCGGTGGAGATATCCGCCGACGTGAACTCCGCCTACGACACCATATCAGACCATGCCGTGCTGGGCGGCATCACCCCGCACATCAAGTCCGTCAGGGTAAAGTCCCGGCGCCCGGAGCGGTACCTGGCCGAAGAGGTGCTGGTGCTGGGCGGGCGCGAATACCTGTGCATGGTGCGGCACTACTGCCGGCCGCCCCACACCCACGAGTATACGGTGGTGGGCGGGGACGCCAAGGGCAGCCGCATCACGGAGAGGTTCGAGAGCACCGCCGGGGGGACGCGCATCACCGCATCCATAGACTGGAAGGCTGGCTTTCGGGGCATGCTGGGCCACGGCTCGGTTCGGGACGACTATGCCAAGATGCTCTGCGCCGCCGCGCCCCGCTAGTCTCTCTTCTCTTTGTAGTCCTTGAGCTCCTTCTCGCCCTCTATCTTGCCCTTCTCAAACTCGCCCTTCGCCTTGCCGAAGGTCCGCGCCAATTCGGGTATCTTGCGGGCTCCGAATATCAGCACCACGACCACCACTATCAGTATTATCCACTCCTGGCCTGCTATGAAGAGACCCAGGCTGCCCAGCATAAGTATGATGTGCGGCGGGCGCTTTTAAACGTTTGATCGCCGTCCCGCGCGGGAGGTGCGCTCCCGCCGCTCTATGGCCAGCATGCCGACCGCATACAGTGCAAGCATGGGCCCGGCCACGAACCACATCGTGATGCCGCTGCCGTCGGGCGTGATCAGGGCGCCGAACACCACTATGCACACTATGGCGTACCGGGCGTTCCTCCTCCAGAAGGCCGGCTCGGCCACCCCCGTGAAGGTGGCCGCATACATTATCAGGGGCAGCTGGAACGAGAGGCCAAAGGCCATCAGAAACTGCAGTATGAAGGTGACAAAGTCCATAATGTTCAGGAACGTGACCAGGCCGGCGGCGTCCCCGTACCTGTACAGAAAGTCCAGTATGAAGGGCACCACCACCACGTACGAGAAGACGCACCCGGCGGCAAACAGCAGTACGGCGGGCAGCGTGACGGAGCGGCCGGCGCGGATCTCGGCCTTCTTAAGGGCCGGCGCCACGAAGGCCACCGCCTCCCGGACGATCAGCGGTACCGAAGCGACCACCCCCAGCAGCGCCGCTATGTACACCTGCGCAAAGAACGCCTGCCCCGGCGCAGTCTGTATCAGCTCGACCCCTTCAGGAACCAGCTGGGCGGCCATATACGAGGTGATCTGGGCCGCCAGGTTGTCCAGGGGTTCGGGGACCGGGTAGTACAGTGGAATGCCCCACACCGAGACCGGCTCCAAGTGGAAGGTCATGGCGAACACGGTGACGGCGGCCACCGTGATGGCAACCTTCACCACCCGCCGCCGCAGCTCGCCCAGGTGGTCACCCAGTCCCCCCAGTCCGGACATTTCCTCACCGGTGTATGGCCTCTGGTGTTATAAACGGGGCCGCGCCGCCCTCCCGAACAGCTCACCTGCCGGGGACGGGCAGCAGCTTGGCATCGGGCAGGCCGGCATCTCGCATCTGGTCCTGGGTCAGGCCCTCAAACTCCAGCGTTATTACCGCCTTGGTGTCGAAGGCATCCTCCATGGATCGCGCCAAGGCGGCGATCTCGGCGGGATCAAAGAACTCCCGGGATCCTGACAGGAAGACCCTGTCGCCCTTCTTGGTCTCGTCTCCGCCGTACCTCTCCCGGAGGTGCCGGGTTATCCTGGGAAGATCCTCGCTCGGCACGTGGTTGTGATAGTATACTATCCCCTTCATCGGGGTGTAGTCCAGCGGGGTGCCATTCCGGTACATGAAGACGCCTATGAAGACGGCATCCTCCTCGGGCTGGCGGGTGCACTTTATCTCCCAGTTGAGAAGCCGGTCTTGATCGTACGAGAAGCCGGCCACCTCCTCGGCGGTCAGCTTCCAGTACCGGGCCCGTGCCATGGCTTGTGGCGGGCCCAGCCGGATATTTCATGGTTTGCGCCCGCTGTGCGTTCCGCAAAGATATAATCCCCCGTTCCGGCGCGCCGTTGCCATGGGGACGTACAAGGTTATGGTAACAATAGAGAACAGGCCGGGCATAAGCGACCCGGAGGGCGAGACCATACTCAAGGATCTGGTACTCATGGAGGGCGATTCCCCGGTGACGGAGATCAGATGCTCCAAGGGGCTGCGCTTCACCGTATCGGCGGAGGGCCCCGGGGAGGCCGCCGAGGAGGTGCGCCGCATATGCGACGACCTCCGGATATACAACCCGCTGGTGAGCCGCATCACCGTGTCAGTCCAGTAGGCCACGCGCGGGAGATCAGGACTCGGTCCGGGTGATGGTGCCGTTGATCAGGAGCCGGCTGCGCAGGAAGCTGGCCAGATCCGTCTGGGTCACGACCCCGGCCAGCCGGCCGTCGTCAAGCACGACCAGTCGGCGCACATTGGAGTTGATCATCTTCTGGACGGCCACCTCTATGGCGGTGGACGGATCTATGGACAGAAACGAGTCGGTGTGTATCTGATCCACGGTCAGCCTCGAGGCGGTACGGTCCTCGGCGGCCACTCTCCGGACTATGTCCCGTTCCGACAGCACTCCGGCGGGCCGCTCCCCGTCCACCGTAACCAAAAAGCTGACGTCGCGGTCCCTCAGCATGCGGGCCGCCTCCAGCACCGTCTTTCCCAGCGGGATTGTAATCACACTTCGGCTCATTATATCGCGGATGCAGGCCACCAATGAAGCCGGCCTGCTACGGTAAAAGTATGTTACGGACGTGGATCCGGAGCGCGCCGACGTATATGATCGTATATTCTACTCTGATGGGGAGATGCCACACACCCCTCTCAAGAGCGAGCGGTCCGGCGCGCGCTGCCCGCCGCTGATCAGGGCCGGGTGCCTACCTGAGAGTGCCTAGTATGAGCTTCGGCAGGGTGCAGTAGTCGGCGTCGGGCTCGGCGGCCACGTACAATATGTGATCGTCCATCTTGAAGCTCATGGTAAGGGCCCTCTTCCTAGAGGCCATGGCAAAGTTCACCGCGCCCAGCTGTCTGTCAAACTCCTGGCGCATCCGTACCCTCAGGGCCAGCTCCATGTAGAGCATCTCGTCGTCCTTCTCCGTCTCCAAGGGTTCGACTCCCGGCCGCATGCCGCCGGCTACCAGTCGGCCAAGATCGTTTATCACGCCGGCAAACCTTATCTGCCCATCCAGATCCATAACCCTCTTGCACAGCCTGGAATACCCCAATACCTTCTCCGCCAATGCTCCCCGGTCAGGCGACCCACTACTTATTAGCCTTAGGAACAAAACGGAGCTGTACGCCCAATCCTTTCGCTAATTTTAGGCGCGCTGCACAGGTCGGTACCACATACTGCCATCTGTCGCCAGTTGACACCGTTCCACGCTGTTGGCAAGATCGAGACGCCCGCACCATATCAAAATCAGACCCATATCGAGGGTTGAGTATGTACCAAAACGGATGCGCATTTGGGCCTGCAATAGGCGCCCGCCGTCTTTCGTCGGATCGTTTGGTATGACTCGCATGGCCCGGCAGGCTGCACGGCCGGATCATGGCCGACGTGTCTGCGAAAACCCTCCCGAACACCACAAAATCCCAGAGTGATTTCCGGCGCGCACCGGACATACATACGGGCAGGTCCCGCCGCGCGTTATGACAGCAGCCGGTTCAGCAGCGAGTCGAACTGGCCGGACGTCAAGGGAGGTGTCTCCATGACGGCCAAGTTCTCGTCCACATGGGCCGGGGCCTTGTGGCCCACCAACGGCGCCAGCACCCCGGGAGCCGAGCGCAGAAACTGCAGGGACCGGACGCTGGGTGGGCCCTCGCCGAACTCGGGCAGCACCCCGGGCTCCAGAAGCCTTCCCTGCATGAGTGGCACGCTGGTGAAGACGCCTATGCCCAAGGCGCGGGCAGCCTCCAAAAACGGCACCATACCTCCTCGCAGGCTCTGGGTGGGCCGGCGCAGGGCCTGATCCAGGTACATGTTGAACGGCAGCTGGACGAACCTCATGCCATGGTCCTGCCCCCCGGCCCTCTCGGCCATCTCCACCACCCCCTCCAGAGAGAGGTGCTGGGGGTCGCCGGGGGGAACCCGGAAGCAGTCCCAGGTGGCCAGCCCGTAGTACCGTATGCGGCCCTCCCGCCGCTGCGACTCGTACCACTCCATTATCTCATACAGGCGGCGGTGCAGATCCTCGCGCGGCATCCCCTTCTGGCCCTCGACGGCGTTGTGCAGGTACAACAGGTCCACGCACTCCATGTCCAGGTTGTCCAGGCTGCGGCGCAGCTGATCCTCCAGAAAGGACACGCTCATGCAGTGGTAGCCGGGTGATATGTCCCCGGGCCTTATCACCCCCCGCTGCACGTACTGCTCCCGGACATACTCCCAAAAGTCGGAGGGCACGTCCCCGTCGGCGGTCACGTAGCCGCCCTTGGTGGACACGAACAGCCCCTCCCGGACCGCTGCGCCCTCCTGCACCATCCTGGATACGGCCCTCCCCAGCGCCCGCTCGGCCTTCTGGGAGCGGTAGTTGATGGCGGTGTCCAGAACGTTCACGCCCCGGCGCACCGACTCGGCCACCGCGCCCTCCACCGCCGCGTCGGTGGCATCGTCGCTCTCCCCCAGGTAGGTCCCCATACCCACGCTGGAGAGCGTCAGCGGGCCGAACGTCCTGTAGTTGGACATGCCGGCCGGCGAGGACGCGGCAAACCCCTCTGTACCCTCGGATGTGGCATACCCCTGCAGCATGGTTCTGGACCACGCCCGGGGTATAATAAAGACGGCGTGCCGGGAGTAACCCTCCTTCTGTTTCCGCGATATTTCGCTATGCAGCCCACCTGGACCGGCGGCAGGATGCCATTGGTCCCGTTTGGCCTTGCTCCGCGCGGGTCGGCCTTTTCACACCCGCTTCCCGGTAACCTCCGGCCCTCGCCTTCACCGTATGGCCGGACGGGTTGGTCTCTGTGCCGTCGCCAGCCGTCTCCGACTGCCCATCTCCGGGCCGCGCCTCCTGCCGGGAGGGAGGAGTTTCCTCTGCCGTGGCAGCGTGTCGCGCTCCGGCTCGCCGCCTCCCATACAGCAGTGTGCAATTTTACTTTTTTGGACGGATACCTATGATGAATAGCGTCCCGGCATCCCGCTTCCAGCGGGCGTCGCTGCCCGGGTCCGTGACGCGAGTGGCCGACGTCCGGAATCCCGCCTCCTTGAACATGTCTATCCACTGGGACTCCGCATACATGTGCATCGTGACGTCCATCATGTCGGCCCAGCCGGCCGTATCGGGGTTCTCTACGTAATAGTCGGTGCCGCACACGAACGTCCCGCCGGGGACCAACAAAGAGTGCACCTTGGAGATGGCATCGGGCACGGACGGGGAGTAGTACAGCGACTCCATGGAAAATACTACATCAAACGGCTGGGCACTCCACTCCTCCAGTGATGCCGCATGATACTCCTCGACGGGGCGCCTGGCCATGGCCCGGGCCCGCTCTATCATGCCGCCGCTCTTGTCTATTCCCACAGCCCGGGTGCACGTCCCATACGAGGCCATCCGGCGCACCACCCAACCGTTCCCGCACCCCACATCCAGAAAGGAGAACTGCCCGCTCCAGTCCATGGTGTCCAAAAACGTGTGGACGCTGTGCCGGTGGCCCTCGGCCAGTTCTTGATCCCTGCCGTCGGCGGCCCACCGGTCAAAGACCCGGGCCACCCCGTCCTCTCGGCTCACGGCACCGGGTGGGCGCAGCCCCCATTTAATCGCGGTCCTGCTGTGGACCAAGCGCCGATGGTCATGTGGCCGTCAGGTATGATCATGTGCCATTACATGTAGGCCGCGAGGCGGGCTGCCGGCAGGCCACCCGTTCTTGCGGGAATTACTCTAATCACACCCCCCGAAGAGGCCCCGATGACTACCTCTTGTAGAACCGGGTGGATGCCAGTTGTGCCTCGTACCTCTTTTTGCCGATGCCCACTGCAACGTGGGCGCCCACCCCGTACTCCGGCAATACATAGCAGTAGCCGATGGGCCTGCCCAAGGTGGGGGAGAAGCCGCCGGAGGTGACCATACCTATCGGCCTCTCATCGTCATATATGGTGTCACCCTTTCTTGCCACACGTCCAGAACCGACAACCGTAAAGCCCCGCAGCTTCTTTGTTATCTCCCTTGAGAGCAGCGCGTCTCTGCCGATAAAGTCCGTATCCATCTTTATTGTCCACCCCAAGGGCGCCTCCAGGGGGGTGGTGTCCTCGTCTATATCATTTCCATACAGCATCATCCCCGCCTCCAGCCGCAGGGTGTCGCGCGCCCCCAGGCCTGCGGGCACTATGCCGCATGCGGCGCCGGCCTCCAGTATCGCATCCCAGAGGTGGCCGTGCCTGCCATCAAAGAACAGCTCAAAGCCGTCCTCGCCGGTATATCCCGTCCTGGATATTATACAGGGCGCGCCGTCCAGTTCCATGCGCGCCAGCCGGAAGGGCCCCACACCCCCCATGTCCGCTCCCATCTTCTCTAGTATGCGGGGCGACTGCGGGCCCTGCAGGGCCAGCAGGGCCGTCTCGGCCGTAACGTCCTCTACCTCGCACCGGCCCGTGTCCACACCGGCCATTATCCAGTCCATGTCCTTTGTCCTGTTGGACGCGTTCACCACCATGACGAAATCGCCGGGACCCAGCCTGCTCACGATGACATCGTCCACTATCCCGCCGTTGTGGTTGCACATCGGCGAGTACAGCGATTGGCCGTCCGCCGCCCGGCGTATGTCGTTTGTTATGATATGTTGTATCTGCTCCTGGGCATCCGGACCACGTATCTTGAAACGCCCCATGTGCGACACGTCAAAGAGGCCCGCACCGCCCCGGACGCCCTTGTGCTCCTGTATGATCCCCGAGTATTGAAGGGGCATCTCCCAGCCGTAAAAGTCCACAATCTTTGCGCCCAGCCTGCGGTGCCGCTCATAGAATGCAGTTCTCATTGCGTGTGCGGCGTTACCATTATAGATATATCTTGATTAAGCCCCCGGTATGGGCAGCCCTGCTCTCGTGCGTCCGCGCTGGCTGAAAACTAGGATACCCTCGGGCGAGACATACGCCACCGTGCGAAGGACCATCAAGAGGCACAACCTGCATACAGTATGCCAGGAGGCATCGTGCCCGAATGTGGCCGAGTGCTGGGGCACCGGCACTGCCACCATAATGATAATGGGCGACACCTGCTCCCGGGGTTGCAGATTCTGTGACGTGAATACCGGCATGCCCGGGGCCCTGGACGTGCGGGAGCCGGGCGCCGTGGCAGGGGCAATACGGGACCTGGGCCTTCGATACGCGGTAATAACGTCGGTATGCCGGGACGATCTTCCCGACGGCGGGGCGGGACACTTTGCAGAGACCATTCGGCACATACGGCACCGGTGCCCCGATACCATAGTGGAGTCGCTGATTCCGGACTTTGCAGGCGACCATACCCTGATAGATACGGTGGCCGGCGCGGGGCCCCACGTAGTGGGTCACAACATAGAGACCGTGCGCCGGCTCAGCCCGCAGGTCCGGGACCTCCGGGCTGGTTACTCCCAGTCACTGCAGGTCCTGCGCCACACCAAAGAGATGCACCCCGGAATATTTACAAAGTCATCCATAATGCTGGGGCTGGGCGAGTCCACAGACGAGATACTCGAGGCGGCCGCAGACCTCCGGGAATCCGCAGTGGACTTTGTTGCGCTGGGCCAGTACATGCAGCCTTCAGCACGACACCTTCCGGTCAAAGAGTACATACATCCTGAGAGGTTCGGCCATCTAAAACGCATGCTGTGTGATTTGGGGTTCCTGCATGTGGAGGCCGGGCCCTTTGTGCGGAGCTCGTTTCGGGCCTCGGACATATCAGATATCGTGTCTGGCCGCCGAGGCATGCGCCCTACCACATCATGATATTCTCTCGAAGGCAAAGGCGCCCGCGCCCTCCCAGCCGTAGTCTATGAAGCAGCCCATATTACCCTTGGAGATTGCATCCCGCCTGATGCACTCATCTACAAATTGTATGGAGCTGAGGGCGCCCATGTTGCCCGTGCTGCTCATTATGTCATAGCTCATGCGTATCTTTGAGTGGTCCAGACTGCACCCTTCGGCCACAGAGTCCACAAATTTTTTTCCCGCGGTGTGTATACCGAATATCTCTATCCCCCCTGGGAGGGACCTCCGCAGTTGTGTGAGGCTCCTGGCGGCCAAACGCACAATGTCGTCCCGCAGGCCCCGGGGGTCCAAGCTCATGTCAAATATCATCCTGCATCTGCTGTCCGGGGACATCTTTAGCGTGGCCGCCGGGGCGGGCCTTGTACTTCTGGACACAACCACATGGTGCGGGTCTATGCATATCTGCGCCCCATCAGGCTCTGATGATATTATGGCCGACGCGGCGGCATCGCTGAATATTAGAAAATATATCAGGCTGTAAAAGTCGCCCCGGCTCTTTCTTGTGATGTGTTTGATCTGCTTTATCCGGTCCAAGAACCACTCCGTATAGCCGGACCCCATGATTAGCAGCACGTCCCCTTGGCCGCCCATGGCAAAGTGCCCCGCCGAGTTCAGAAGGGACTCCGGAAGCGCCGAGCACGCAAGCCCCTGCAGGTTCTGCGCCCTTATGTCGTGGCGCAGGGAGAGCTGCGGCACCAAACCCGCGGTGGGGGCCGGATCCAGATATTGTGGATTGTCATTAACGGTAATCAGCATTCCTATGCCGGAGCGGTCCATTCCGCCCAGCGATACGCTGGCGGCCTGCCGGTACAGCCCGTCTATCGCAATGTGGGGCTCCACATACCGGTCGCTCCCAAAGTCCACCTTGGACAGATCGTATGACTTGTAAACATACTCGATGCCCAGCCGGCTCTTGGCATACGCCCTTGACTCCTTGTCCATCTTGTCCCGCAGCATGTCGTCCACAATCTCCGATATGGAATAGCGGAACGGCGCCCTGACCACCGAGATGCCAGAGAGCCACACCATACACCTACAGCCCCCGCAGCAGTGTGCCCAGGTCCTCAAAGAATGCATCATCATACCTGTCAGGCGGAAGATCAAAGCCCAGAACCAGCACGTCGGCCTCCGACTCTTGGGCCAAGCCGCGTATCGCACGGGCGCAGGACTTGGGGGTGCCCCATACCGCCTGCACTTCGTCCAATATGCGGTCGCCTACCATGCGTGCCCCGCCCCGCACCCCCTCTCTGCTGTATGCGTCCCGTATGCCAGCAACGTCAAATCCCGCCGCGGCCAAGGGCCCGCCATAAAAGCCGTTTGCGCCCACATATCCGGCAACGGTCGTTTTCACATCCATATGGGTGTCATGCGCCGGATCGCGACTCGTGGATACGGGAATGATGGACATTATGCCAAATTCCGGCGGCGCCCCCTCCCGGATTGCCCTGACATGCTTTGGCATGTGTGAGCGCGGCTTGAGAAAGAACATGACGCCGTCGGCGTTCTGTATGGCGAGCTGCAGTGTCCTCCCGCCCACTGCGGCCCAGTATATGGGCCCCGCATACCCATGCTCCCGGAGGCTCCTAGTATATGACACAAGACGGGATACGGGCCTGCGAAACGCCATCTTCCACATTCCCTCCACGACGACCGGCGCGCTTGTGCCGATCCCCAGGATGAACCGCCCTCCCACGGTGCGGTGGATGCGGAGCGCCTGATCCAGCATATCCTCACTGGTGCGGGAAAACACGTTGATCACGCCGGTGCCCATGCGTGCGCGGCTTGGGAGGCCTGCCGATACCTCCAGTAGCATGTCCAGCGCATCGACCCCCATTATATGCGGGTGGGTCTCGGGAACCAGAAAGTATTCCGCATAAGATCCTGCCAGTTCGGCCGCCCTCCGCACGGCCTTTGCGGGGGCCCGTATGCCCAGCTCTATACCTATTCTGGCCCCGGACATGATTCTGTGGCCTCCTGCATGCGTGCTGCGGCCGCCGCCGCGTCGGCAAGGGCCTCCGGCAGGGTGGGGTGCGCGTGTATGGTATCGGCCACATCCTGGGGCCTGAGGCCCATCCTTATGGCCAGCGCCGCCTCGCCTATGATCTCGCTGGCGTGCGCGCCCACTATCAGCGCCCCCTGCAGTGTACCGTTTCTGGTATACACCCTGGTGAACCCCCGGGTCTGTGCCATGCAGTTTGCCTTTGCACTGGCTACCATCTGCACTGTGGCCGCCTGCCCCTCCAGCCTTCCCACCATGGCCACCTCCGGGTACGTAAACACGCAGTAGGGTATCGTGGTGTAGTCTATCTGGGTGTGTCGGCCCAGCATGTTGTGCGCCGCGACCTCCCCCTGGCGCGTGGCCACATGCGCCAGCTCGTACACCCCGGTGACATCACCCACCGCATATATCCTGTCCGCGCTGGTCTGCATTCTTGCGTCCACGGATATGCCCCTGTTGCTATATTCGACGCCCAGCATATCGAGCCGGTCTGCGTCCAGAGCCGGGTATCTTCCCACACTGGCCAGTATGGCCTCGGGGTCTATCTCATCCTTTCCCACCATAATATGGCCGTCACGCGCGTTTGCCGTGGCGCCGGTGAATACCGATATGCCGTCCAGCTTCATGTATTTCTCTATTGTATCCCCCACCACCTTTGGCTGCCCCGGCAGGAGGGACCCTTGCGCCTCGGCCAGCCACACCCTGCAGCCCAAGGCATTCAGTATGGACGCAAACTCGCATCCGCTATACCCCCCTCCTATGACCAGTATGGATTCGGGGAGGCTCTGCAACTCGAACACAGAGTCGGTGGTAAGCGTGTCATATCCTGCCAAATCGACGGTCTTGGGCCTGCTCCCTGTCGCCAGTACGACATTGCGGGTCTCGTATCGCACCCCGTCAACCTCTACAATGTCGGGCGATATCACGCTGGCCTCCCCGGATATTGTGTCCACATTGTGCTGTCGGAGCTGGAGTCGCATCCCCGAAGCAATCCTGGATATTGTGCCCCTCATGCCGGCGCTCAGCATATCATAATTGATGCTTATGGTGCCGTCCCCTATGCCGTGCCTCTTTGCGGCCCTCGTCCTCCGGGCCAAGTCGCCCATCGCATGAAGATACTTTGTGGGGATGCATCCTCTCTGGGTGCAGGTGCCGCCAAGGCCGTTCCGCTCTATTATGCACACCTTGGCGCCGCCTTTGGCCAGGCTTATGGCGCACGCGTAGCCCCCGGGCCCGGCCCCCACGACTATGGCATCGTACACGGAAGGGAGCCTGTACGATACACAATAAATATTGCGAGGGTAACGGTGCCCGCCAAAGTCACCCGGAATGCCAACCGCCCTTCCGGTACATAAATTCCTGTATTGGGATCGGATATCTGTGGCGCCATATTCTCTCATTGTGGTCGCCTATGGTCTGTTCCCCGGCCTGCCGGGGGGCTCGTTTTGCCACACCTTTTGGAGCGCGGGCGCCCCGACGCTGTGCGGGCGCGCATCTACACGATTTGCCGGTATCACCTTGCATGGCATTGGAGGAGGATCTGCCTCTGCTAGTCGCGAGTTTTTGCACTCCTTGCGGCCAGTGCCATACCTGCAGGGCGCAACCATAGTGCGCGTGGCGGTCGGGTCCCCCATATGGCGGGCGCACCTCCGGGTGTGGTTCCCCACACTGCCGGGCAGGGCCTCCCCTGCTGCCGCACTATCTCCTGTGCGTCCACGACTCTTGGGAGTATCTTGCGGCCATTATCCTCCTGCATTCTGCGATGTCCTCCCGGGACAGCGACATGGCATCCAGTTCACAGCCAAACGCGTCCTGCGCGCCCCCCTTTAGCGCCTCGGCGGTCTGTTCGAATGTACGGCCTATGCCCGCCACCCTCTCCTTCACATCTGCAATGGCCTTGTCCCGTATCTTTGCGGTGGGCACGTTCAGCAGCGAGAACATCTTTTTCACATCCACATCCAGCAGTATGGTGCCGTGCTGCAGCAGCGCGCCGCCCTTTCTTGTCTGGGCATTGCCGCAGACCTTTTTCCCATTTATGGTGACGTCGTTGAGCGGAGAGAACGACGCATCCAAGCCCATACGGCCCAGCCCCAATACCACCATGTCGCATATGCTCCGGTATGATGCCATTATATCTAAAGGAAACCGGCCGGCGACCAGCGAGTATGTGACCTCCATATCGTGAAACACCGCGCCCCCGCCGGTGATTCTCCTTACAACATCCACCCGGCTGTGCTCGCACCGCTCCAGATTGACCTCCTCGCGCACCCCCTGAAAGTAGCCTATCGTTATACAGGGCCGGGACCAACCATATATTCGTAAAACTGTATCCCCGGCGGCGCCATACCTGTAAAGGAGACACTCATCCACGGCCATGTTCCACGGGCCCGTACCCAAGCCGGTCTCCAGTATTTTGATGCGCTCAAACCTTATGGCGCACCGCCTCCCGCATCCAGTATCGCCCCCGCCAGCGATTCGGCGTCAAACCCAAAACACCGGGTACCGGCAAGGGCCGAGGAGATTCTCTGCCTCAAGGCATCCCTTTCCAGCTCTGCCCCCCGCAGCCCCGTCTCTAGGCCCTCTATCGCATCCTCCGGATGCATGAAAAAATCCCCAGTGATCCTTATGGATCTTATCGTACGGGATTGGCGGGAATAATCCAGCCTTATTCTCACCATCTTCTCCAGCTTTGCCGTATGCGCAGTTACGACCGTGCCGTCTCGGTCAGGGTCCATGCGTTATCCCTTCGGGGGCCTCCAGCGCAGGTCAAGACGCCGCGCGGCCATCACCTCGTCCAGCCTTCCGATGGCCGTGGTGTGGGGCGCGCCGTCGAGTATGTCTGGATTCTGGTTCATCTCGTTCGCTATATATGCGAGCGCGCCGGCAAGCCGGTCCAGCGTCTCCTTGCTCTCCGTCTCGGTAGGCTCTATCATTAGGGCCTCCTTTACTATGAGCGGAAAGTATACGGTGGGTGGGTGGAGCCCATAGTCGATCATTCTTTTTGCTATATTCAGGGCGCTCTTCTCGCCGAACCTTCTTGTAGACACCACAAACTCGTGGGCGCACCGCCGGTCATACGGCACGTCAAAGCTCCCCCTTATGAGACCCAGAAGATAGTTTGCGTTTAGGAGGGCCGTCTCCGAGACATTTACAATGTCGGATCCCCACGATTTGATATACGCCAGGGCCCTGAGCATAATTCCAAAGTTTCCATAGAACGAGTGGACCCTGCCGACGCTCTTTTCGTGGTTGTAGTCTAGATCAAACGTGTGGCCGCTGTCATTTCTCACAACCCTCGGCACCGGCAGGTACTCCTCAAGAAATGATCTGACTCCCAGGGCGCCACCGCCGGGCCCGCCGCCGCCGTGCGGGGTGGAGAAGGTTTTGTGCAGGTTCAGGTGCATCATGTCAAATCCCTGCTCCGCAGGCTTGCTGATTCCCAGCATCGCGTTCATGTTTGCCCCGTCGCAGTACAGCAGCGTTCCGTGTTTTCTGGACAGGTCCGTTATCTCCTGAAGGTGCTCCTCGTAGAATCCCAGCGTGTTGGGGTTTGTGATCATTACCACGGCCACGTCGTCTCCTATGGCCTGCCGGAACCCGTCCAAGTCCATGTTTCCGCGCTCGTCGCTGCGTACTGTTACAGTCTGGAACCGGCATGTGGCGGCAGTGGCGGGATTCGTTCCGTGCGCCGAGTCCGGAATTATTATTCGGGTGCGCCTCTCGCCCATGTCTGCAAAGTATCTCTTGGCGATCATGACCCCCAGCAGCTCCCCCTGGGAGCCGGCGGCGGGCTGCAGGCTGAACGCGTCCATGCCGGTGATCTCCTTGAGGGCCTCCTGCAGCTCCCACATGACCTCCAGCGCACCCTGCGCGTGGGACGGCGGGGCGTGAGGGTGCATGCCCGCGAACCCGGGGAGCCGGGCCATATCCTCGTTTACGCGCGGGTTGTACTTCATGGTGCACGAGCCCAGCGGGTATATGCCGGTGTCTATTCCGTAGTTTTTTCTGGAGAGCTCCGTATAGTGGCGGATCACCTGCATCTCGCTCACATTCGGCAGGGGCAGGCAGTCCCGTTCCGGAAACTGGTCTTTTATGCCGTCTTCGTCTGTGTGGACATGTCCGGTGTTTGCTTGGTCGTAGTCAAAGATAAGATTCCCGGGTGTGGCCTTGTCTTGTGCAGTCATTGCATGGAGGCCTCCCTCGCATACGTCTCCATATCTGGTATGGTGTTCTTTTCTGTGCAGCATATAAGCAGCCTGCGGTCGTCCACCGCGATTCCGCCCAGTATGCCGCACCGCTGTAGGCGCTCCAGTATGTCCGCTGCGGGTCTTGGCGTCTCTACAAGAAACTCGTTGTAGAACGGGCCCGGCGTTATGGTGCGGAACCCTCTTGTGTGCAGCATCTGCTGCAGCCGGTGCGCCCGACGGTACGAGGTATGGGCAACCGACCGGAGGCCGGTCCTTCCCAGCAGGGCCAGGTATATGGTTGCAGACAGCGCCAAGAGCGTCTGGTTTGTTGTTATGTTGCTGGTGGCGCGTTCCCGCCTGATGAACTGCTCTCTTGCCTGTAGCGTAAGGACAAATCCCCGCCTGCCGGACCCGTCCTGGGTCGCGCCCACTATTCTTCCAGGAAGTTTTTTGGTCAGCGCACTCCTGACCGCCATGAACCCCAGACACGGGCCCCCAAAGCTCTTGGGTATTCCGAACGACTGCCCCTCGCCCGTTACGATGTCCGCCCCTGCCTCCCCGGGGGGGCGCATGATGGCCAGCGATGTGGGATCTGATATGCAGCTTATGAAGAGGGATCCGTTCCGGTGGGCCTTCTCTGCCATGTGCGTGGGATCCTTTATGGAACCGTCAAAGGCGGGCGTCTGCTGTATGACGCACGCTACATCGTCGTTTATGGCATCCGAGATGAAGATGTCGGCTCCCTCGCAGTATGTCCTGAGAACCTGAAGATATGCGGGATTCAATCCCCCGTCCACGAAAACGCTTCTTCTTTTCGTGTATGAGTGTGCCAAGAGTACGGCTTCTGCCAGGGCCGAGGCTCCGTCATACAGTGATGCGTTGGAGACGTCCATGCCGGTGAGCAGGCATATGTATGATTGGTATTCGTATAGCGCCTGCAGCACCCCCTGGCTTGCCTCTGCCTGATACGGGGTGTATGCGGTGAGAAATTCCCCCCTCAGGACTATGTGGCCAATGGCAGAGGGGATGTAGTGGTCATATGAGCCGCCCCCGGCAAAGCACTTGGTCTGTGCGTTCTTTGCGGCAAGCGACTCGATGTATGATACCACCTCCATCTCACTCATGGGATCTCCGAGGTCGAGTCTTGCCGCTCTGGGAACCTGCCCCGGCACAAGCTCGTCGACCGTCCGGCAGCCTATTGCAGTGAGCATCTCTGAGACATGCTCCCTTGTGTGCGGAATGTAGTTCATTTATTTCTCAGCGCTGCCAACCAATTCGTCGTACTGATCCTGGGTGAGCATAGAGTCCAGCTGGGCCCGATTCTCCGGTACCATCTTTACAATCCACCCGTCCTGATATGGTGACTTGTTGATCAGTTCGGGCTGTGACAGCAGGTTCTCGTTAACATGGGTAACCCGCCCGTCCACCGGACTGTATACGTCCGTTGATGTCTTTACGGAATCTATTATTGCCATGGCATCATTATGCCTGTAAGAGACTCCAACCTCGGGCAGCTCGACAGAGACCACATCGCCGAGCTGGTCCTGTGCAAATTCCGTAATTCCCACTATGATGCCGTCGTCTATTGCGTCCACCCATTCGTGCTCCTCGGTGTATCTCCTAGCCAACAGGGCAGACTTGGGCATCTTCTTTAAAAAGCTATTTTCCGTAGCGGAGAGTCCCATCCCGGTGATCTGGCCTCCGACTGGCTTACAAAGTGACCTGCACGTATCTAGACCCCCATTTCCACTCCGACCTACATTTCCACCCCACTGGAACAGACTTACACTTCCACCCCGCCGCTTGGATTTCGGTGGTCTCCATTACATGTACCGTTCTTTGACATTTATATACCGTTTTTTTAGTGACTTGGTTCTATCTAATTAATATAATAGTGACGAGTGGTTATGAACCATATGGATGACATCAACGAGATGCTAGACATATTGCGAGAACAGTTGGTAGATGCAGAGACAGATCTGATTAAGAAGAAAGAGGCGCGCAGGGAAATTAAAGAGATGAAGGATATTATCGACGCAGACTATGAGTATTCCAACGCACAGGTAACAGAGGCACAAGCAAGAATCACGCGTCTCGAAAGAAGAATGGGTGAGATATTATCTGAGACGGGAGTTTAACCTTTTGTGCACCCTGTCTATTTCGGCAAAATTGCGTTCGAGGCCTTCAAAGTCCTCGGCTATCTCCTCAAGCTTGTCAGCATGTTGGGGAAGACGCGATTTGAGAAGACGGGCCGTTTCTGCTCCCTTGTTCATATATGACATATGAGACTGTCTTTGATAAACCTTTCGCCTGAAGTACACGTTTAAGCTCAGCGCGATGACAGAAAATGCCTAGAAAGAGATCATGTGGCACTGATCTGGCAGTTTTTGTAAATGGATAGGTATGATCTGATCGCTGGCGTATCAAATCATATGAAGCATGCCCAACAAACCATGAGTATCAGCAGATACTCGTACTGAGCCTAAACTTGTACCTGTTGAACCGTCCCATTAACGTGATCTGGCCTCTGACTAGCCCACAAAGTGACCTGCACGTGTCTAGATCTTTATTTTTACTTAGCTCAAACTATCCACATTTCCACTCTGCTGCACGAATTTCGGGAGCTCACATCTCCACTCCGGGTCGCTTTGGACCAGTCAGAGGCCAGATCACGTTAATGGGCCGGTTCACGCCTAGACGCGGAGTGTTCTAGCATTAGATCCCCTATGAAACGTCAAGCACCGAATGGGGTGGAATGACCTGAACCATACTGCCGCACCACGACGTGTAATGTTTGGGAATGGTGGAACCAACTGCTTTTGCAACATAACCAGAGTATTATATGGGATCGCCGTAGAGCATGACCGTTGGTCCCGCACGAGATACTAGGCGTGTCGCCTGACGCCACCCGAGAGGAGATCCGCCGCCGGTACCACGCGTTGATACTCCAGTACCATCCGGATCGCAGCGACGCGCCGGACGCCGCAGACCGCACCCAGGCAGTCACCGAGGCATACCATGCACTGATGGGCCGAGACTCTGGAGCCGATGGTCGCCCCCGCCACATACGAAAGCAGGCGGCCAAGTACCATCGCAAAGACCCAGCAAAGAAGGGCCGCGCCGCACGAAAGGCAGCCCGCAAGGCGGCCAAGGTGAAACGGCCAAAGCGCGTCGACTGCGGGACATGTGGCGGCCGTGGCACCACGACCAAGACGCGGACGGTATTGGGTATAATGAAGCGCACCGAGGAGGTGACCTGCCGGGACTGCACCGGGCAGGGATACGTCCTTCAGTAGGGCGTATTACTGATCATAAAGTTTGCAATAAAGAGTCACACCATAAGACGGCAGTCCGGCCGCGCCCCGCACACACCATACGAGATCAGAAACCAAGCGGCATCCCCGCCACTATCCGGAACGCCCACCTATGGAGTCCCGGATGCCGTCCAGCACCGAGCTGTCCTCCATGGTGGTGGTGTCTCCGGTGGACCCACCGGTTACCATGCTCCGGAGAAGCCGGCGCATTATCTTGCCGCTGCGCGTCTTGGGCAGGGCCGGTACGGGATACACCGCATCGGGCCGGGCGACGGGACCTATCTGCCCGGCGACCATCTCACGGAGGGCTTGCCCTATGTTGGCATCTTGGATGCCCTCCCGCAGAACCACGAAGGCCACTATTCCCTCCCCGCGTATGCTGTCGGGTACCCCCACCACGGCGGACTCGGCTACGGCCTCGTGCGACACCAGGCAGCTCTCCAGCTCCGCCGTTCCAATGCGGTGTCCCGACACCTTGAGTATGTCGTCGGCGCGGCCCAGCAGCCACAGGTAGCCGTCCCCGTCCACCTTGGCATAGTCGCCCGGGTAGTACCGGCCGGGGAACCTGCTCCAGTAGGTGTCGCGGTACTTTTGGTCGTCGCCCCACAGCGTCAGCATCACGCCCGGCCAGGGGTTGCGTATGGTCAGGTACCCCTTGGTGTCGGGCGCCGCCGGGGTGCCCTCCTCGTCCACCACCTCCATCTGCACGCCCGGTATCGGCAGGGTCCCGGATCCGGGCTTCAGCGGCAGCGACTCGATGCCCGGCAGGGCCGAGATGAGCATCCCGCCGGTCTCCGTCTGCCACCACGTGTCGATCACCGGACACCGCCCCCCGCCTATGGTGTCGTGGTACCACCTCCAGACCTCGGGGTTTATGGGCTCGCCCACGCTCCCCAGCAGCCTCAGCGTGGAGAGGTCGTGCGACCGGGGGATTTTATCGCCGTACTTGATGAGCATTCGCAGGGCGGTGGGGGTCGTATACAGGATTGTGGCCCCGTACCGCTCTATTATCTTCCAGAGCCGGGAGGCGTCCGGGTAGTCGGGGACGCCCTCGTACATGATCTGTGTGGCGCCGCACAGGAGGGGGCCGTACGCAACGTAGCTGTGTCCGGTCACCCACCCCACGTCGGCGGTACAAAAGTAGACGTCGCCGTCCCGGATGTCAAAAGCCCATCCGAACGTGGAGTGTACGTGCGTCATGTAGCCGCCGGTGCCATGCAGCACGCCCTTGGGCTTGCCGGTGGTGCCCGAAGTGTACAGTATGAAGAGCGGATCCGTCGAGGAGACGGCTGCCGCGCGGTGCGAGTCCGGGTGTTCCATCATGTCGCTCCAAGGTATCCAGCCGTGCGGCGCAGGTCCGGCGCGGTTCAGCACCACGGTATGCCGCACGGAGGGGGTCCTGTCCAATGCCTCCTTGGCAGTCCGGGCCAGGTCTATACTGCCACCGCGCCTGTACCCGACGTCGGCGGTTATCAGGACACCGGATCCAGAGTCGTTTATACGGTCGGCCAGTGACGAGGAGCTGAACCCCGAGAAGACCACCGTGTGGACCGCCCCGATGCGGGCGCACGCCAGCATGGATGCTATGAGCTCGGGTACCATGGGCATGTATAGCGTGACGCGGTCGCCCTTCTTGACACCCAGGCCCTCCAACGCGTTGGCCAGGCGGCACACCATACGGTACATCTCGCCGTATGTTATGGTGCGAGTCGAACCGTCCTCCCCCTCCCAGTATATGGCCGGCTTGTCGGAGCGGGTCTCCTGGTGCACGTCCAGTGCGTTGTACGACATGTTGGTGGTTCCGCCCACGAACCAGCGGGCGAACGGGGGATTCCAAGACAGTGTCTGGCTCCAAGGCTCGAACCAATGCAGGTGCCGCGCCTCCCCGTCCCAGAACCGGACATAGTCGTGTGTGGCGGCCTCGCGCACCGAGGTATCGTGGTTGCCCAGGTTGGTATGGTACGCCTCCATGATGTGGGTGACAGGACGCACCGATATTAAGAAATCGCCGGGGCTGCCGGCATCAAAAAATCTATTGGGAGGTCATCCTGGCCAGCCAGTCGCTCTTTGGAGGAGCGGGAGGCGGCTCTGGTATGTTGTAGGCAGGGGCGGGTGGCGCCACCGGAACCTCGGGCGGTATGGCCGTCGGCTCGGGCTCCCGAACCGGCTCTGGGATGGCCTCGGGTTCCGGTTCGTGTATGGTCACAGGTTCCGGTTCGTGTATGGCCTCAGGTTCCGGCTCTGGGATGGCCTCGGGTTCCGGTTCGGGGGGAGCCGCTACCGGCGCCTCGACTTGCGGGATGCTGTCGTATATCTGCGACTCCTCGCTGGCCAACTCCTCCAGCCTTCCCTGCATGTTGCCTATCTCGCTGATCTCGTACTCTATGCGCTCCAGTATCTCGCTGGTACTGGCCTTTACAACCTTGTAGTCGGACTCCAGTATCTCGCTGCTCTTGTACTGGATGGTGGCATCAAAGCGGAGGGATTTGGCGACCTTCATCTGCTCGTGGAGCTCGGCCATCCTGGCGGCCAACGTCTCGCGCACGGTGTACTCAGACCCGTTTATGGTAGACAGCTTCTCCTCGTATCCGCGGCGCACCGACTCGGAGTCGTCCCTCATGCGACCGCTCTCCGAGAGTATTATGTGGAGCGCCCGCAGGCGGCGTATCAGGAGTCCCTTCTCGCGGAGTATCTTCTGCGATTCCAGCCTCCACTGCGGTACATACACAATGGAGTCCTCCTGGACCACCAGATGCTCGAATGGTATCTCCATGAGGCCGCGGTACCCACAGTCGACCCCCACGGTGACTACGGTGCCGTCTATGTCGGTCGTGGTGCCGACGGCCTTGCCGACGCGGGAACCGTACATGTCGTTGACGTGTTTGCCCATTATGCTGGGTTCGTTCTCGTTCATTGCTAGATGGTGTCGATATGGGTATTATCACCCGCTTGTCAAATGTTTTTGTTGCCGGTGTAGCGGTACGTTGACCGATCGCGTCGCAGTATGGGGGCATGCCCCGCAGGAACGGATGGTCGGATTGTCTTGGGAACGTGGATGCCCAACTATGCGTTGCGTCCGCCGCCTCCCGATGCGCCGTCCATGATGCATTGCGGGTTCCAAGCGCCGCTACATCTCGGCTCTGGGAATTCCCCGGTCTAGCGGGGGTGACCCAGACGGCAAGGCAAAAATATGCCATTGTATTGGGGGCGGGCATGGACCCGCATGTGGAGAGGCACCTGAGGGGGCTGTACGGCCTGGATCCCGACGTTCCACACATGGCTTTGGGATTCCCCCGGCTGCCGCCGCTGGCACTGGCCCGCTTGGGGCTGCCGGAGGAGACGCCCCGGCGGTACGGCGACCAGATGGCACGCGCCCAGTTGGAGAAGTTCGGGGAGGCATACCGGCGCCGGGCGGCCGGGCTGCTGGAGGGCAGGACCGTGATTCCCCCCGGGCACCCCCTGTACACCGGCGGAAACGCCGAGTCGCTGAGGGCCGAAAACGACCGCCTTCGGAAGGAGAATGAAAACCTGAAGCGCCGGCTGGACGGCTCCGACTCACGCCTCTAGTTGCCGGAGTAGACGCGCTATCACATCGGCGTTCTGCTGGCGCGCATCTCGGATCTCGCTCATGCGGTCGGCGCTCCCCCCCGAGAGGGCCAGCGTGACATACTCCTCGTCCAAGGTGCTGTTTTCGCTCATGCGCTTTACCACCTCAAACAGTATGCCGATCACCTGGGTTTGGGCCTGTATCAGCTCGTCCTTGTCCATGCTACGGTCCCCCCTGTATGATGCCTGCCGCCCTGCCCCTCTCTAGGCCGGCGTGTGCCGACTCCAGAAACGACTCCAGGGTCACCGCGTCCAGCCTGCTGCGGTAGCGATGCGCCTGAAGCCCCATCTCCAGCCTGTCGGCATCGTGCACCAGACGGGCCTCGGGCGTCAGGGCGGAGACGTACTCCTGCCATGCCGCCCTGTACAGATCCTTCAGCGGCCCGGGCAGACCATCCAATATGCGATCCATCGCATCCTGCTCCAGATTACGCTTCTTTGCTGGATCCATGCTGCCCGGCACTATGTCGCCGGTTATGCCCTCGGCCATGTCGTGCAGCAGCGCCATCCTAACGACTCGCCCGGTGTCCAGCCCGGCGCTGTCGGAGATGAGCATGGCGATGACACTGGCAGCGTACGAATGATCGGCCACCGACTCGGGGCGTTCCATCCCGGCATCCACCCAGCCCTGCCGGAGTATGTCCTTGAGGTCCAGTGCCGCCTCAACAAACGCTCTCAATATTTTCTCGTGTCGCCTTCCAGCAGTCCAGAGCCGTGGTGGACCCTGTCTATATGCTTGGAGAGTTCTTCGGCGGTATCGAATTCGGAGCCGCAATAGGGGCACTTGTACTTGGCCATTGAGGCGCCGTTGGGAGACGTGCTAATAAACAATACGCGGAGTGTCCAGCCCGCTCCGATACTTCAATTATAAACAACCCGACCACCACAAAGGCAATGCCGCTGATCAGCTCGGCCTTCAAGGTAGTCGACATGAAGCAGTCTCCACCCCCGCTCATAATCGGCGAGCGGGTCAACGCCCAAGGATCCCGCAAGGCGAAGAAGATGGTGCTGGCCGACGACTACGAGGGACTGGTCGGACTGGCTCGTGAGCAGTCCGATGCCGGCGCCCATTGCCTAGACGTCTGCGTGGCCACCACCGAGCGGGACGACGAGCTGGAGACCATGGTGGCGCTGGTCAAGAGGCTGAGCCTGGAGCTGGATACGCCGCTGGTGATAGACTCGACGGATCCGTCGGTGGTGGAGGCAGCCATACGCCAGATCCCCGGCAGGCCGGTCATAAACTCGATAAACCTGGAGGGCGACGGGAGCCGGTTCTCTGGCCTGGCTCCGGTGATGGCCAGATACGGCGTGCCCGCCGTGGCCATGTGCATAGGCCCCGGAGGCATGGCCAAGACCGCCGCTGAAAAGTTGGATACCGCAAGGCTCATGGTGGAGCGCGGCCGAGAGTATGGCATACAAGAGTGGCAGTACGTGTTTGATCCGCTCACATTCACGCTGGCTACCGGCCAGGAGGAGTTTGCCGATTCGGCTGTGCAGACCATACGGGGCATCGAGCTCATAAAGGCGGAGTTTCCTCGCTCTTATACAGTGGTGGGGCTGAGCAACGTAAGCTTCGGGCTGGACCCATACCCCCGCCGCATAGTAAACTCGGTGTTTCTGTATCATGCCATACGGGCCGGGCTCGATTGCGTGATAGCAAACCCTCGCGACCTGATTCCGTACCCGGATGTCCCGGAGCGACTGCGGGACGCCGCCGAGGATCTGATCTTCAACAAAACTCCCGGCGCGCTCACCGCGCTGCTCGAAGGGTGCGCCGGCGCGGATACGCAGGGGGGCGGCAGCGCCCCGAAACCGGCTGTAGACCCGTCTTGGCCCGCCGAAAGGCGCGCCAACTATCGGATCATAAACCAGCTAAAGGAAGGCATAGAGCGGGATGTGGTGCTGGCCATCGCCGACAACATAGAGAACCCCACCGTGCGCGACGACGGCCGCACCGCCTCCATAGACATGGAACCCCGCCTCACGCACGAGGCGGCCATCGCCACGCTGAACGGATCGCTGCTCCCGGCCATGAAGACCGTGGGAGACATGTTCGGGGCCGGCGAACTCATACTGCCCTTCGTGCTGAAGTCGGCCGAGTGCATGAAGGCGGCCGTCTCGGAGCTGGAAAAGTACCTGGTCAAAAAGGAGGGAGCCAGCAAGGGGCGGCTGGTGCTGGGCACCGTGTACGGAGACGTCCACGACATTGGGAAGAATTTGGTAAAGACGATATTCCAGAACAACGGCTACACCGTGTATGACCTAGGAAAGCAGGTGCCGCTGCAAAAGTTCTTGGAAAAGATAGAGGAGGTGGACGCCGACGCCGTCGGCCTCTCGGCCCTGCTGGTGAATACGTCCCGGGAGATGAAGCACTTTGTGGATCATGCGCGGGAACGCGGCATGGACATCCCGATACTGTGCGGCGGCGCGGCCATCAACTCCAACTATATCAACCGGCTGGCTACCGACGGCGGTGTGTACGTGCCAGGCATGTTCTATTGTAAGGATATGTTCGACGGATTAAGCACAATGAACATGCTGATGACCGACCGCGCGGCGCTGCTCTCTGAGTGGCGCGACATGCTGGAAAACAGGCGGCGGCCCTCCGGCGGCGCCCCAAGAGGTGGCCTGCCCCGCAGCAGTATCAAACCGGTGGCGCCGCCCCGCGTCACGTACGGAGCGACCATCATATCCGACATAGACTACAACATGGTCTGGAAGGAGGTGGATGAGAAGTCGCTCTTCAAGCTGGGCTGGGGCGTGCGTGGCCGCGCAGGTCAAAAACAAGAAGAGGATCACCAAAAAATATACCATGCAATGAAGAACGTGGTTCAGGAGATATTCGAGCCGCAGATCATATATGGCTACTTTAGATGCCGCTCC
>JAEFDA010000068.1 GCA_016126025.1 Nitrososphaerota archaeon | reverse complement strand
CGTTTGTAGGCATCAGGTGCCAAATGAAGATGTCGGCTGGGCTATCAGGCTAATTTCGGATTAAGTCTATTGAGTCATCGTACGGCCAACCATCCATTGACGCCCATCAGGACCGGCCCTGCCTGGCTCTGCCCAGGTCGGCTAGTTGTCCCTTGACTATGCCATAGAGATCCTCATCGTCCAGCACCACGCATCGTATACCCGCCTTCCTGCAATCTTGGCCGACCCGGCCATCATTCGTGATGATTATCATGCCTTTCTCCCGCGCATAGGTAATCATGGGGTAATCGTCATCAATTTTGTCTTCGTTGCGGCGGATAGTCTTCTTTGCGCTGTACGCGTCATATCCCTCAATCCTGAGCCTGTAATCCCACCCATCATACATTTGGTCTACCATAACCTTCACGGCATCGCTTGAAGATTCCGCGCCGTTGCCCTCTTTCGCAGGGCCGCCGTACTCGGTGAGCTTCTTCAGTGCTATTTTAAAGAGATATGCGTTCGGCAGTACGAACTGAATCTTTCTTGTCGCCGGATCCTTGCCGAATTTAGAATTCCTCGTAACCAGCACCATGTCGTTCTCGTAGGCGTACTCCAGTACGGAGCGGTAGCCCTTCTGTATGACGTCCTCTGAACGGAGATTCTTCACGCTGCGCACATCGTCGTGCCCCTCGAGCCGGAGTGTCTCGACCCAGTTTTCACACATCTCGTCCACCAGAATCTTCACGGGCATATTGGGTGGCAGGCCAATATTACTCTGCTGGCGCAAGGCCGGACTCGGGCATGCGACATCTGCGTAGCGTTGTTTGGTTGCCATTGCATTACCATTGTAGGCGGCATGGCTACAGCAGCCCCTACATTACTGCCTGCGTACACGGACGGCTATCGGCGCCCATACGCCCAGTAGGTCACTAGGATGTTATAGCCAGATACGCAAGTTGGTTATATATAGCCAGAGATGGTGCGGGATAAGACTACGTATGGTTTGGAAACATCATTATTCACTGTTGGTGTCCGCCGGGGTAACGGTGTTTCTAGTGCTTGCCAGGCCGGAATCCGAGTGGGTGTATACCATACCCCTAACGGGCGGAAGTTGGGGCATAGGCCATGCCATAATTTACAAGATAGAGAACCGGCCAGGGGCGCGCGAGACGGCGGAGCTCAAGGAACGGCTAAAGAGAGAGACGATGGTTGCAGAACACGAGCGAGACATGCGCAATCCATGGAGGAGGGATGCCAGAAGGAACAATAGGAATATGAGGATATTCATGATGGTTTTCTTCATACTGTTCTTTGGTGGTTTGTGGCTGTACATAGGCGAGGCGGAATGGTTGGCAGGATTAGTTACTTGGTGGGGTTGTGAATGTTAGCAGATGTCACTATAGCATCGATCATTAATTCGTGCAGAGTGCCGCCGCCTTCCGATGCGCAAATTTGAACATGTCTGACTTGAATCTCACAGTCCGATAATACGTGATGACAACATTGCACAGGATCCTAGAATTCTTCTCTCTTTCCTGTACGCTTTCTCCAGATCTTCCCGCTTTGTTTTGTCCATGCCGCACCAGCGTTGGGGGGGATCATTATTAGTTTCGATTTGGGGGCTTCAGTCTGAACGAACTTTCGCTCGCCACTATAGCAACAAGGATATGTTAAGGCACATACAAAAACTACTAAAAAATATCAACTACAAACCGTATGAACTCAAGATTAGTTTTAAGTAAAGGCCGATCGAGACTAATGTGCCTAACATGAGAATTGACATATTTAGCAACGACAGACTTCGTCACCCACTCCTCCATAACGAGCTAACATTCGTCACCTTGTGGCAGAACCAAGCCCGTGTCTCGTTATGCCATCCCAAAACTGCCAGCTTCATTGCATATTTATAATGGCGTATGCCATTTGTACTATCATGAGCCGCCCCCAGACGACCCACGCCCGGCGCGAGTCGCCCGTGCCCGTCATGAACTTGGCCCGCATGGAGGAGGCCGACGCCTTTGCCCAGACCGTGAAGGAGTTCCGCCAGGGAAAATACCCCGAAGACATGTTCCGGCGGTACAGGCTGCAGCACGGGGCATACGGCACCCGCATGACCTCCGACTACGCCATGATACGCATCAAGATGCCCGCCGGCCAAGTGCATCCGTCCCAGCTGGAAAGGATCGCCGACCTGAGCGAGCAGTTCTCCATAAACAGCGCCCACATATCCACCCGGGAGAGCATACAGCTCCACTGGGTCGTTCTAGAGGACGTCTCAGAAGTGCTCCGGGGGCTGGCCGAGGTGGGCCTCACCAGCCGGGAGGCGTGCGGCAACGCCATCCGCAACGTGATGTGCAGTCCCACGGCGGGGGTCTGCCCCGCCGAGGTCTTTGACGCCACCCCGTACGCGCAGGCCACAGCCCGGTTCTTCATACGGAACCCCCTCAACCAGAACCTCCCCCGCAAGTTCAAGTTCACCTACTCGTGCTGCGAGCAGCACGGAATGGCCCGCATAGCCGACATAGGTCTGATACCCCAGACCAGAACCGTGGACGGCCGCACCCAGAGGGGCTTCCGCGTGTTCGTGGGCGGCGGGCTGGGGAACAAGTCGTACGTGGCCCACCAGCTGGAGGACTTTACCCCCGAAGAGAACATACTGTACACGTCCATAGCCGTGGTCAGGCTGTTTGACCGCTTGGGAAACCGCAAGAATTTGGCCCGGAACCGCCTTCGCTATCTGGTCAACCAGATGGGTTGGGACAAGTTCCGCAATCTGGTACTCAAGGAGCGCGACGTGGTACGGGCCACCCAGTCGGTGGTGGTGAAGATGCCTGTCGAGCCGCCCATACCGGAGATAACTAGACGTGTCCACATATCACATCGCACCGGCGAGACACCGGCCGGATACGCCCGCTGGCTAAAGTCCAACACGTTCGCGCAAAAGCAGGACGGGTACCACACCGTATTCGTGGGCTTGGAGGCCGGCGACATCACCTCCACGCAGCTGCGCGCCCTGTCGGAGATAATCCAGGAGTACTCCTCGGAGGGAACGGGCCGGATTGGGTTCAACCAGAACATAGCCATGAGATACATACACGAGGACGACCTCATTCCCCTCTACTCCCGGCTGTTGGAGGCGGGCTTGGCCAAGTCCGGGGCGCTCACCATGGCCACTCCCATCGGATGCTCCGGTACCACCTCCTGCAACCTGGCCCTGACCAACTCCCACCGCCTCGCCAAGGAAATCCAGAGGGAGTTTCTGTCACGGGACTTGGACAACGACGATGCCCTCCGCACCTCGTCCATAAAGATAAGCGGCTGCCCCAACTCGTGCGGACAGCACGGCATAGCCACCATAGGATTCTACGGCGGAGGGGGCCGCATGGGCCATGACATGTACCCCTCGTACATGCTCTCGCTGGGGGGCCGCGCCGACGCAGAGGCCGTCCTTGGCCAGAATATACTGCGGGTCCCCGCCAAGCGCGTCATCCCGGTCATACTCCGCATAATAGAGATATTCCGGGAGCGGGCACAGCCGCGGGACGACCTCAAATCTTGGATACACCGGGTGGTGATGAACGGCGATGACACCACCATACCGGAGATCCGCAACATGCTGTCCCCGCTGACCACCCCGCCCACCATGGATGAGGATCCCGACTTTTACGCCGACTTTGGCAGCGACTCCAGCTACCACACCAAGACCGGCAGGGGAGAGTGCGCCGCGTGAGGAGAATCGTCTCCGACGTGGACGAGGTCAGATCCGGCATTCGCGACAGGAGCCTCAAGGTGGTGGACGTCCGGATGCCCGCCGAGTACAAGGCCGGCCACATACCTACCGCCATGAACCTGCCACTGCGCACCCTGCTCAAGGACGACTCGCCGGAGACGGTGGCCAGGCTGGCCGGCTCGCTGGGAATAGACCGGGCGACCGAGGTGGTCATATACGACGACACGTTCGGGGCCCTGGCCTCCCGGGTCGCCTGGACCCTCGAGCACATGGGCCACCACACCGTGTCCCTGCTGGAGAACACATACAGCCAGTGGTCATCGCTGGGACTGGAGACCGACAACGCAATACCCGACGCCAGCGCCGCCGCCTACAATCCGGTAATGAACGACGACATACTGGCCACGCACGGGGACTTGGAGTCGCCCAATCCCGACACCATCCTCTTGGACAACCGCGAGCGGCTCAACTATCTGGAGCACCACATCCCCGGCGCCATGAACATCCCGTACCGCATGCTGGCATCCCGCGACGGCATACTCCGGGATCCGCAGGAGATGCGCCGCATATTCGAGAACAGGGGCATCAGGTCCGACTCCCACATCATCACATACTGCGGCAGCGTCGGAACCCTCTCGGGGCTGGCGTACTACGCCCTCAGGACTGCGGGGATGGACCGCACTCGCCTGTACGTCAGATCGTTCAAGGAGTGGAGGGATCTGGACAAACCCGTTGAGAAGCAGCCGGACGCCAACTACTGGGACCTGTCGGCCGAATAGTCGTAGTCGTCGCGGAGTTTGCGGGTAACCGCTACGCCTATGTTCTCCATGGTGGCCAGCATCCGCTCCTTGTGCTCCAGCAGGTACTCCTGGCCCCGGTGCTCCAGCCTCACCCTCCAGAGCCGGATGTCCCGGTGCTCCTCGAAGAACTGCTCTATCATCACCGGGCCGCACTTTTTCGGATCTATGAAGGCGTCAAAGCTGGATATCGTGTTCTTGATATCTTCCCCCTCGATGGATGTCTTGGCCACCTGAACCGACTCGCCCAGCATGCGAAAGATCTGCACCGAACCGGTCACCCGCTTGCGGGTCAGCCCCAGAAAGCCCTTCTTCTCTACGGTAACCCTCTCGGCCAGCGTCTTGGCCAGATCGTACGTGGGTATGCGGTGGAACCCCTCGCGCTTCTCGTGCCGGGTGATGAGACCCTTCTCCAGCAGTTTGGTCAGGGCCTCCTCGGTGTCGACCTTGTTCAGGAAGGTGGTCCAGACAATCGAGCCCAGGGTGTGGTATCCCTGCCTGATGGACTCGAGCACCACCACCTCTATTATCCGCCGGAACCCCTCCTCTATGCGCACGTTGACAAAGTCACGGTCCTTGACGGCCTTGCGGGCGTTCTTCACGTCTATCTCTATGGACCGCTTGAGCGCCTCCAGCGCCTCGGGCACCTGGTTGAGCAACGACAGGTAGCAGGCCTTGTTGTACCAGGCCATCCCGTAGTTGGGATCCGACTCCACGGCGTTCTCCACCGCATCCAAGGCCTTGGAGTAGTTCTTCTGTTCGTAGTCCACCAGCGACTTGAGGTTCCACGCTTCCGGATGGGTTACGTCTATCTCCAGGACTCGATCGTAGGCCTTCAGCGCGTCGGCGTACTGGTCCAGGTGAAACCGGGCATATCCCAGCTTCAACAGCGTGTCTACACTGCCGGGGTCTATCCTCAGGGCCTGCTCGAACACCTCGCAGGCATCCTCCAGCTTCTCATCTGCCATGAGGTTGACTCCCTTCTTGTACAGTTTGAGTCGGTTGTAGTCGGGGTTGGTCAGCGACTCGGCCGCATCCGCCTTGGCCACCGGCCGCGTCTCGTCCTGCGCCCCCGACTCGTCGTCCTGGTGAGCCGTCTCCGCATCCATGGTGTCCTTGCCCATCGCATGTGTCTACGGCTATGCCCGTTAAAAATCGTACGTGTGGCGCGGCGGTTCGGCGGACATCCAAAAATCACAGAATGCGCCCGTCACGCAACGACGGGGGCCGGCTCCCCGTACATGCGCACCAGCAGGCCGTGCGCCTCATGGCCGCACCGTATACACCTGCAGGCGCCCTCGCCCAGCTCAAATACATGGCGCAGACGCCTGCCGCACCTGCCGTACCTGAACCGGGGCGCCTGCACTATGGGAGAGTATGCGGGCGGCATGATACCGTGCCGCAGAAACTCTGCCACCCGGTCCTCGATCTCCGGTATGAGTGAGCGGGGGTCGACCCCGGCATCCTTCATGTACCGGCGCACGTATGGCACTGACCTGGCCTCGCGGGAACGGTTCCCGGACATCATGCATATGATGTATGCCGTGGACTCGGCCCTTATCTCCTCTATGGCGTAGTTTCTGCGGTCCATCAGGCACTCCCTGCCGAACATCCCAAACTGGATGAAGTGCGCGATCTCGTGCTCCAAGTTGCCGGGCTGATTCTCGTATATGGTGATCTCGTACCTGGTGGCCTGTTCCCCGGTCTTGCGATCGCACTCGGTAATTATCGCGAGCGTGCCGCCACGTCGCTTGGAGCGGCCGGCGCGCAGCGTTATCTTGACGCCGAACGACGCAGAGAGCCTCCGGGCGTACTCGGCATCCCACCGGGCGTACGGCTGGGGTTTGTACCTGACATCGGCCCGCGCCTTGCGGTACAGTTCCACGAGCATTTCTCGTATTTTCATTGCATGTTCTTGGTGGTTTAGAATATCAAACATACTATAGTAGTATCAATAGTATTAATACTATCAATAATAACATAACACAAATGAACTGCCCCGAGCCAGGAGACGCCCGGCTGGCTGCTTGAGCCTCCAGAAACGGGGAGTCCAGCCCGGCGCCGTCCAGATCCTAGGCACGTATGGCGCTCGAATGAATGTCCATAGACGGCACAACTCCGCTGCGACTCCTGCCAGCGCTTCCAGCACCTACGCCAGCGTGCCACCGTTGTCCGTGGTCTGCGACATTGGACACGCCATGGGGCATGTCTTCCATAAGAGGCAGCTTTGTATCCGGAGCCGGACTCACGAACCCGCCCGCGAACACCTCCAGGGGACGGTATCCAGAGTCCTCTAGGCCATCACGCCGTCTCTTTCCGGCATCTGGACACGGCTTGGTGGTGTGCAGAGCAGAATACCGCCCCCCAAGATCCGTCAAGACTGGAAACGTGGGCAGCCGACGTGGACATAAAACCAAAGATGTCCTGAACCGTGAAACGGCCATTGGACAGTTGCATCTGGACCCATAGTATGGGTATGAAGTCCGGAATGTATGATATCCGGCCGTTCCGGATATCTGGTCCGGCCCCTGTTCCCGCTGCAGGTCTACTTGCAACGCGCCCATCGCGGGTCACGCGCGCAGCAGCGCAGCAACCAAACAAGAGTAAAATAGTACAGGCTGAGTACGGCCATCATGCCTGCTTCCCGCAGTATTACCGTGTCTGGCAGGGCGCCGTTCTCCAAAAACGGCGTATACGAGATAAGGCTGTCC
>JAEFDA010000135.1 GCA_016126025.1 Nitrososphaerota archaeon | reverse complement strand
GGCGCTGGAGTTTGGGGCGCACCACACGTTCCGGCTGTCGGCCGGCCCCCACACCCGGCAGTTCGTGGCGCCGTTCGGCTTTGACGTATCCCGCACCGAGAGGATACACACGGGATACGATACCGCCGAGGTGCGGCGGACCGGCCCCGAGACCGTGCAGTTTCGGGTGCCGTACGAGTTCGGGACGGTGGGCGGCCTGACCGTGCGCGGCGAGTGGTACGAGTACGGCGGCGAGTGCCATGCGGTGTGGTGTGCGGCGAGTGTGGGGCCCGGCGGCGGCGCCATACTGGTGCACAACCTGTGGGGCGGGACCGCCTCGGGCACCATACCGCCACACGGGGGCACGCCGGAGATGGGGGACCCCGCCCCCCACGCACATGCGCTGGCCGCGTGGGCCGCGCCCCTGGCCGCCCTAGTGTCAACCTTGTGGGTATGCTGGCGCGTCGCGTCCCGAGGCACGATCCGTAATTAGAAACCAAGCGGCATCCTGTGAGGCAGGCCTCCTGCGGCCCCCCAGAGGAGCCCGTCCCCTTCAGCAGCCCGGCCGGTCAAGCCTCTTTCGTTTGGCCCCGGGGCAGGCCTTTTCGACATCTCGCACCAAAAAATCAAACTGCTGGAGGGACACGCCGGGATCATCCTGACGCGCGAGCATTCTTTGACATGATCTCGAGGGTTCTCATGACCATCCGTGCCGGGAGAGGCTGCCTAGATCCTGCGGTCACTCACCGGACCGCCTTGCGGCTAATTATGCATCAAGTCTCCAGATAGGAGGATCTGGCAACGGGTTACTGACGGTCATCCAGAATGCGGTCATATACGTAAGGAACGCCAAGGGACCGCCGGGATCTTGAGGGCGGGCGTCCGCGGGGCGCGCTAGTTTGGCTGTTGTTATGCCCCGCTGCAAAAGCTGACCAATATGATAGTATTCTTCGCCGCATCAAAGTGGTAAATCATGGTGGCCTGACGAACAGAGGGGCCGCCAAGACTCATCGGCGCCAGATCCGGCCTTGTCCAAAAAATCAAAATTGACGACCCTCCCTAGTGCCTGCGGAGGCGCTTACCGGCAGGAAGGCGCGGGGCAGACGCCGGATCACGTTCCCGCTGCCCGCCAGCCCGTCATTAATGGTGGTCCACTGGCAGTCGTGCGCAGCCCCCCCATAGCCGCGGGGGTGCCGCCCCCGCGGCGCGGCTCCAGGCGAAGGCCATGTTGTCATATTGACATATGGTAGCAGATGCACATCGACGGCAGCTCCACCGGCTGGGTGTTTTGTCTGAGGGCGCGCACCACCCCGCCGAATCGCGCCTTCATAGACGAGAAAGCGCTCTCGGTATTGTTCCGGAGGCGCAGCATCCGGTGGAAGGTCCCCGGGTGGGCCTCGCGGAACCTCAGCATCGCGGCGCGGGCCTTGAACTTGATGATGGCGTTGGATTTGGAGTCGATGATCGCCCTCTGATCGCTGTCCCGGATGGCGTTGCAGTTCTTGATACCGCCGTAGGCCGCGTCGGCCAGGACGTCCCCGTCGCCCTCCGGCAGCGTCTCCACCATCAGGCGCGGGTACGGCGAATCGCTGGCGTCTCCGGGGGTGACCGTCGCGGCGCACACCGGCACTGTGGGATCTATCTCCGATATGCGGAGCTGGCACCATGATCTGCAGTATGGCCTGGACAGCCCGCACAGCTCCAGGTCATCTGGATGCCTGTCAAAGTGCTTGATCAGGCCCCAATAGGAGAGGCTCTCTTCGCGCGAGGGTGGGCACCAGTATGGCTGACACGCGCCCGTCGCGCGTGCCCGGCGCTATGCCCAGGATCTCGCGTGCGGTGTAGGCCATCCGGGGCATCCACCGGACGTACCTTTGGCCCTCGGCGCGGCGGCCCTTGTTGTACCTGGGCCAGTCCGTCTTGGGGTAGTTCCTCCTCCCGCCGGGATTGTTCTTGCTTCTGGTGTGGTTGGGGTTGGTCTGCCTTGATTTTGTCTTTTGCTCATTGGGCGGGGCGGCGATCCTCCGAGCATAGTACCTTTCGGCCGTCCAGGCCGCCGCCCGGCGGGCGTCGGGATTTGCTAATTGAATATTGCCAGTGACTCCGGATTTTTTGGACAAGGCCGCCAGATCCGCAACTGGGAAGTTAGCGAGGGGTGAGAACCTCTGGGAAAAACGGGTGGCGGTTGGGAAAGGAGGGTGGGAAAGGAGGGGATGACCTACTGCCTCACAGCCTGTTTGACGTGCTCTAGTTCTTTTAGGCTGTAGCAGGGCTCTGCACCATTCCCCGAATCCTTCTGCTCACAGACCAGTATCACCGGCATATTGTTCAACTCCAACTGCACCTTATCTAACACCAGTTTCTCCAGCACGTTCTCCAACGCCCTTAAACGATCATACTCGTCTAGTCGTTCCCACCACCGGTCACCGTACAGTTTTGCCCGTGGCGTGTCCCGGCGATCCCACTCAGCAGGCCATGTGGCATCCTCGTCTGCGGTTGGCTGTATATACTCTAGAATGAGGTCTGTAGTAAGGCACTCTTGTTCGTTGCCAAGTACCTCCACTATCGCCTCGCCCAATACCGGCGTGTAGTCATGCACACCACCCTCCGCATCATCAGGTTTGTCCATGCTACACCGACCATGCGGTGGCATATAAATCGGTTGAATGGCGGCGACTGTAAAGACTCCAAGGGATGGGAACCCCTGTAAAGTCCGAGGGATGGGGTGCCGGTGGAGGGACCGCCTGTCTACTTGCTACGGCCTGAAGTCTAAAGGCCGTCTTGGCTGGATGGTGGACGCCAAAGCCGAAAAGAAAAACAACACCACGGCGACCATCCAGATGGCCCAGACATCTACTATGCTGGTGCGCATGATACGGGCAAATCACCCAGTAGACGTAACTGGCCTGCTTGGGACCACCATAGAGAGCGAGGGCCGCACGTTACAAACGGTGACCATCCTAGCCAAGTACGTGTACCGAGATCTCAAACCAGGCTATGGACTCAACAAGATTATTGTAGTCTGTATACCGAATGGCCAGCTTCAAGACCGATACAACCCTGACACAAAACACACCATCTGGCTGGCTGGCCGAGATGCCCCCACATTGGGTGAGGACTTTAGGGTACGTGTGAACCTCAAGCGCCTTAAGCGAATTGCAGATTGGCGAGTACGTGAGATAATGTGCGAGTCACCGGCTAGGTCAATCCCTTAACGTCAGGTCATTATAACAGTCCCGTTAATATACAACGGATGTGTAGAGGCTCCAACATGCAAGATTGTGGATGGTGGGCGGCCCAACATGCGTAAGCGGTACAAGATACCCCTGATAGTGGTAGCCGTGTTGGTAGGTTTTATGGTGTTCTCTGTTATCTATTATCAACTGGTAATTGTGCCTGCAGGCGAGCGGGCAGCCGAGCGGGAACTGAAAATGCGGACAGTTGTAGATGAGGCGGTAGACCTTCGGGATATATATACAGACATACGGAGGTACCCGGAGAAGTATGATTCGCCGCCTGTAAGGTTGTCAGGTGAGGCGATAACAGTAGGCGGCGGAAATACGGTTCTCTGGTGGCATGGATCCACTCGTGTGGTGATTGATGGGGATAGACTTGTTGATGGTGGCCGGGTTGTTGATGGTGATATAATAACGGTGTATGGGGTGGTAACTGGAATTAACAGGATCGGTGAAATTGTTGTAGATCCGTTGATCATACAGCTTGTGGGTGTTGACCCAACACTTGAGGAATGTGTGCGGTATGGTCAGGCGTTGCCTGGCTGCTGATGATCCATCACACACGCTTAACACCAGATCCCATCACACACCAACTTAACAGTCGCCGCAGCCGCAAAATACTGCGGGACCGTCGTCTAGCTTGGCCATGATGCTAGCTTGGGGTGCTAGAGGTCGTGGGTTCGAATCTCACCGGTCCCACCATCTATGCTGAACGAGCCGGGGGCGGGCGGCACCTACCACCCCCACCCCTTCCCAACCGCCACCCGTTTTTCCCAGAGGTTCTCACCACTCGCTAACTTCCCAGTTGCCAGATCCCCAAAACATTAATACAAAAAATAATCATCCTCTCACCATGGGCTCCACCAATCCCGAGATGGCCCGACCCCAGAAAACTTGGGAGGGGGGAGGTTCATTCCGGGGGATGTATGGATGCTGACCATATTACTGACAGTTAGTGTTCTGATGCTGGTTGGTGCAGCCTTGGTGGAGGCGGTGCATGCCCAGACTACGGATGTCAAGATAGACAGCGCCGTGTATGAGCGGGACAGTAACACCTTGGTTCTCAACTTTACCGGACAGTTCAACAAGTTTACTGTGAACATGGCCGGGATCAGCGTTGCCGACGGCTCATGCGCCTTCACCATGACTTGGCAGGAATACGATGCGCCCGCACTGGACTCTATGTCGATTATCATCCGGCCCGACGAAGCCCATCAGGCAACATTGTCCAATATGTACGAACCAACAATACGAGTTGGCGCCGGCGCGTTTGAAGCTTTAAAGGACGGCACCCCGCTGGCGCCAACCAGCCTTCCGTTGATGATGGTGGGGGCGGATCCGACGAATCCGGGCCCATGCGTCATCACATACGACTTCAACAATTCATTGTTGGACGTGTACGCCGTTAACCATACCGAGATGTTGCAGGCTATCCATGACGGATTCAACGTATGGGCGGAGCTCAACCCGGAGCTGGAGTTTGCCTGGGTGGACGGTTCAAACCCGCTTATCTGGATTAACCTAGACGAGTATCGACACTCGCATGTGGGCCAAGCGTGCCTTGACTGCCTGACCAACGGCGCGGAAATGGACATTACCCTGTACCGTTACAACTGTCGGGATGAACGCGTCCATCACACCCCCGAGTATATGCAATTCGTGGTGGCCCACGAGTTTGGGCATATCATCGGTCTGGAGCACCACCCAAACAGCACACACCTGATGTACGCGTTTGGTGATGAGTACACGGTGGATCCGTTCCCGACACTTGGATACACTATACCCGAAATTCAGCCGGAATGGCGTTTTATTGGTGAAAGAGAGTTGGTTGAGAAATTGCGCGGTGTGAACGCCACACGCAACGAAGCAATTGATGATTATAGTAGGTTCGCCGACCTCCATGGTGACAGGAGGAGTGACGTGATACGTTTTGACGCCCAAAACATCGACCAAGCCCAGCGTCTATATGATGAGATCACTAACCTGACTGACGAATACACTACGATATCTAACGAGTTAAATTGTATGCGCGACATTCCGCTGCCTGAAGCCATCATTGAGGTGTGTCCTATTTCCAGCATCATGACGCTTGATGGCCAGCCGCTGGGATGTCGTGATGTTCCTGCACGCACACCGATAGACGTGTGTTACATCACTCCGTCAAGCGACCGTGAGGTTTGCGAACCCGTCCGGACACCGCCCACAAGCGTGTCCTGTCAGATGAATATAATGGAAACGCCGGACGGTGCGGTAGAGTCGGTCACGTATACCTGTGAGCTGGGCTTGGAGTGATGGTCGCCCTAGGCCATGTACCAAAGACGCGCATTCCGCTCCGTCTGCGAGTAATGGATTTTTGCCGCCTTAACGCAGGTAATGCTAGCCAAAACCGCTCCGTCTGCGAGTGACTGGCTAACTGTTCCATCTGCGGGCGATGGGCTGGCGGCGCTGACAACGGGGACCGCCGTCCCGCTCACTAGCCGCACCGTTTGGAATGCTCCTCCAGATCCTCGATCGCGCGCAGCGCTTCCTCAGGGAGGTCCCCGTTCCGGGACGCCGCCTTGGCAGTACCAGCCACCGCTCCGGCTGCCCTCCGGAGGTAGGCCCGCATCTGCCGCAGCTGGGCCAGGATCTCATCCGGGCGGGAGTCCTGTCCTAGCGGTGGTTCTCCGTCCCCGACGGGAGCAATCTTTCCGGGGCCTCGCGGAGTCAACCACTTGGACGGGGTGGTCGCCGCACCCCTGATTGCGGGCAAGATCGAGGCCGGCCTCCACAGCGACGGCGACACCACCTTTGCCATACATAGCACCCAGAACCCAGCGACCGGTTCCCTGACGACCAGAGTTATCCTGTTCCAGATGCACGACGGCTGCATCTTTGCCGCCGAACAGCCGTTTGTCACCTATACGAGATAGGTGGCCGATCCCCCCGGCGAGCCACGCCATCCCACGCCCGGCAAAGATACGGGGTCGCGTAACCGACGACCGTATTGAACCATTTTATTATATATGATATATTGTTTCAATGTTAAATACTAAACAGGAGAGGGCCAGACATGCGGGTGTGGTGCGCTCATCAGCCGACCATTACAGACGGGGGAGAGACGGTCTGCTCCAGGTGCGGGGTGGTGGTGGGCGGCGCCGACCACACACAGGATACATCCGGCGAGTCGCGGGCCAACCTGTACGAGCTGCGGGAGGTCGGCTCCCGGGACGCGGCGCCCCCCGCCCATTCGGGGGCGGGCCGGGGCGGCGACCTGCGGCGGTACTTCCGGGGGGGCCTGAATACGGATGCGGCGCTATCGCGCTTCTCGAACACGTGCGAGAAGCTGCGCCTTCCCATGGGGGCGCAGGAGAACGCCTGGAGGCTGTACTCGCGGGCCGCCGGGGCCGGCTCGATGCGGGAGGCCGCCGAGCACGCCTGCTGGGCCATACACAACACCTGCCGCTCGTACGGCATACCCATCCCCGACACCGAGATAAAGTCGGCGGCCATGTCCGCGTACGGCAGGGGGCGGCTGCCCGACATGCTCACCATGTCGTACCGGCACATGGGCGTGCCGGGGGCCGCCATAGAGGGGTCTGACTCGTACTACTTCAACCTGAACCTGCGCCGGCTGGCCGCCGGCGTCCGCCTGACCGAGGCCGAGTTCGCCGAGATGAAGGCGCAGGCCTGGGAGATGTACCGGCATGTGTTCGTGGAGGGGAGCGCCGACTCGCGGGCCCGGCGGGCCGTGTCGGCCGCCTTCGGGGTGTGAGGGTGCGGGCGGGGCGGCTGAGGCCGCTCCCTGTGGTGGTCACCGTACCGGTGGCCTCGCAGGTGCGGGCCGCCGCCGATATCATACGGGCCGGGGAGGCTCCGCCTCGGCCGGTGGTGGTCGCCTCGTGCGGTGGTGCGCTATACCCGGTGGACGGGCTGGACACGCTGGAAGCCTACCGCCTGGCCGGGCGCGACCAGATAGAGTGCACAGTTGTGGAGCCCGGCGGCCTGGCCGGGGCGGTGGGCATGCACCTGGGCCTGAGCCGACGGCTCCCCGTCAACCCGTTCTGTGTCATAGATGCCATAGAGTGGATGAGGGCAGAAGGCGTCCCGCTTACGGGGGTGGACCGGCGGTACCTGCGGCTGGCCGAGCTGGAGCTGGCCGGGGACGTCCGGGGGGTGTTC
>JAEFDA010000084.1 GCA_016126025.1 Nitrososphaerota archaeon | reverse complement strand
CGTATGCGGGAGATGCGGCGCGCCTGGGGATGCTTCAGGTCAACGCGGAGGCCGCGGGCGCGGTGCATCGTGTCGCGCTTCGGCGCGCAGGCCCCATAAAAACCGTACTGTATGTGTTTGTCCAGGTATCATACTCCAATGGATCTGCGCGCACAGCGCATGCCTACTCAGCGATATAATTCCCAGAACCGAATACGCCAGGTTTATATCTGAAAAACGCCCCACCCTACCCATGGGAACGATGCGGGGCGCCGCCAGGGAGGCCGCCAAGGAGGCCAGGCGCCGCACCGGGTGCGGCTTCCTGCCCGAGGTGATACAGTTTCTGGGAAAGGACTTGGAGAGGGAGGTGAGCGGCCGCACGCGCGATTTCTACGGGTTCGTGCTGCCCCCCGTGGACGTATACCGTGACCAGAACGAGATCCGGGTGGTGGTGGACCTGCCCGGCTTTGCCAAGGACCAGATCCGCGTAAACTTGGAGGGGAGCGTCCTCCGCGTGGGCGCCAAGCGTGATGCCGATGCCCAGGAGGCCGTCTACGCGCAGCGCCCCAACCACATAGAGAAGCGCATAAGGCTGCCCGCCCACATACGGCGCGGTGAGGAGCCCGAGTGCCCCGCCTCTCTCCAGGACGGCGTGCTGACCGTAACCGTCCCGGTGCCCTCCACCGGCAGGGACATCTCCATAGGCTAGCGCCGTCGGGCGAAGAGCCACATCATTATGAAGGATAATGCCATGCCTATGAGCCCCTCGCTGCGCCCGGCCATGTACACCAAGGCGGATCCGAAGAAGACCACCGAGCAGAATATGCCGCCGCCCAGCAGCGAGCGGCCGGGCCTCTTGGAGTTGTACTCGTCCAGAAAGCGGCGCATCTCGGGGGCCAGCGAGACGGCCGCGTCCAGGGATCCGGCCACCCGCCGGAGGGTGTTCTTCAGCTCCTCTATGTAGCCGTCCCGGGCCAGGTTCTCCTGCTCCAGTATGTCCCGCAGCACTGGGACGAACCTAAAGTCCACCTTGTGCGTCTTGTATATGCCCTCTATTATGGAGGCCATCCTCATGTAGAGCGCCAGATTCTTGGGGAGCAAGAACGGGAACCGGCTCATGGTGCGGTTGGCCAGCTCCATGAGCCCCCGCACCTCCATCTCGTCGGGCTTGCGGCCGTGCATGGCCTCGACGGTCATCCGGATGGCCCTCTCCATCACGGAGCGGTTGTAGCCGGGAGCCAGCATCCCCAGCTCGTCCATGGCGTTGACCGTCCGGGGCGGGTCCCGGTCCACCAGCGCCAGGTACAGCCGTATGAGCCGCAGGCGCGTCTGCCTGTCCAGCCGGCCCACCATTCCAAAGTCGTACAGTATGAGCCGCCCGTCTGCGGTGACCGAGATGTTGCCGGGGTGCGGATCCGCGTGAAAGACGGAGTGGCGCAGCAGCATGGTAAAGAAGACCCGGTGTATGTCGGTGACCAGGCGCGCCCGGTCCACGCCGGCCTCCTCTAGCGACTCCACGTCTGTAACCTTTATGCCCGGCAGGTACTCCATGGTGAGGACACTCTGGGAGGAGCGCTCCCCGTACACGGAGGGTATGATGACGTTGGCGTACCCCTCCATGTGGCCGCGGATTGTAGTCAGGTTGGCGGCCTCCTGTACGTAGTCCATCTCCTCGTGGATGGACTCTATGAACTGGGCCAGCATGGCCTTGGCCGAGAACCGCAGGTTCGGGTCCACGAACGAGAGGGCGGCCGGCAGCACCCGCCGTAGCACGGCTATGTCCGTCTCCACCACCTTCTCTATGCCGGGGCGGCGCACCTTTATCACCACCTCCTCGCCGTCCAGCCGGGCCCGGTACACCTGCCCCAGGGAGGCGCCCGATATTGGCTCGGTCTCCACCGACTCGAAGGCCTCCGAGAGGGGGCCCAGCTCCTGCTCTATGACCGGTCTGACCTTCTCGAAGGGCGCGGCGGGCACGTCGTCCTGGAGCTTGGCCAGCTCCTCCATGTAGGGCTGTGGGAGTATGTCCGCCCGGGACGAGAGCCACTGGCCCAGTTTGATGTAGACTGGGCCCAGCGAGACGAAGGTGTCCAAGGCCCGCCGGGCGTTCCGCGCGTACGACCCTTTGGCGCGGCCTCGGGACCACCGCTTCCTGTCCCGGCGCAGCGCCAGCACCACGGGGACCAGCTTGATTAGGACCAGCACAGTCCGGGCCGCCGGCAGGGCGCGCTTACGCCTCCCGGAGCTTGTCGGCCACGTACGCCCCCAGAACGAAGGCGAACGCGCCGACCGCCAGCCCGGCCAGCCCGCCGGCCGCCGCCGAACCGGTGAGCTCCCTCGCCCTTTTGTATGCGTACCTGCCGGCCAAGGCACCGCACGCGGCCCCGGCAAGCAGCTCTGGCGCCTCGTGTACCACGTGCTTCAGGGGCTCGGTGCGGGGATCGAACCGGTCCTCGTGTACCGTGATATGGTCGTCGTACTCCCGGATGTGCAGGTTGCCATACCGGTACTGCCGCCGGGCGCCCTTCGGATACCCCAGAAGGGTCGGGTGCTCGAACCACTCCGGGTGCAGATGCCGGACATCCTTGGGTAGTACGGCCTCCTCGCCCATGTGGGGTTGTAGCGGCCCCTTCCAATATACGTTGTTCCGTATTTGGGGGACACACCATATTTGCACGCGCTTAAAACGGGAGTGGACCGACGGAAAAAACGCCGCCGGACTGAAATCGACCTCCCGATGCTGCGCCCCAGAGGGGCTGCCTCCCGGCATCGTGCGCCCGCTGAACCATGACAGGGCGCGGAACGGACCAGCACGCCCCGTCCGGCAGCGAGACTCTCGGACCGTTCGGAAAGGCTGCTCTTCAGGGCAATGGCCGGGTCCGGGTCGGTGGCCGCATGCACGGCGCCGGCATGGCGCCGGGCGCGCCCCCGAACCCACGGCTCAGCGCGCCGCGGCGCCCGGCACCCGGCCCAGCACTCCAAACCGGGACAGCGCCGCGGCGGCGCCCGCCCCCGCCACCAGCACCAGGGCTGCCGCCACGCCGAACTCGGGGGCCACCGCAAACGTGAACTCCACGTACTGGCCGGTGCCCTGTATGTTCTCTATGCGGACGGCGGCGGCGCCCGCCTGCTCCTCGGTGAACGTATACTCCCTAAAGTCGCCGCCCACCACCGCCATGCCCGACTCCCGGTGTATCGCCTTGCCGTCCCGCACCAGAACAAAGTCGTACCCCGAGTTGCGGATCGTCTCCCCCGTGTACGCGTCGCGTATCGTAAAGATGAACTTGGTGCTCTGGTCGGGGAGTATGACCTCCGGTTCCCAGGTCATGTCCACCTGGTAGTCCCCGTTCTGGGTAAAGGCGCTCAGCTGGCTGCGGATGTCCTGGGTCTTCTGCAGCGTAAACGCCATGTGGTCGGGGAGCTGCCCGCCGGGCCGCTCCATCCGGGCCTTTATGATGTTGAGGTGGTCCTGGAGCAGCACGAAGTGGACCGTGCGCTCCTCCGGCGTGCTAAAGTCGTCCACCGTCACCGACGACCGGAACAGGTCCACGCCGTTTACCTTCCCGCCATACCCCCGGGTCACGAACTCCTCCAGATCTTTGGGGAAGTGCACCTCCATGTGCAGCACCGGAATGTGGGAGACGCGGCCCGCCGACCAGTCGAAAGGCATCCGGAACTCCACCGTTCCGGTCCCCGCATCATACACAAACTCCGACACCGTATCAAAGTACGACTTGGTGGTGAAGGGCGCCTCGCCGCCGTCCAGCGACACTGCGGCGTGCCGGGCCGTATCCTGCACCAGCAGGTCCAGCGTGTGCACCATACTATCGGGTATGGCCTCGCCGCCGACCGACTCTATACGCAGCTGTATGGTGTACAGCCCGCCGGATCCGAAGACCGGCCCGGTCACCTCCGGCGAGCCGGCCAAGGCTCCCGACCGCCGCTCGCCGGATACCCGCACCTCGCCGTCGGCGGTGACTATCCCCAGGCTCAGGGAGCCGCCCTCGGCCAGGAACGTGTCCCGCAGTATGGACCCGCCCCCGTGCATTATGTCCATGTGCAGCACCACGTCGGGGGTCTCCGGCAGGGAGGCATCCTGCACGGTCACGACCAGTATCTTGGACTCGTCGTCGAACCGGTCGGGCAGTTGGGCCGTAATCTCATATGTTGCATCCCCCACGGTGACGGTCAGCATGTCGAGCCCCAGGCCGTGGCCAAAAGCCGGGGCCGCCGACCACACCATCAGGCACGCCAAGCATACGGCGCACGCCAGATCCATACCCCCCATCTAGTCGGCCTCCATCAGGGATCCCACCCTCTCCACCAAGTCCTCGACGGTGTCGGCCTCCAAGATGGGCTGCAGGTCCTCCGGCGAGCCGGCGCCCAGCGCCGCCAGCGAGTACACGTATTCGGGGGTGGGCGTGTCGGTCACCAAATAGTACCGCTCCAGCAGCAGGTCCAGCGACTGCGGGTCCACGCCCTGGCCCGCCCCCCGCGCCGCCTTGCGCTTCCAGGCATCCACCAGCCCCCGCCACTGGGAGACGGATACGTCCTGATCCACCTCGGGGATCATCTCCACTTCGGCCCGTATGTACGCCTTGCCGCCCCCCGCCTTCTGGTGCAGCTCGGCGAACCGCCGGTGGCCCTCCAGCGACGTGGGGTCGTAGTCGGGGGGCATCACCATGCAGGGCGGCACCAAATCCAGTATGCGGAACCGCCCCCGCCCCACCGTCTCTATATTTAGGCGCAGCCCGTCCAGCCCCTCGTCCCGGCACGAGGTTATCTTGGTCACGGTCCCCACCCTCACCGGGGCCCGCCAGCCCTCTATGCTGTCCCGGCCTGCCAGGCACACGCCGAACAGCCTGTCCCCCATCATGCAGTCCTCGACCATCTGCTTGTAGCGGGGCTCAAACACGGTGAGGGGCAGATCCTGCCGGGGGAACAGCACCAGTTCCAAGGGGAATACGGGTATGGTACGGGTCTCCACGGATGTATGGTGTGGCCGTTCCAATATATGGACTTGGTCTTATGCGTCCCCGTTGAGCATCAGGTGCAGCAGGGCGGCGCGCACGTGCTTGCCGTACTCTGCCTGCTCAAAGTAGCGGGCGTGCGGCGTGGAGTCCACCTCCGGGGCGATCTCGTCGACCCGGGGCAGCGGGTGCATTATGATCGAGTCCGGCCTCATGCGGCGCAGCATGTCCAGGCCCACAACGTAGCTGCCGCGGACCTTCTCGTACTCCTCGGCGTCGGCGAACCGCTCCCTCTGTATCCGGGTCACGTACAGCACGTCCACCTCTCCGGCGCACTCACCCAGGTCGCCGTACACGGACATCTTCATGCGCCTCTTGGTGCCGTACGCGAACTCGGGCCGGATCCTCAGCGACGGGGGCGACACCAGGTACACGTTCACGTCGTACGCCGACAGGCCGTACAGCAAGGAGTACACGGTCCTGCCGTGCTTCAGGTCCCCCACTATCCCTATGTTGAGGCCGTCCACCCTGCCCTTCTCCTTCTTTATGGTGTAGATGTCCAGCAGCGCCTGCGTGGGGTGCTCCTCGGTGCCGCTGCCGGCGTTTATGACCGGCTTGGACGACACCTCGGCGGCGAACCGGCTGGAACCGTCCAGCGGATGCCGCAGCACCACCACATCCGAGTACGCCGATATGGTGCGGACGGTATCGGCCAGGCTCTCGCCCTTCTGGGCCGAGGAGGATGCCGCGTCAGCGTGCCCCAGCGAGCTGCCCCCCAACGACGACATGGCCGCCTCGAAGCTCAGCCTGGTGCGCGTGCTGGGCTCGTAAAAGACATACCCCAGGGTCCGCCCCCGGCACAGCTCGCGCCTGCGCTCGGGCGGCATGGCCCTGACGCGGTCGGTGGCCTCGAATATGGCCTCCAGCCGGTCCCGCCCCAGGTCCCGGATGGATACGACGCTCTGGTTGTGGAAGGGGTTCATTGCGCCACCATGATATATACCACCAAATGTGTGATTTATGGGTATGGACACCTCCGAGCTGCTGGTGCGGCGCATACGCCAGGGGACCGTCATAGACCACATAGACACGGGCCGGGGCCTCCGGGTGCTGGAGGCGCTGGGCATAGACGGATCCGACGGGGGCCTGGTCACGGTGGCCCTCAACGTGCCCAGCGGAAAGCTGGGCAAGAAGGACATAGTGAAGGTGGAGAACCGCTTCCTGGAGGAGGACGACACCAACAAGCTGGCAGTGATATCCCCCAATGCCACCATCAACAAGATCCGGAACTACAAGCTGGCCGAGAAGAGGCGGGTCTCCCTGCCCAATGCCATCGACCGCATATTCCGCTGCCCCAACCCCAGCTGCATAACCGGAAGCGCCGAGAGGATAGAGTCGGTCATGGAGGTGGTGGACAAGGCCGGCAAGAAGTTCCAGTGCCGGTACTGCCGGAGGCTCCTGGACGTGGAGACGCTGGAGTACAGCAGGTAGGGCGCCTGAAGGCTCCATAGTATACAAAAATCGTAGGTCTGTTTACTGTCCCAGTATGATGAACATCATGACGATACCGTATATCGCGATGGACTCCACCATGCCGATAAAGATGAATACCTTTGATTGAAGTGCTGGATTCTCACTGATTACCGCAAGACCCGCTGCGCCCACCTGGCCCAGGCCTACGCCCGCGCCAAATGCCGCCAAACCAAATGCCAAGCCGGCACCCAGTATCTTCATCGAGTCAGACCCGGCGGCCGAACCGTCCTGCGCGTAGGCGGTTCCCGCCATGCCCGCAGTCGCAGCCAATGTTGCCGCCAGTAGTGCCAAGACAATGGGTTTCATGTACGGATGCGGCTCCCCGATAGTCCTAATTTAAACCCTCAACCGTACAGGCCAAAATCTCGCTCCTGTTACCATACCACCACGCCACATCTGATATGCAACTAGCTATCGGCGCCCCGGCCTCGACTGTATGATTTCGGTACACGAGCCACTACGATAGTAGTGCATGCACCGGCAACCACCCCATCTCAGCCGGGGGAGCCAGTGTCTCATGGTAGTCAACCAAGGGGAAGGAGGATTGAAAGGGGGAGGGGCGGCCGGGATTCGAACTCGGGTCTGGCCGGTAGTCATGCAGCCACTCTGTCCATGCTAAGCTACCGCCCCGCGCCCGTACCGTGAGAACCGCTTATATCCGTGTGCATGATATGGTAAGGCGCCGGTAGTCATGCGACTGGTCCGCTGGGCTAGTCTTTTCCGACCGGGGGCCGCAAGGCCCCCGACACTCAAAATTTTGGCGATGATCGCCGCGTTTTGCCAAAATGGGTGGCCCAGGGCAATACGGACAAGGTCCTAGAGTGGTGCAAGGAGGCCGACGACGGGCTCGACGGCATGCCCACGAACGACATCCACCCCACGAAGAACAGCATCCTGCGGGAGAGTGATGGTGTCGGGGGCGTCGGGGGCGTCGGGGGCGTCGGGGGCGTCGGG
>JAEFDA010000051.1 GCA_016126025.1 Nitrososphaerota archaeon | reverse complement strand
GACTGGGTGTCGTTTATGTCGCTCTTCCATTTCATCAGAACAGCTCCCGGGATGTGGCCCCTGCGGTAAGAGTTCTCAGGGTCGTAGTCGACCTCTACCACACGGATATTCTCGTCTGGCGTCTGCGTTGCCACCCATTCGGTATCCACAAGGACTTCTGGTGTGGCATATTCCATTATCGTGCATGCGCCTGCGGCATTTATAACTCATGTCTTTGGCAGACGGTGTTTCGTAACTTTCCTGCCTGTTGGCTGTACCCCGGCATTGCAGGCCGCCGGGCTGTTCAGACCGCGTTAGGCCCCAGATTATGAAACACCATCCCACCGCCTTACTCATATAACTCATACACGCTGAAAAACAGTACCAACATGTGTAAAGGACGAATATTCGTATATGTGGCAAGGTACAGGGCGTGGGCCTGCGGGTCAGGATCAAAGCCACTGCGGATGAGATCGGCGTGCGGGGAACAGTGGAAAATTTGGACGACGGATCCGTTCTTGTGGTGTGCGAGGAAGAGCAGGCCAAGATCGAGAACCTCGTACAACAAATACGGGACCGGGCAGAGCCTGCCGCAATCACGGACATAATGGCGGAGGAGGGGTCCCCGGCGACTGGTCTGGGCGGCTTTAAGATAAAGTTCGGCGATACGGACACGGAGATGCTGACCGCCATATTCATGGGAACAGAAGCGTTGCGTAGAATGGACAAAAAACAGGACAAGATGCTGGATCTGCAGAAAGAGATGAACGTCACCATGAAATCAGTGGACAGCAAGATGGACTCGTCTCTGGAGAACGATGCAGAAATCCTCAAAGTCCTGAGGGGCATGCGAGGCGGCGACATGCTACGCATTGCCGGATAGGCCTGCGATGCTGTACGGGTTATCGCAGCAGGATTGGTGCTACCGCGCCGACCGCCCAAATCGTAGAGGTCGGTGCACGAGCGCCGTGACATGCAGATGGACCGGCGCCCGTTTTGCGCTGGAACGTAAACACTGGCGCCGGATGCGGGATCGCAGGAAATTCCCAAGGCCACTACAAGACGCACATCATACAGGCGCGGGTCTCGCATATGCCGCCGTGGCTGGCTGCATGGCCTCCGTCCGAGCGGCAGTGCATGCGTCTAGGAATGTTCTGCCTTTGCGCGTCGTGTTGGGTCATGCGGGTTCCGGGCAGGGAAGGATCTACAACGGACCAGAACCGCAGCCACGGCCGGTTTTGCATTTGTGCCCATGTGGGGCGGCCCATGCCTACCACGTGCCGCTTATGATGCCGCTGACCTGCGGGGCGCACTCTTCTATGTCCTTGAACGAGTCTATGGAGTGCCACCGGGCGTTGGGGAACCTTGCGGCCCCCAGCCCGCCGGCCGCTGCCCATTCGGGGAAGAGCGTCTGCTCTATGTCGCCCCTCCCGGGGAGCCTGTCCAGGACGTCCCGTTCCAGGCGGTATATTCCGGCGTTCATCCACATGCCGGGCAGCGGGGCCTTTTCGCCGAAGCCGGCCACCCTGTCGCCGTCCAGCTCCAGCACTCCGTACTGTGTCCGCAGCGGCACGGCGGCTATGTGGCTGGGCGGTATGGCCCCCATGTCTATGTCGGTGATGATGTCGCCGTTCAGGACGTAGAACTCACCCCGTATGAGATCCGAGGCGTTCCGTATGGCTCCGGCCGTCCCCAGCGGCTCGTCCTCTGCCGACACGGCCACACTGCTGTGTCCCATGTGCTCCAAGTAGTTTTCGATCATCTCTGTCTTGTACCCGGAACACACCACCACATTGCGTATGCCGAACCTGCCTAGGTAGCGCAGCTGCCATTCCAGCAGCGGCACGTTGTCCAGAGGAGTCAGGGGCTTGGGCACATAGTCTGTTATGGGTCTGAGTCTCTGGCCCCTGCCGCCGGCCAGTATCACCGCCTGCATGGGGACAGGGGGGTAGCCGGCGGTTATATTCTGATATGGTGCAGGGACGTGTGGTGCAGGGACGGCAAAGGGATTTTAGCCGCCGCCGGGGGTCTTCCATGTGGTCCGGTGGTATGTTCTGGCGGCGGCTGTGGCGGCCGGCGTAGGGGCGCTGGCGGCCGTGTATGTGGCCGGGGACGGGCCGGACCCGACGGGCGCCGCAGCACTGGAGGTTGGTGGCTCGCCGCCTCTGGGGGACGCGGACGCCCCGCTCACCATGATAGAGTGGGGCGACTACCAGTGCACCTTCTGCTATAGGTTCCACCAGAACACGCTGGACTCCCTCATGCCATACGTGGACTCCGGGGAGTTGCGCATCATATTTCAGGACTTTCCGCTCAACGGACCCGACTCGGTGCTGGCCGCCCAGGCCGCCCGGTGCGCCGCCGACCAGGGACTCTTCTGGGAGTACCATGATGTGCTGTACCGGAACTGGGGAGGCGAGCGGACCGGCTGGATACGCCCGCCGGTCCTGTACGGCTTTGCCCTGAATGTGGGCCTCGACATGCGCGTGTATGGCGACTGCGTGGGGGAGGGGCGCCACCTGGAGGATATACGGGAGTCGTACAGGCTGTTCCAGGAGGAGGGCATCGACGCCACCCCGTCGTTTGTCATACACGACGGAGAGAGGTCCGTCAAGATAGTGGGGAGCCAGCCCGCCGAGACGTTCGTCCGGACCATAGAGCAGATGCTCCGGTAGCGGGGCGTCCATTCCCCTACAACCTATATTGAACGCGGCGGCTACCGCCGCCCATGCCCCAGAAGCACGACTCGGTCAGGCTGTACCGCCTGCGGAAGATGCTCAAGCACCTCTCCGAAAAGTCCGGACGGGGCACCGAGCTCATATCGGTGTACATTCCCAAGGGCAAGCAGATGCACGAGATCATAAACATGCTCCGCAACGAGCAGGGCACCGCCTCCAACATAAAGTCGGACCTGACCAGAAACCACGTGGTGGACTCACTGGGCAAGGTTATACAGCGCCTGAAGCTGTACAAGAAGACGCCCGAGCGCGGCTTGGTGGTCTTCTGCGGCGCCCTGCCGCCGGAGGAGGGCGGCCCGCTGGGAAGCGAGGAGCTGAGCATATTCGTTATAGATCCAGTCAAGGACCTGAGGCAGTACCTGTACAGGTGCGACGACCACTTCCATGTGGAGATACTCCGGGACATGCTCCGGGACGACACCGCCATAGGGTTCCTGGCCATAGACGCCAAGGATGCCGGCTGGGGGCTGCTGCGGGGGGACAGCATCGAGGAGCTGGATCACACCGGCTCGGGAGTGGCCGGCAAGCACCGGCAGGGGGGCCAGTCGGCCAAGCGGTTCCAGAAGCTCCGGGAGATGGAGCTGACATACTACTTCAACCGGGTGGCCGCCATGACCCGGGAGTACTTTATAGACATACACCAGGTAAAGGGGCTCATAGTGTCCGGACCCGGACCCACCAAGGAGGAGTTTGTCAACGGAAACTACCTGGAGTACCGGCTGCAGAACATGATACTGGCCACGATAGACTCCTCGTACTCTGGGCGCGAGGGGGTGCGGGAGGCCTTTGAAAAGTCCGGCGACATACTGTCCGACTTTCGGCTGATGGAGGAGAAGAAGCTTGTGGACCGCCTCTTCCGGGAGATAAGCACCGGCTCGGGCCTGGGCTCGTACGGGCTGCGGGAGGTGCTCTCCCACATCCAGAACAACGCGGCGCAGACCGTGCTGGTGACCGACGACACCGACATGCACCGGGTGACCGGGGTGTGCCGAAGGTGCGGCAGCGAGCAGAGCCGGCTGGTGGAGCGGTCGGAGGTCATCCCCCTCAAGAACAGGTATGCCACCGAGCCGTGCCCCGACTGCCGCTCCCTGGAGGTGGAGGGCGCCGAGCAGGATTTGGTGGACTATTTGGCCCTGATATGCGCAAAGGTGGGGACCGCCCTAGAGGTGGTGTCGGGCAAGGCAGAACACGGCGCCAAGCTGACCAACCTGGGCAAGGTGGCGGCCATCCTGCGGTACAACCCGGCGCACTCCTGATGGTTCTCTTGATGGCAAGACTAGAATAAACGCGCCCCGCATACGGGGGGCAATGACATCGTACAGCCTGGGGTCCCTGCTGGGTATAGACGAATTGTTGTGGTGCGCCTCGCGGGTGGATCCGGACGACTCCATATGGATACCGGAGACCTGGGGAATGGAGTGCATGGGGATGATCTCGGCCGTATCACATAGGAGTCCCTGCCGCCGCATAGGCTCCTCCATACTGAACGTGTACTCTCGGAGTCCGGCCGCGCTGGCCATGGGGGCGGCCACCTTGGATACGCTGTCGGGCGGGCGGTTCGTGCTGGGCTTGGGGGCCAGCAGCCCGGCCATAGTGCAGGGCCTGCACGGGATGAAGTACGAGAGGCCCGTGCGGCGCGTCCGCGAATGCGTTGAGATTGTGCGGATGGCGCTGGAGGGAGGGCGCATCGACTATGCCGGGGAGGTGTACGATCTACGGGGGTTCTCCCTGCTGGTGAGGCCGCCCCGGAGGAGTATTCCGGTGTACCTGGCGGCGGTAAACCCCGGTATGATGCGGCTGGCATGGGAGGTGGCCGACGGCGTCATACTGTATCTGAGGCCGCCCGGGGAGATCCGCGACACGCTGCGCGCCATGGGGGGCCGCCGCATCAATGTGGCCTGCCAGATCATCACGGCCGTCTCCCGCGACGCGCCGGCCGCCTACGAGCGGGCCCGCCGCACCCTGGCATTCTACGTGTCGGTGGGGGCCGTATACAGGGAGTTTCTGGCGGCGCACGGCTACGCCGAGCAGACACGCTCCATACACTCCGAGTATCGGAGGGGCGGCTTGGAGGCCGCCCGCCGGGCCGTGCCCGACGCGATGCTCCACTCCCTGACCGCCTGCGGCACCCCCAGGGAATGCGCCGCCGCCATAGGGGAGTTCGCCGCAGCGGGCGTCGACGAGCCCATACTGCAGTTCAACCCGGTGGGCGACGTCTCCGAGTCGTTCGAGCTGCTCAGGAGGGTATTGGACTGAGCGGGGTGGGCATAGCGGCGGCGGCGCAGACCGTCTTTGCCGACGGGAAGCGGCCCATATCGGAGCTGCTGCTGGAGCCGTCCGCCGATATACTGCGGGACGCGGGCGACACTCCGATAGACTGCGTGCTGGTCTCCACCAATGATACCGCCCGCTACCTGGCCGCCGTACTGTCGGAGCTCTGCGGGGTGACGCCCCGCATATCCGGCACGATGGAGAGCATGTGCAGCTCGGGCGGGGCGGCCCTGATAACGGCGTACTCCTATGTGCGGTCCGGCCTGGCCAGGACGGTGCTGGTGGCCGGGGCGGAGAACCCCGGCAGCCCCGGCTCGGTTCTGGACTGGGACATGTCCCGGGGGCAGTTTCGGAGCCCCATATACTGGGGTTCCATACTGACAAAGTCGTACATGAGACGGTACGGCGTATCCCGGGAGGATCTGGCGGCCATTCCGGCAAAGAACCTCTCCCAGGCCCAGGACAACCCCAGCTCGCTGCACGGCTCGCCCTGCACCATATCGGACGTGCTGGCCTCGCCCCCGGTTACGGAGGACTTGAACCTGCTGGACTGCTCCAGATTGTGCTCGGGCTCGGCGGCGGTTCTGGTGGCCGACGGCCCGACATGCCGCCGCATCACCGACACGCCGGTGTGGATTCGCGGACTCTCACAGTATACGGCCTCGGCGGGGTTCGGGGCCGGCGGCCCATACCACCAGATACCCTCGGCCGGGGAGGCCGCCAAGGCCGCATATGCCATGGCGGGAACGACCGCCAGTATGGTTGACGTGGCCGAGGTACACGATGCCTTCTCGGTATGCGAACCGATGGCGCTGGAGTCGCTGGGGATGGCCCCGCCGGGCCGGGGGGCGGCGCTCTCCGGCGAGCTGTACCGCACCGGCAGTCGCCGCGTCAACCCCCGGGGCGGCATACTGGGGGCGGGCCATCCGCTGGGGGCCACCGGGCTGGCCCAGGCCGCCGAGGTCTTTGCGCAGCTCCGGGGCGAGGCGGGAAGGAGGCAGGTGGAGAACGCCCGCACCGGTGTGATACAGGGCATGTCGGCGGCCGGGACCGGCTCGGTGGTGGTGGTGATGGAGTCCTGAGCATAGAGCCGTACCTGCGGCGGGGCGTCTTTGCCGTACCATATTGTGATGGGTGCGGACGGTGGGTGTGGCCGCCTTCGGGGCGGTGCGGCGTATGCCGCGGAGTGGCGCGGGCGCGGCCATACTCGGAGCGCGGCTCCATACTGGAGTGCTCGTCCCGGAAGGGCGTGGTATTTTGCATGTGCGAGTTTCCCGGAGGTGTGCGGGTGATGGGCAGGCTGACTGCCGGATCCCGCCGGGCAGGATCCCCCGTCGTGCTGTCCGGCTGCGGCATGGACGGGGACGCGCCCTTCTTCGAGGTCACGTCCGTGTAAGGGGTCACGGCGAGGCGCAGATGTATGGGGTCTCCCGGCTCTGGTCAAACGTCCAGACCGTCGGCAGGCTTATGATCCATCTGGTGCGCAGCCCAAATTTTTGGATCAGCGGTCCCCAGCCGTAGCGGTCCGGCGAGGTCCCCTGGCCGGGTCTGGGATGGCTGCCGGCAAGCACGAACCGCGCCTCCTCGGCGCGGGGCACTCCCCGTACCACGGCGGCGGCCAGCAGATCCCCCATCTGGGGGAGCCCTCCGGTGAAGACGGCTGGGGCATCAAACCCCAGCGACGCATAGTCGAAGGTCGCGGCGTCGGCGCACCGCACGTCCAGGGTTGTCCCAATATGCTCCGCTATGTCCGCCTGCAGCGACGCCAGCGGCTCGTCTATCTCTATGGAGCAGGCGTCCATCCCCAGCATCCTGCCGCAGAGGGCTATGCGCCCGTCGCCGGATCCGACGTCTATGATCTGTGTGCAGCCGGATCTCTTGGCGGCCAGCGCCAACATGTATGCGGAGAAGAGCCAGGTGGGATAGAAGGGCTGGGCGCTGCCCGGGTTCTTCATGCTGTCTATCCAGTAGTGATTTATGTCACCCTCGTATATGGTGCACCTCACGCCAGAAAGGGTGGCGTCGTACCTGTTGTGGTATATGGGGTTGGCCCGGGCCAGACTGTGTATGCCGGCCGTCTCCATGGTGTGGTATGTGCCGCACGGCACTACCTCCTGTATGTGGGCGCTGCCCCTGTACACCTTGAAAAAGTCCCGCTTGATCATGCAAAAGTCCCGGGCCGCCTCCGAAAGCACGGGACTGTGTCCCACGCCTCCGCGATAAAAGGTGATATGGTATGGCGCCGTCCCCGGCTCTGGAGCACTCCGGACCGGCGCCAAATAATCTGTCGACATACATTTTTTAACCGAACGGCCGGCGGTGGGCTCGATTGGCCGGGCTGGACACATTCGACAAGGATCTTCTCAACGAGATACAGTGGAGCTTTCCGTTATCATCGCGGCCATACCACGAGCTGGCCGGACGCCTGGGCGCGGACACCGGCGAGGTGATGGGGAGGATAAAGCGGCTGAAGGCAGCCGGCATAATACGCCAGCTCAGCGCCATATTCGACACCAGGAGGCTC
>JAEFDA010000100.1 GCA_016126025.1 Nitrososphaerota archaeon | reverse complement strand
TCACACCTCATGCAGCGCGGGTTGGCGTACGCCACCCTTGGGGCCAGCCCCCGCACCCGCACCACCTCCATGCTCAGCGTTGGAGGGCGGCGCGCCGACCCCGGCCGGACACCGCCGCCCACCTCCACCACGTCTCCTGGAACCAGGCCGCGCACCACCCCGGGCAGGCCGGTAGGCCTGTACGCCCAGCAGGCAATCTCATGCCCCCCGCAGCCCACTACCGCCCAAGCGTGTCCCCCCCTGACCTCTCCTGACACGCGGCGCACCACACCGGTCATGGTCCCCGAGGAGTGTGGTTCGGGGGCGGCCGGGTCTATACCGTACTCTAGGTGGTCGGCGGTACCCTGGTTGGTCCTGAATATGGTGTGCCCAGCCAGCCTCTCGACGTGCCGCACCATCCTAGCCGCGCCGCATAAAATCTCTGGGTCCTCGCCGCGTATGCCATAGAATACCGGATCCGGCCCGCGGGGGGCCGCCAGCACCCGGCCCGACTCTGGATCGTAGCTGCTGAAGGTGTTCGGGTAGGTGTCCTCCTGCATGGATTTCATACTGTATGCGTCTATGCGGCGCTCCGTCCCCACGCTCTCCGGGCGCCTATATGCCAGTATCTCGGCGGTGCAGTCCCCGAACCTATAGCCCACCGCCGCCATCGCCCCCACCACTCCCCGGCCCGTCCCATACTGTATGGTGTCCACTCCCGCACCGGCGGCCAGCCGCAGGGCCCCTCGCAGGTCCACCACCCTGTGCAGCGCCTCGGAGGCGAACCCCGCCAGTTCGGGCGGCACCGCCTCGCCCTCCAGGAACGCCACCCCGGGGTTGGCGCCGTTTGCCATGTCTGAGTGGCGCCGCACCATCCCGTCCACGAAGCGGCGCGCCCCCTCCGGATCCCCGGTGGATACGTGCAGTGCCACGGCGCCGTTCCCCCGCGTCTTCCAGGGGACGTTGGGGTTGAGGCGCACCAGCCTGGGATAGTCCACAAAATGGCATCCCCGCTCCAGCAGCCCGCCGGTTATGAGATGCGCCAGGTACGTGGTGCACATGCCCCGGGTCGAGTCGGTGTCGTCTATGCCAATATGCAGCTCCATGCGGGGGAGCCGGGGCGCCAACCTAAATAAAAAAGTCCACCGTTCCCCTACCCGTGATAATAATAGACGAGGAGCGCATGTTCTCGGAGATAGAGCGGAGGCGCCCCGCCTCGGTCTCGCTCAACGGGCCCGAGGGCATGCTGCCGCAGGTGCAGCAGGCCGCCGTCCACATCACAGAGAGGTTTGGCATACCCGCCTTTGTCATAGCCGACACCACCTGGGGCAGCTGCGACCCCAACGCCGGCGGGGCCCGCACCCTGGGGGCGGGCATCCACTTCAACATAGGACACACCATATCCATGGGCGAGATAGACGGCACCATAATGGTGGACGCGTACGACGACATACCCTTCGATGCGGTAGCTGAAAAGTACGCCGACGACCCGCCGCACCGCGACGTGGGACTGCTCACCGACAGCCAGCACCTCAACCAGATGGACTCGGTCCGCCGCATACTGGAGAGGGGCGGGGTCCGCGTCACCATAGGGGGCGGAAAGGGGCAGCTCAACGACGGGCAGGTCTTCGGGTGCGAGTTCTACCCGGCCACATCTCTGAAGGATGCGGTGGGGGCGTACGTATTCATGGGCCAGAGCAACTTCCATGCGGCCGGCGTGGCCATGTCCACCGGAAAGCCCACATACGTGCTGGATCCCTACTTCAACGAGGTACGCGACGTCACCGGGTTCGCCGCCTCCCTCAGGAAAAAGGCCACCCTGGCCGTGTACCGGGCCGCCGAGGCCGAGAGGTTCGGCGTGGTGGTGGGGCTGAAGGAGGGGCAGCTGGCCAAGGCCGCCGGGCTCCGCTTCAAGCGGGATCTGGAGAAGCTGGGAAAGGAGGTGGAGCTCTTTGCCCTCACCGACATAACCAACGACCGCCTCCGCAACCTGAGGGGCATAGACGCCTTCATACAGGTGGCCTGCCCCCGGATATCCACCGACAACCAGTTCGACATGCCGGTGCTCTCCACCCCTCAGGCCAACGCCCTGCTCCGGGTGCTGCGGGGCGAGGAGCCGGGCCTGTACATGGAGAAACCCCACTGGCTATAGTACACACCCGCAAGATTTCCGGGCGTGCGGCATCCAGGAGACTCTGCGGCATGCACGACCCAGGCCGGTGGCTGAAAAGGCGTGCTGTTCTGCGATGACGTGTGTCGGGATTATGCCGAGACCGCGCCGTCGCCCCGGCGGCAGTGCCCGGTGCAACAATATTTAACTAAATTTTTAACCGGACGGACGCGCAGTCCGCCGTATTGCTGGCGTATGTGGTACTGCTGGGCGCCCTGAGCATTATAGGAGTGGCCTACGGCCACGGCACCGGCAGCGAGACCCTCCCCCCTATAGAGATGGATGGCGAACTGGTGACCCTGGTGGTCTCCTCCTCTCAGGAGGAGGGGGTGGTGCGGGTGGATATTGCCATGGTGCGGCATATCACCGGAGAGGCCGTGCCCAATGCCGACTTCCATATAACCGCCCGGCACGGCCAGACCCAGATCTTCTCGCAGGAGTTTCACCGCAGCGACGGGCGCATAATATTCGACCTGACGGACGGCATGGAGTACACCTCGCCGGAGAGCTCCGGCGGCGGCTTCTTCGGGCTATTGGATCCGGGCAGCTTCAAGGTGTCCGGGCCCGGTCTGGCCGGTGGCGGGCTGTACTCCTTTGACGTGTCGGTGCTCTCGGCGGACGGGTACGAGCCGGCCGATCCCCCGCTGTTCGAGTCGGCCGTCTCGGTCCCCATAACCTACGATGACGTGATGGACGGCGGGCGCTGGGGGGACCAGCCCATGCACTTCATCACGTACTATGATACGCTGCACGGGCGGGGGTACGACCCGGAGACCGGGCGGGTCTTCTTTGAGATGCCATTCCAGTGGGACGCGGCCGTCATAGAGCAGATAGAGACCGTCCACGTGGAGTTCACCATACCCAACGGATTCGGCGACATGCTGGCCTCCGACATGGAGGCGCACGTCAACGGCATATCCACGCCACCCAGGACCGTAGCCATAGACGACTACTTCATGGATGTCAGGACTGTGCACATAGTGCTGCCCCGCCACCTGCTGCTGGAGATGCTGGGGGCGACGGGGGGCGACTCCATGGAGTTTGATGTGGGGGCGGCGCCGCGCACCCCCTACAGCGCCGTGACCTCGAACGGCGAGTACCGCGTGCTGGTGGATGTGGGGCCCTCCGGGCTGGCGGCCGGCCGGGAGGCGGCCGTATCCTTCAACATAACGAACGTGTTCCTGAGGAGCATGAACGTGGAGGCCGGCTACACGGCCACCGTGACCCGGGGGGGCGCCCTGCTGCACTCGCAGAGCGGCGTGTCCAACGGCGAGGTCACCATGAGGTTCCCCATACCCGGCGACGCCTCCGGCCCCGCCCTCATATCATTCCAGGACATAAACGGCAACGATCTCGCCGATGCGGCCCTCCCCGTATTCATAGACCCGGTGCCCCCCGAGGTACCCCAGACCCCCGCGGTACCCCCCTGGATCCGGGACACTGTACAACTGTGGACCTCCGGAGACATAGACGACGGGGCGTTCGCGGCGGCCATATCATACCTCATACAGCAGGATATCATACACATGGATACCATGCCCCAGGTCGGCGGGGACGGCGGCCCCATAGACGACTGGGTGCGCACCACCGCAGGATGGTGGGTCGACGGACTGGTGAGCGACGCGGAGTTTCTGGCGGGCCTAAAGTACCTGGTGGGGCGCGGCGTCATAGCCGTGGCGCCCTAGGCCGCCACAGGCCCCGCAATCTTTATACAAATTTGGCCCCCTTCCAGTTCCATGCTGCTGCCCCTGCGGGACGAGAACCCCCATCCCGCAGGGTGGAAGCCCAGGGTCACATATGCGCTCATAGCGGCCAACGTCATAGTCTTCTTCATCGAGGTGGCCGCCACCGGGCAGTTCCTCGACTTTACCAACAGGCAGGCCTTCGACCTCTTCTACGACTGGGGGACCGTCCCCCGGTGCGTGATGGGGGACGACGCCTTCCGGATAGACTTTGGCCGGGGCCCCGAAGTTGTAGAGTGTCCGGCCAACCCGCTTATGACGCTGATCTCCTCCACGTTCCTGCACGGCGGCATACTCCACCTGGGCGGCAACATGCTCTTCCTGTGGATATTCGGCGACAACATAGAGTTGAAGTTCGGCCGGCTCAAGTACCTGGGCATATACCTGGGGTGGGGGGTGCTGGCCGGGCTGGCGCACATAGCCGGGGACACCAGCAGCCCCATACCGGCGGTGGGGGCTTCGGGAGCCGTCTCCGGCGTGCTGGGGGCGTACCTGGTCCTCTTTCCCCGCGCCCGCATACTCACAGTCATGATGTTCTTCATCTTCTGGCGGATGCTCCACATACAGGCCAAGTGGTTCCTGCCGTTTTGGCTGGTATTCCAGAACCTGCTGCCGTTCTTCATAGGAAGCGTGGGGTTCGGCGTGGCCGGCGGCGGCATAGCCTACCTGGCCCACATAGGGGGGTTCGCCGTGGGGCTGGCAGTCGGATACCTGTACAAGATCACCCACAGGTCCGACTACCTGTACGGCTCCCGGTACGGCTACCGTCCCGACTACTGAGCGCAGGATGAGCCGACAGGCACGCGACCCGGATGCCCGCACCTCATGCCCAGCCGGGAACTGATCCGGCCCACGGCATATATTGGGGTGACGAGTGCCCGTTATCATGCCGGTAGTGACCGTATCACTCTTCCCCGGCCGCAGCGAGGAACAAAAGTCCGAGTTCGCGCGGTTCATAACGAAGGGGGCAACCGAGATACTCAAGGCCAAGGACGAACACGTCATAGTGGTGTTTCAGGAGAACGCCAAAGAGAACTGGTTCCGGGCTGGAAATCCCCTTTAGCCACTATTTTTATTGCACGAGGAGATGCTCCGGGCATGGCCAGGGTGGCGGTCGTGCAGTTTGAGGCATCCATACACAAGGATGAGAACCTGCGCCGCATCATAGAATACATCCGGGAGGCGTCGGGAAATGGGGCCGACGTGTGCGCCTTTCCCGAGTTCATGATGGCGTACACGCCCAGCGCCCAGAGCGATATGGAGCTGGCCGCCGGGGCCGAGACCGTCTCGGGGCCGTTCGTCTCAGAAGTGTGCAGGGCGGCCAGCGACAGCCACATAGAGGTGGTGGGCACCTTTTACGAAAAAAGCCCCAAGAGCGACCGCGTGTACGATGCATCATTCCTGGCGGACCGCTCCGGGACGATCAGATCCGTATACCGCAAGATACACCTGTACGACGCCCTGGGGTTTCGCGAGTCCGACAAGCTGGAGCCGGGGGACTTTATCGCCTCTCCGGTGCGGACCGGGGCGGGGATGACCGGCATGATGATATGCTACGACCTGCGCTTTCCGGAGATGTCCCGGACACTGGCCGAGGCCGGGGCCCACACCTTGGTGGTGCCCTCCGCCTGGGTCGCCGGCGAGGGAAAGGTAGGGCACTGGATCACCATGAACCGGGCCAGGGCCATGGAGAACGGGTGCTTTGTGGTGGCCCCAGCCCACACCGGAAACATATACTGCGGCAGGAGTTTGGTGGTGGACCCCTTCGGGGACATACTGCTGGACATGGGCGATGGCGAGGGCATCGGGTACGCCGATGTGGATGTCGGAGCCGTACAGCAGACCCGAGAGAGGCTCCCCCTGCTGCGCAACCGCAGGCTGGACATATATCCGGACATGTCCGGGCCCGTCCGCTGAGCGGTCAGGCCACATGGCGGCGCAGGGCCCCGTAGACTTGGCGCACAACCAGCGCGGAATCTTGCATTAAATGACGCGCAAAAGATCAAGGCGCCATCCGAGCCGGCAGGCAGGAATTCATATCGAATAACGCCCGCGCGTTCAAGGTGGCCTCCGACATGCCGCTCCAGCTTGGCTTTTTGACACACTGCATCGAAAACGCTACTCGGCTGCTAGTCGGAGGATCGGCCGGACCGCGGGTAGAGGATCGGCGCGGAGAGCCATCCCGCACCCATTGGACAAGGCGCGACGGCCACGTTGTACCGCCGGAGACGCGAGCCATGATCGCAAACCAAGAGTGTCTTGTCGGTCGGTCTTTCCCATGATCACTAATTATCGGTTGCATCTCTAGGCTTTTCTGGTGGGCCGCGCCTAGTCTTGCACTGTATGTTGGAGCATTGCCTGGACCACTTCTGCTTGCTGGAGTATCGGAATATTACCTCGGGCCACCCGCACACCTCGCAGGCCTTCTTGGTGGCGCGGAGCCGGGCCTTCTGTAGGAGCGGCGAGGATGCCGTGCAGCCGTTGGCGTAGTTAGAGCAGCCCACAAAGCGCTTGCCCGTAGATCTGGAGCGCACCACCATGAGCCTGCCCACTCTACACTCGGGGCAGTCCACAAGGCCGCTCCGTGGAGTGTTGGACCCCAGCAGCACGTACTTTTTGTCCTTCTCGGACCAAGACAGGTAGGCTCCCGCATCCAGATACTGGCGTATGTCGTTAAGCAGGGCCAAGGCCGATGCCTTGGTGGCCCGGGCCTTGTGGCGGTCCTCTCTTGCCATTGTATCCGGCCTCGCAATCCACCAATAAGTGGTTTAAGGTGGAGACACCACTAGACAACGCCGGAGTTGTAATAGATGCCGGTAAATCAGAAAACCCAATATTGCCGGCATGAGCATTGAAGAGAGCCAATATGTGTTGGGCACCAATCTGCGGACTACAGTTTATGGCAATTATCCAGCGGGCACCGTCCGAGCGTACAGAGGGCGCCTCGACTGTGGCGGCGTCCCTCGCATTGCAGAATATTAATAGGCGCAGTCCTCAAACACATACGACTCCTCAATCGTGAATAGATCTCGGGGCGAGAACTTGAATTGTAACATTTGGGCGGTCTTCTTGCCGGCATCTCCACCCTTGCGCTGTATGGTTATTCTGCCCAGCCTCAGGTTGCCCTTCCTAGTGATGAAAGTGGAGCCCTCCGCGTAGTGCCGCACCACGTCGTCCATGCGCACCAGCGCCGACTTTGGGGGCGCATCCAAACGTTCTTCCACGGCCAGCATCCACCGGGCAGCGCCCCTGCCTCGGCCAGCCATAACGTCCTGTATGATCTTTTTCTTTTTTTTATTCAGGAATGATACAACCTGCTCGCTCTGCCCGTTAGGCAGCTCGTCCATAAAAAAACGTCTCGGGTCCCTGTCGGACGAGATGGGCTTGCAAATGTCGCCTGGCCTGTACCCTTCCTCCCCGCAATACATCCTCAGCGAGTCGGCTACCGCATCCGACATCTTCCAGAGTTTTGCAAACTCGCTTACCCGCCGCTTGTCTATCTGGTTGAAGCTGGCGATGAATTTTTTGACCGATATCCACTCAACGTTATCGTCTACCAAAACTAGCACGTCGGCCTTGTTGTAGAACCCCATCTTGCGGGTGGTCTGGGCGCAGACCCTGCTGAAATTCCGATACCCCATGGCATCCAGCCATCCTGCGCCGCACGAGCCGCCGCGATGGCCATTGAACTGGTCTACTACCCAGTCCTCATTTTGAAACCCGCCTAGGGCAGTCTGGGACATCACCCCGTCGCGGCGCGGCGTCTGCCAGGTTCATAATTGATGGCGACGATCTCGCGACTGTCGTTTTGTGTAACATACTGCAGGGAGCGGCGCAGCCGCACGCGGTACACCACATAACAGTTTGGTATTCCTATGTCGGCAGGCTCGTTCTGCTCCGATATCATGACCCGGTTGTGCGGTGTTATGGTATGCACGAATTTTGCAAAGCTGTCGGTGGACGGCACCATGTTGTAGTGGGCATTGGTGTTGTTCATGTATGGAGGATCAAGATACATAAACGCGTCTCTGGTGCGGCTCCAGCTCTCGAATGGCCTGTTGGTTATCTTCATGTGCCTGATGGAATGGCTGATATCCAGCAGCCGCTCCTCATCCAGCTTGGGGCAGCTGGCGCCCTTCCGCATGGGGGCGTTGAACCTTCCTGAGCCATTGAAGCGTATCTTCCCGCTGAACGCATTCTTTGCCAAGTATAGGAACCGGCCGGCACCCTCCAGCCCCCCGCTGATGTCCAACTTTCTCACCTCCAAAAAATACTCGCCGTCGGAGCGGGCACGGTGCTCCTCGTACCGCTCCATCAAACCGTCGGGGTCGTCCCGCACACACTTCATGAAATTTACCATGACCGGGTTATTGTCGTTATATGTGATATGACGCGAGCCGAACCGGAAGCTGCAGTATATCGCAAAGGCTCCGGATCCGCCGAACACGTCTATTATCTCTCCGGAGCCGGCATCGTCAGGAACTAGCTCGTCGAATATATGCGCAAAGCCGGACTTGTTACCGATGTATGGGATCAGGTGGTACCGATTCCGCCCGCTGCGTACGTCGTACGTCTTAACCTCGCGTTGCAACTCCCCTGTCGGGGCGCGTTCTTCTATTTATTGCGAACTAGAGGAGTCGCGCCCATAGGATGGCTGGGGAGCTGGATAATTTTATGGTATTTTACTGATGAGATACTCCTGAGCAGGTCGCCCCGGCATTGGGTCTCAAAAAACGGTTTTTATATGGACCCGTTGCCCCATCCGCTGTGGAGAGCGTCTGCGTTCTGGGTGCAGGAAGCACCAAGTACGGCAAGCTGGAGGACAGCATCGTCGACATCACCGTGCAGGCCTCGGCCGACGCCATAAGGAGCGCCGGCATATCTCCCCGGGACGTCAAGGCCGGCTACATCTCCAACGTGTTTGGCATAGCCGACAAGCAGGTCCACTTGGGGCCCGTCATCATGAGCAGCTTGGGAATATCCGACAGGCCGTCCCTGTCCATCGAGTCTGCTTGCGGCAGCGGGTCGGTCTCCTTCCGGGAGGCCTACGCCAACGTGGCAGCCGGGTTCTACGACTGCCTCCTAGTGGCCGGCACCGAGAAGGTAACCCACACCGGGACGGAGTGGACCACCACCTACTTTGCGTACTGTTCGGACTTTTTCCACGAGGGGTCGGCGGGCGCCTCGTTCCCGGGGCTCTTCGCGTCCATGGCCCGCGCCTACCTAACCGAGTTCGGCGCCACCGAGGAGGACCTAGCCCGGGTGGCCGTCAAGAACCATGAGAACGGGATGCTCAATCCCAAGGCCCATCTCCGAAAGAGGATAACCGTCGACGACGTGATGAACTCGGCGGTAGTGGCCAGCCCCCTGAAGCTGTACGACTGCTGCCCGTTCTCGGACGGGGCCAGCGCCGTCATACTGTGCACCGAGGAGTTTGCCAAAAAGACCGGGGGCGACTACATCCGGGTCACCGGATCCGGGCGCGGCGGCTCGCCGGCGGCACTGCAGGGCCGCGAGCGCATAACCACCATCCCCAGCACCCGGCTGGCCGCCGAGGCCGCCTACAAGATGGCGGGCATCAAGCCAAAGGACGTGGACCTGGCCGAGGTGCACGACTGCTTCACCATAGCCGAGGTGGTGGACACCGAGGATTTGGGATTCTTCGGGAAGGGCGAGGGCGTGGAGGCCGCGCGCGAGGGGAGGACCGCCCTGAACTCGGAGATATCGGTGAACCCCTCCGGCGGGCTAAAGTCCAAGGGGCACCCCATAGGAGCCACCGGCGTGGGGCAGGTGGTGGAGGTGTACGATCAGCTCACCGGCCGGGCCGGAGACCGTACCGTCAAGGATGCCCGCATAGGGCTCACCCATAACTTTGGCGCCACCGGCGCCAGCTGCGCCGTCCACATATTCGAAAGCGTGTGACATGTCTGCCAAGAGCGAGTTTGTGGAAGCGGCAAAGAACGGTCTCATACTGGTGAGGGCGTGCGTCGCGTGCGGCATTGAGCACGCCTCCACCGCCCGCTTCTGCATGAAGTGTGGCTCGGCGGAGATGTCCAACCGCACCATACCCGGGAGGGGGCGCATAGTCACATATACCATAATCACCGTGCCGCCGGCCGGGTTCGAGGAGTACACGCCCTACGCCTTTGTGGTGATGTCGGTGGACGGCACATCCCTCCGCGTCTCGGGCTTCATGGGCGGCATAGCCACGCCCGACGACCTGCCGGTCGGCGCCGGGGCCCGCGTAACCGGATACGACGGACGCGGCCTGCTCATAGAGAAGCTGTAAATACCGCGCGTGTCCCATCGGCGCATGGTCGTGGACATAATATGCGGCAAGTGCTCCGAGAAGATAGGATCCACCCGCATGCTCAAGTCCGTCCGGGACGCCACCGGGATAGAGGACGGCCGGTGCCCCTCCTGCGGCCACACCGTGTCGGTCTCCGACTTCGGGGTGGACGTGCGCAGGAAAGGATCCTGAAAACAGTACTGATCCCAATGCGGCGTGGGCGGCGCGCTCCCCATAACCGTTAATTACGCCGCGCGCCATCTCGCATGCGATGGATGACGAGCTCAAGGAGATGCCCGCCCGCGTCCAGCTCATCCTCAAGACCATAGCCAACCCCAAGAGGCTGAGCGTGCTCCGAGCCCTGAACGCCAAGGGCTCCCTCCCATATTCGGAGCTCAAGTCCATGGTGGGATACCGCACAAAGAACGAGAGCGGCAAGTTCGCCTACCACCTGCGCCAGCTCCGCAGGCAGGCCCTGGTCTTCCCCAACAAGAACGAGAAGCAGTACACCATAACCAACCTGGGCAAGCTCATACTGAACATGGTAAAGCAGGTGGAGGAGCGTTCGGTGGTGGACAGCGGCCAGATGTACGTCAGAACCTCGGACATGTCCATAGAGGAGTTCAACGCCGACAAGATACTGCAGTCGTTGGTCCGGGAGGGCCGCCTTCCCACCGAGCTGGCTCAGCGCGTGACCGGGGACGTGGAGGGCCGCATACGCAAGTATGAGACCAACCACCTGAGCGGACCGCTCATCCGGGAGCTGGTCAACACGGTCCTGCTGGAGATGGGGCAGGAGGAGTACCGGAACAGGATGACCCGGCTGGGCATGCCCGCCTACGACGTCCAGGAGATGCTCACCGACAACACCGTGGCGGGGTTTGACACGGTGGCCATGACCGTCGGCCGGAACGTCCTCAACGAGTACCTGCTCACCAACACCCTCCCCAAGGACGTGGCCGACATGCACATGCGCGGGGACATACACATAGGCAACACGGCAGGGTGGTCGCTGGTGCCCGACACGCTGTTCGCGCGGGCGCCGGACATGCTGGATGGAACCGCGTCGTGGGATGCTCAGACCCCCCGCATGCTCCCCGAGGGCGGCTCGGCGCCCGCAGCCTTGGCCGCGGTCTTGGAGCGCGTCTCCTGGGAGGCGTCCGGGGAGGTCGTGGTGGACGGGCTGGCCGACGCCGCGCAGGGCATGTCCAGCGACGAGCTGGCAGGCGCCCTGTCCTTCATACACCACTGCGGGGCGGACGTTGCGCTGCGCATACCTCTGGAGTCGGACGATGTAGCCGGCATGCTGGCCGCCTACCGTGACTATTCCCTGACGGTCGAGGCCCCCCGCGTGCGGGTGGTGGTGGATCCGGGGAGGGACGGCGCCGACAGGTTCGCCGATGAGCTGGCGGCCATATCGGTGGCCGGCGGCATGGTCACCGTGGCCGGCGGCCGGGCGGCCGGCAACGGGGTGGTCGACTCCAGCGGCCTCGACACCGCCACAAAGCTGCACTCGATGACCATCAACCTGCCCCGGCTGGCCTACAAGGCCGACCGCGACGAGCGATACTTCCGAACCCTGCTGTCCGTCCGCATGGCCCCGGTCATATCCGCCCTCAAGGAGCGGCGAAAGGACATTGCCGACATAACGAGGCGGGGCCTCAACCCGTTCCTGGCCGCCAAGACCAAATATGACGAGGCGGGGTCCACCCAGCTGCTCGTCAATTTGGTGGGCCTGCGGGAGGCCGTCGCCGACGTGATGGGGTTCGCCGGGGAGAAGACGCACCGCGTATGCCTGGACACCATAGCGACGGCCGCCGGCGCGGCCAAGAGGGAGCGGCGGGCGGGACTCTCGGTGGACGTGTGCATGATCCCCAGCAAGGGATCCGCGCGGCTGGTGGGGCTGGACGGCAGGGAGTACGGCAAGCGCAAGATACCGCCGGCGGCCTGGGGCGCGGGGTACTGCCAAGGTAGGACGGTGGATGTCCGGGAGGCCATCATACTGAAGCGGAGTGACGGCATGGCCGCCGAGATCCGGGAGACGGCTACGCTGCTGGGCGGGGGGCTCTACACCGAACTGGCATACCACGACGACACTCCCAAGGCCGACATAGCCGAGTCCATAAGGAGGCTGGCCCCCATATGCGGATTCACGCTGCTGCGCCGGCCTCCGGCGCACCCCGCCGCGCTCAGATCCGGTTTATCTTGAAGCCCCGGCGTGGCTGCTGCAGCGAGAGCAGTATCTGTTTCAGCTGGTCATCGGAGACGGGGGGGCTCAGTCTCCCCTGGCCGGCCATCCCTATGATATAATTCTCGACCGTCCCGGCCAGCTCGCTGCGCACCATCCTGACGTTGGCCAAGCGCAGGCGCGCCTCCGGAGAGAGCAACCTGCGCAGCACCGCCTCCCTCTGGGCAGCGGCCTCGCGGGCCTGTTCTTCATCTGGGCCGGGTGCAGCGCTCATCTCCCTAGAGGTACGCCTTGAGCGGCGGGTTCTCCTGCACCATCTCCTTGAGAATCTGGGTGGAGAGGTTGTCCAGCTTCTTCATGCCGGCGCTGGTCACCACGCGGCCCCCCTTGGTTTGGACCACCAGGCCCAGCCCCTCTAGGCCGTGCACCGCGTTGCGTATTATGGCGCCTCCGGCCAACCTGTGGTGGGCCGCGCCGTATCCCGAGGGCTTCCCTCCCCCGTACTCCTTGCGGAGCTCGCTGATGCCCACCGGGCCGCGCATGTAGATCTTGCGGAGTACGGAGGCGCACCGCACATACCACCAGTCCCTCCGGTGCGGTGGCCTGTCGGCATGGGCTCCCGTCTTTACGAAGGCGGTCCACTCGGGCTCGGGGATGCCTTCCTCCCGGAGCTGGGCCGCCAGTCGCTCCACCAGCTCATCGGCGGGCACATCAAAGACTTTCGCCATGGGCAGCGTCTGGCCGCGGTCTCCTTATAAATCATAAATTGGGGTGCGCATTTTGGCTCAGCATGAGTTCGCCGGGGCGCCCTCTGCCACGGGTCGCCGCAGCTTCCTGCGAGGTCGGTCTTGGCCCGCATACGCCCACCCCGTACGGGTCGCATGACTTATAGCAGAACGGACAGCAGGGACGGCGGCTTGGCTATACAGTACCTGGCGCTCTCCACCATGATAGTACTGTACTCGCTGATGTTCATAGGGGGGTACATCTCGGCCGCCGGCTTGGGGCTGACCTGCCCTGAGTGGCCCCTGTGCCCCAACGGCATAATGCCCTCCGAGGAGTACCTCATAGAGTGGGTGCACCGGCTGGTGGCCGCCACCACCGGCGTGCTGGTCCTGGCCACGATGGTCGCCTGCTACATGAACAAGAATGCCGGAGCCCGCATAAAGGTGACCAGCTCGTTGGCGTCTGCCTTTGTGGTGACCCAGATAACCCTGGGGGCGCTCGTCATAGATTTGAAGCTGCATGCCGTGCTGGTGGCTATACATCTGGGCATAGGCATACTGCTGTTCTCCATGGTGCTGCTCACCACGCTCTTTGCGTTCAGGCTCTCCAAGGTTCCGGTAAAGGCCGACGCCTAGCCTCTCCGTATGCGGCGACGCCCCGCTATTCTGGGCAGGTACACATACACCATAATCCCGGTAAAGGTGAGGGCCCCCACCGTTATCGCCGCTATGAAGATGTATCCGAACGGGCTCTGGGTCCCCATGTTGAACGTGTACGTCAGGATGTCGTTGCCCCCCATGCCGTACAGGTCCACCATCACGACGTGGTTGCCCTCCCGCTCCCACACGAATTCGGTCTCCCAGTGGCCCCCGGCATGCGACTGCGGTGGGACGGCGGCCACCTGTATATCGTTGTAGAAGAACCTCATTCCCATGGTGAAACCGTCCACCTCCACAAAGTCCGCGTCGGTCACCCGCACCAGTATGGTGGACGGCTCTCCTATCTGGGGAAACTCAGGGGCGGTGGCCACCTGCACCCTGTACCCGGCGTAGAATTCCTCGGCCGAGTTGAAGAGGGAGTGCCCCAGGGCATCGGGCGCCGGGACGCTGCATACAAGCGTGCACAACACCATGGCACACCACGCCATGCGCGGCATATGTGACGGCCCGCGCACGCGCCGTGCCGCACCGTCCCCCACTCCCATGTAGTTTGGATGCACCCACCGGGAAATAATTCTTGGTGAGCTGTACGCGTCCATGCTCAGAGCAAGCGCCTCGTCCGGTAGCCCGATCCTGCATTCAACACGGACGTCAAACTGCTGCGGGACATGGTTATGGGAAGTCCACCGGCTTGCCGGACTACTCCACTATCAGGGTCCCCTGCATGCCCTGCAGGGCGTGGCCGGGGACCGTGCATACGTAAAAGTACGTGCCCGGCGTGTCGGCCACGAACGTCGTCTCGCCGGACTGCCCGCGGGTGAGCGGGGCGGTGGCCGAGCCGATCTCCGAGTCCCAGACCACAGAGGCCATGTTCGCAGGATCCCTCACCACCGCAAACGAGTGGAACGATATCCCCTGGTTGGTGACCTTGACGGTCACCTCGTCGCCGGCGTTCACCCGGATATCGGGGTTGGCGCCCTCCTCACCCGGCACGGCGCCGAATGCGAACGTTATGAAGTCGTCGGACTCGTAAAAGTCCAAGGTGAACTCGTGGGAGACGCCGGTGGCCTCGGCAGGGGCCGCCTCGGCGCCGGCCTCGGTCACGATTATCTGCCCCTCCATTCCCTGCTCCCTGTGTCCGGGGACCGTGCAGATGTAATAGTAGGTGCCCGGCTCGGGGGGTATGAACTCGGAGGTGCCCGACTGCCCGTTGGTGAGGGGAGCGGTGGCGGTGCCCACCTCGGATCCGGGGAATATGCCCGCATAGCCGGTAGGCTCGGCGGTCACAGCCAAGGCATGAAACGATATCCCCACGTTGGTTATGTCAAAGACCACCTTGTCGCCCACGCTCGCGTGTATGTCGGGGTTGGCCCCCGGCTCTCCCAGCACCTCGTTGAACGAAAAGTCCCTAAAGTCGTCCGACTCCACGAACGTCAGCTCCACCGGTACGATGCTCCCGGTGAAGGCGCCCACCTCCTGCTGGACGGCCTCGTTCATTATGGCCACTATGGGGGGCTCCTCGGATATCCAATAGTCCCACAGCGCGAAGAATATGGCCCCGCCCACTATGCATATGCCCAGCATTATGGCCATCATCTTGGCCGTCCTTGCGGGGCTGGTTCGGATAGGTTCGTACTCTGACATCACAACCACCTAGTGCACCGGGTTCTTCTGCTGGTGCGGGTAGTAGTACTTGCCGCCCAAGCCGAAGGGATCCTCCATGTTCGCCTCCCGGCCCCTGCCGGAGCTGTATATCATGTTGCCCAGCCATATCGCCATGCTTATGCCTATGAGCATGGCGCCTATGGTGGCGATCTGGTTCATCGCCACCCACTCGGGTATGGGCGGGTAGTCGTATATGCGCCGGGGCATCCCGAAGAGCCCCAGCACGTGCTGGGTGAAGAAGACCATCACCGTGCCCACCATGGCCAGCACAAAGTGCACCTTGCCCAGAGCCTCGTGGTACATGCGGCCCGTCACGTACGGGAACATGTAGTAGACGTATCCGATGGTTCCAAACGCTATGGTCCCCATCACGAACAGGTGGAAGTGCCCCACCACCCAGTACGAGTCGTGCGTCACAAAGTCCAGAGGCATGGCGCTGTTCACCACGCCGCCGGCCCCCGCCGAGAAGAAGAGCGCGATTCCACCCACGGCCCACATCATGGGGGTGGAGAAGCGGATGCGGCCGCCCCACATGGTGGCCAGAAAGTTGAAGACGTGCATAGCCGATGCCGGAACGGCGGCCAGCGTCCCCACCATGAAGACGGTCTTCTCGGTGAACGACATGCCGGTGGCGTACATGTGGTGCGCCCAGGACGAGAATCCCACTATGGCCAGTATGACGAAGGCGGCCACGCCCGAGGAGTGGCTGAAGATGGGCCTGCGGGAGAAGCGGGGTATGATCTCGTACATCATGCCGATGGCCGGGATGACCAGCACGTACACCTCCGGGTGGAACGTGAACCAGAAGAGGTGCGCGTACGCGATCGGGTCGCCCCCCAAGACGGGGTTGAAGAAGCCCGAGACGCCCAGCCGGTCTGTCAGCAGCATGAGCAGGGCGGCCGCGAAGGTGGGCAGCGCCACCAGTATTATGAGGGACGAAGAGAGGAACGACCAAGCCAGCAGCGGGACCTGCCCTATGGACATGTCCGGGTGCTTGCACTTTAGTATGGTGACGACAAAGTTGATGGCCCCCAGTATCGATGAGACCCCCAGTATCTTCAGGCCGAATATCCACATGTCGGCGGCCGGGCCCGGGGCGCTGATCACCGAGTACGGCGGGGTCGCGTACCAGGTAAAGTCGGCAAATCCCAGCCATATCAGGGCCCCCCCGGGGGGTATCATCCAGAACGCTATGGCGTTCAGCTTGGGGTAGGCCATGTCCTTGTAGCGGACCATGATGGGAACGAAGTAGTTGCCCACCGCCGAGGCCGAGGGCAGTATGAACAGGAAGATCAGGGTGGTGCCGTGCACCGTAAACATCCGGTTGAACGTCATGGAATCGGCTATGATCTGCGAGCCGGGGAAGAAGAGCTCGGCGCGGATGGCCAGCGCCAGCGCGCCTCCCAGAAACAGGAAGCCCAGCGACGTTATCAGGTACAGCAGACCAACATCGGTGTGGTGCGTGGAGAACATTATCTGCCAGACCGGACGTGGCTTGTGCAGTTCCAGGACCATGGCTACGCCCGCCCTCCCTGCTCAGGGGTTAAAATCCTTTTCAAGTCGGATCCTCCACGTAGAGGGTCCCCCGCATGTTGTAGTGTATGAGCCCGCAGTACTCGCGGCACTGTATGTCGTATACGCCCGCCTCGGTGGGGGCGAACCACACCGTGTTCACGCGGCCGGGCACCGCATCCAGCAGCACCACGTAGTCGTGTATGTTGAACGAGTGTATTACGTCGGTGGAGGTTATCTCAAACCGGTACGCCTTGCCCGTCTCCAGGTGCAGTTCGCCGATCTCCTTGGTGCCGTCCTCGTGCTCGAACGTCCAGAACCATTGCTGGCCCACCACCTTGATGGTCTCGGCGTCCTCGGGTACGTGCTCCACCAGCCGCTCCACGTTCCAAGCCTCGGCGCCCACCCAGCAGAGTAGCGCCACCACTACCCCGATATACACCCATTCGGGCCAGTTGGAGTGCTCCCCCACTACCAGTCCACCCCCTCATATTTGGTGGGCTTTGCCTTGGGATGGGACTCCCGGAAGCGCCATATCAGCCAGATCAGGGTGCCAGAGACCACGGCGCCTATGGTAAAGGCCACCACCATCATCCGAAAGAAGAGGTTCCAGATCTCGGTGCGGCGGTCCAAGTACTCGCCGGGCTCCTCGGTTGCCGCGTAGGAGAGGTTCACGGTGGCGACCACCGCCATCAACGCCACCACGCCCAACATGTACCGCATATTCCGATTCGAAGTCGACTTTGGATTCTATTTAATAGTTTACAGATACAGAACGCGCGTTTTTGCTTGGATGCATGCGGCCGGGCGGGCATCCGGCCCCTCTACCACAGCCTGGTGAGCCGCGAGGGGTCCATGGCGTTGACCGTCCCCAGCGAGACGCGTCCCTCCTCGTCCACCGGAAAGACGTTCAGCGAGCCGTTGGCTATTATGATGCGGTGCAGGCTGTCAGATGAGATGTCCAGCACGGTGGAGAGCATCGCCTTTATGGGATCCATGTGGGTCACCAGAACAGTGTTCTGGCCCCGGTGCCTCTCCATCACGTACTCCACCATCTCCCGGACCCGGGCCCGGACGCTGGAGAAGGTCTCCACGCCCAGCCCGGCGAACTCGGCATCGTCCTGGTAGAACCTCAGGAAGACGTTCCCGTGCTTGGCCATCAGGTCGTCGTATTTCATGCCGGTGAACCCGCCCATGTCTATCTCTATGAGGCGGTCGTCGTGCACGACATCCAACGAGTTGTGTTCGGCCACTATCCGGGCCGTCTGCATCGCCCTCTGGACCGGACTGGAGTATATGGCGGCTATGTCCATGCTGGCCAGCAGCCGCGCCGCGTACCGGGCCTGCTCTTCGCCGTACTCGGTCAGGGGCACGCCGGGCCTCCTCCCCGTAAGCGTCCGCTCGACGTTGTTGCGGGCTTGGCCGTGGCGCAGGAACGTGATAGACGTCAACTGTCTGCCGCTCCTATAGAGATAATAAGTAGATACCCGGCCCGTTCGGCGTGCGGATAGGGATAGTGGGCGGTACCGGCGGCATGGGAAGGGGCTTTGCCCTGAGGTGGTCCCGCAGCCACGACATCATAGTGGGGTCCCGGAGCGCCCAGAGGGCCGAGGAGTCGGCCGCCGCCTACCAAGACGAGGCCGCCCAGGCGTACGGCTGGATACGGGGCAGCGTACGGGGGACCGACAACGTGTCGGCGGCCCGGGAGAGCGACGTGCTGCTGCTCTCCATACCATACGAGAACATAGACTCCACCTGCCCCGACGTGCTGTCCGCCGCGCCCGAGTCCTGCGTGGTGGTCTCTCCGGTAGTTCCCATGAAGAAGACCAAGGCGGGCTTTGAGTTCATACCCCTCATGGAGGGGGGCGGTGGCTCGGCGCACCAGCTGATAGGCGCCCACATGAGGGATCCCTCCCGGCTGGTCTCCGCCTTCCATGTCATATCCGAGAAGAAGCTGGCCGACCCCAAGAGGGACCTGAACTACGATATCTTCGTCTGCGGTGATGATGCCGGCGCGGTCGACATCGTCAAGGGCCTGATAGGCGAGATCGCGGGGCTGAGGCCCATATATCTGGGGGGCGGCAGCCTGGCATACATGGCCGAGATATCCACCCCCATACTGTTAAATGCCATGATCCGCAACAAGATTAAAAATCCGGGGATCAAGATACTCTAGATGCCCGAGTACTACCGGCGAGGCCGCAATTGGTACACCGCCGTGGGAGCCCTGTTTCTGGTGACGGCGGCCATCGTCCTGGTGCGGCAGGTGGCCATATGGGGGGTGGAGTTCGTGGGAGACTTTATGGTGAACGGTGAGCTCACCAGTGAGAAGGTCTCCTTGGGGATGATCTGTTTTGGGGGCATGCTGATGGTGCTGGGGTTCAGGAGGCATGGGCCGGCCGCATGAGTTTCTGGCCGAGCAGAGGGTCCTGCGGCTGGCCACCGTATCCGACGACGGCTCCCCCCATGTCGTGCCGGTGTGGTACATGTACAGGGAGGGAGCCGTATACGTGGGGACCAACACCCGCACCGCCAAGGCCAGGAACGTGGCCCGCACCGGGAGGGCGACCTTCTGCGTGGACGAGGGGATCCGCTCCCCCCTGTACGGTGTGATGGTCCGGGGTAGGGCGCGCCTGATCACGAAAGACGTGGGGGGTCTGGCGCGCGACATACTGCTGCGCTACTTTGACACCATGGAGAATGAGTCGGCCGCCGAGCTGTACCGGGACACCGACTGCATCATAGAGATCATACCAGAGAGCGTCACCGAGTGGTCCTAGGACACGAACCGCTCTATGCGGTCCAATGCCGACTCCAACACCTCGGGGGGCGGCAGAAATACCATCCGGAAGTGTCCGCTGCCGTATGTGTGGCCGAATCCGGAGCCGTGCACCACCAAGACGCCCTGCTCCTCCAGCAGCCGCAGCACGAACTGGTGGTCGTCGGGGTACGGGTTGTCCAGTATGCGGGGGAATACATAGAAGGCCCCCCGCACGTCCGGGCAGGACAGCCCGGGCATGGAGTTGAGGCGCCGCACCACCATGTCCCGGCGCCGGCGCAGCTCCCCCACGAACTCGTCCACGTACCCCTGTGGGCCGCGCAGCGACTCGACGGCGGCGTACTGGGCGGGCATGTTGGCCGCTAGCCGAAGGCGGGCCAGGCGGGGCAGGTACCTCCGGATGTTCTCCAAGCGGGGCGAGTCGGCGAACGCCACGTACCCCAGGCGCCACCCGGTCATCAGGTTCACCTTGGAGAACCCGTTCAGGAGGATGACCGGCGAGTCCCCCGCGACGCTGCCGATTCCGGCAAAGCCGTCGTCAAAGACTATGCGGTCGTATATCTCGTCGCATATTATGTACAGGCCGTGCTCGTTGGCCACGTCCACTATATCCCGCAGCGAGGCCGCGTCAAAGACCACGCCGGTGGGGTTGCTGGGGTTTATCAGGCAGATGGCGACCGTCCGGTCGGTGATCTTCGAGCGCAGGTCGTCCATGTCCGGCTTCCCCCCGAATAGGTCCACGGCGAACTCCACGGGGACGCCGCCGTGCAGCCGCACGTACGAGGAGTACGGCGGGTAGTAGGGGCCAGGCAGCAGCACCTCGTCGCCCTCCTCTACGATGGAGGCGGTCACCATGTCCAGCGCCTCGGAGATGCCGTTGGTCACCACCACGTTCTCGGGGCAGGTGCGCAGCCCCTTGGAGCGCTCCCTCCGGGCTATGGCCTCGCGGAGCTCGGGCAGCCCTTCGGAGGGGGCATAATAGTTGTCGCCGCGCCGCACCGCCCTCACGTACTCCTCCACCACGTTGGGGGGAGGCTGGAATCCGCACTGGACCGGATCCCCTATGGTGAGATAGTCCACCCGCACGCCCCTCCGCTCGGCCTCCTTGGCCGCCAGCACTATGTCCCGGATGGCATACTCCACCCCGGCCACCTTGGACGATACCTTTAGGGACTCCGTACCCTGTTCCATTACGCTACAGGTATTTAGGCCGGTTATTAATCAGGTGATCCGGACCCGTAGCACAGTCCGGAGAGTGCGGGCGGCTTCGGACCGCCAGATCGGGGGATCGAAGCCCTCCGGGTCCTCTGTTCCTGGCGCCGCATCCTAGGCAGGCTGATGTAGGCGTCGCGCGGCCGCCCCCCAGCGGGGCAGTTCACGCGCCGGCCCACCGGGCCAGGGCCTTCTTGCCGTCGGCCACCTCCCCGATGTCCGTATACCAGTGGTCGCGCCACTCGTCCGGCAGCCCGGCGTATATCATCAGGTTCAGTGGATAGTCGGGGGTGTCGGCGCAGGTTCTGATATCGTCCCGGAAGAGAAAGACCGGCTTCCCCAGCGCGAACGCGTACCCTATCTCCACCATCACGCCCTCGTCCGGCGGATTTCCGTTCACCACGGCAAAGACGCCGTCGCTCTCCCGTATGTGCTCCAGGCAGAGCCGTCCTATATCGCGGGGCGTACGGCCGGCGCATTCGGCGAACGGCTCCCAGACGTTGACGCCCAGCGTCTCCAGCTGGGCGCGTATACGTCCCAGCGCGTGCCTGCCGCTCTCCGCAAAACCGAGCGGGTTGGCCAGATATATGACGCGCCGCCGGGCCGGACGGCCCGTAGCGCCGCCGGGTCTCCGCGGCGTACCGGCGGGCGCCGAGTTGCTCCCGGGTGCGGGCATTGACATCATGCGGGATGCGGGGCGGGCGCCCTATTTAACGCGCCCGCCGCCGACAGAACTACGTGGCGCGCTACCGTATCCGTACCCGGTGCGGATTGGGATGGTAGGGGCAGGCGCCGACAACGGGTGCGGAACGCAGGCATGGCAGCCGCCAAACGTTAATTAGTGCTCTGGCGGCCAACCCGCCGCATGGCCAACTTCAAGCTCACCGTGTCGGACACCGCCGGCAGGTCCGTAAGCCGGGAACTCAAGGATGATGCAGCCGTCCCGCTTCTGGGCCTGCAGCTGGGCGACGAGACAGACGCTGCGGTGCTGGGCCTCAAGGGCACCCTACAAATCACCGGGGGCAGCGACAGGTCGGGCATACCCATGCGGGCGGACATACACGGCGCCGCCCGCAAGGCGGTGCTGCTCACCCGGGGGGTGGGCCTGCAGAAGGCCGAGGCCGGGCAGCGTTTCCGCAAGCTGATGCGGGGGAACACCATATCCGAGGAGACATACCAGATAAACTGCCGGTACGACGGCACCCTGGCCGCCGAGCCATAGGTTAATTTAGCATACGGAGGGCAGTCAGAAAATACATGCATTGGCGCGAGACCCTCCCGGAGTGGTACATAGACAAGTACGGGCATCAGCCCTGCGTCAACATAGGGACGGCCGGCCACGTAGACCACGGCAAGACAACCCTGATACAGTCGCTGACCGGCGCCTGGACCAGTGTCCACAGCCAGGAATTGAAGCGGGGCATCACCATACGCATAGGGTACTCGGACGCGGCCTTCTACAGGTGTGAGTCCTGCGAGGACCCCTTGGGGTACTCCACCCAGCCTGAGTGCCCCGGCTGCGGCGACCAGAGCGAGCTCTCCCGGGTGGTCAGCTTTGTGGACAGCCCCGGCCACGAGAGCCTGATGGCCAACATGCTCTCGGGCTCCGCCCTGATGGACGGCGCCCTCCTGCTGGTGGCAGCCAACGAGAAAGTGCCCCGGCCGCAGACCAAGGAGCACCTGCTGGCCCTGCAGACACTCAACATAAAGCAGATCGTCATACTGCAGAACAAGGTGGATCTGGTCAGGTACGAGGATGCCATGTCCAACCACGCCGACATCAGGCGGTTCGTGAAGGGGACCGCCGCCGAACCCTCCCCGGTGGTACCGGTCTCGGCCCAGTCTGGCCTGAACATGGACGCGCTCATATCCGCCATTGAATCCACCATAACGACGCCCCAGCGAGACGAGTCCCGCAACGCGGTCATGCATGTCCTGCGCTCGTTCGACGTGAACAAACCGGGCACGCCCATAGGCGACATACGGGGGGGAGTGATCGGAGGGAGCCTTACCCAGGGCGCCTTCGAGGTAGGCGACGAGATAGAGATCAAGCCCGGCCTCTCCCGGAAGAGGGGGTACGAGCCGATCCACACCGAGATAGTCTCGCTGGGAACGGGCGCCGGCATGGTGGAGCGGGTAAAGCCGGGCGGGCTGGTGGCCATCGGTACCAAGCTGGACCCGGCGATGACCCACAGCGACTCCCTCATAGGCTCCGTAATAGGGAAGCCGGACACGCTCCCCGAGAACGTCTCCGCGCTGGAGATGGACGTGAGCCTGTTTGACTCGGCGGTGGGGGCCGTAAGCGACGTGAAGGTCACCCCCATAACCGGCGGCGAGATGCTCCGCCTCAACATAGGAACCGCCCCGGTGCTGGGCAAGGTCTCCCGCATAAGGGGGGAGAGGGTCCGCCTGGACCTCAGGAGGCCGGCCTGCATATTCAGCGACGGGAACGTGGCCATCAGCCGCCGCATATCGGACAGGTGGCGGCTCATCGGTGCCGGCGCGGTTGCCTGACATAATATGCGACACCGGGTTCCTGATGCGCATGGCGTCGGAGCGCATACGCAACCTGGATACATTTGACCTAGGCAACGTGTCGTACGTGGTGCCCGGGGCCGTACTGCGGGAGCTGGAGAGGCTGGCCACGGACGCGGCCAAGGGGCACGAGGCCGGAAAGGCCCTGGGACTGGCGGGGGCGATGCGGCGCATAATACCAGAAGGCGACTACGCGGACCGGGCCATACTGGACCATATCAGGGAGCATGGCGGCACGGTGGCCACCACCGACACCAGTCTGAAGAAGGAGATCAAGGCCGCCGGTGGGGGCGTCGTGTCTCTCCACGACGACAACATGGTGCTGGAGCCGCCGTCCGGGCGCAGCAGTTCGGGGGCGCGGCGCCGGGCACGGCGGTAAACCCCGACTTTACGCGAACCCTTTTGAAAACCGGGTAAAAGGACGTGAGTCGTCCAAAGTGCGGCAAGCGACTGATCCGGAGATGTGCCACCCGCCGGTGCGTATGCGGGGGCGGGTGGCGGCCACTGCCGCATGGCGGGGCATCTGGCCGCGCGGTACGCTAATAAAAAATGCAAAATTAACGCACAATGGACCTGGTTATGGGGTCATACGTGGCATCCTGCACCCATTCCCCGTTGATCTGCATGACCGCATATGAGGCATGAACAAGATCTCCCTCGGCTATGGGCCGGGGTGAGCCGGAGGCGCCGATCATGCGCTCGGCCACCAGAGATATGGCCCCAAGTCATCGGTCTCCGCGGATCCAGTCTGTAGTATAGTGGTTCCCAGCAGCCAGAGTCGTACGCGGCGCTGTACGGGGAGGTGCTGCGCCCGCATGTGTCATACAGGAGCGCATCCGCGTATGCGGTGATGTGGTTGGCCGTTCCGACCGGCTGCCGCGTTGCGATAAGCATGGTCGTCTCGGCGGACACTAAGGCATGATCTGCATGATTTGACGCCCCGCACGACCGGATCATGACCTAGGTGTCTGCAAAAACTACAAGAACATCGCCACAAAACCTTTCCCAGGTGTCCTCTGGCATCACGCTGGGCCTAAACGCCGCAGAAAGGTTTAACATATGACGCCTGATATCCGCTCCCATGAAGCTGCAGTCGGGCTCGTTCAGAAGTGGTTCAGAGATACCCTCCAGACACGGCTACAAGAAGAGGAATGTAAGCCCGCCGCTGGCCATATCCAAGGTTCCCGAGGGGACTAGGTCGCTGGCCCTCATAATGGACGACCCCGACGCCATGGCCCCCGCCGGCAAGGTGTGGGTGCACTGGCTCCTCTGGAACGTGGACCCGTCCACCACCAAGATACCCGAGGGCGCCGTGCCGGAGGGAGCCGTACAGGGCAAGACCGACTTTGGGGAGACCGGGTACGGGGGACCGGCGCCCCCCGACAAGCGGCACACCTACGTATTCAAGCTGTACGCTCTGGACACCGCTCTGAACCTGAAGGAGGGCTCGCCCAAGAAGAAGCTGGAGTCGGCCATCAGAGGCCACGTACTGGCCGAGGCCACCCTCACGGGCACCTACGCGCCCTGAACACGCAGCGAACCGCGGCCTTGTCCAAAAATCTGCGACATAAAGCGCAGGAACCGGACCCGCACCCGCCGCCGAGACCCGCCGGGGACCAAATGGTATTTAGATCGACCGATCGCGGCCCCGGACAATGAGCAAGAAGGCGGGAAAGAAGCACAACCCCAACCGCCCCAGAAGCAAGAACAACCGGCCGACAAGAGGAACGGCCTCGGATCAACTGGCCCCAGTACGGCAGGGGCCGCCGGGCCGAGGGCTGGCGCTATGTTCACCCACCCGACCAGCACTAGTGAATTCCAGTGTGGCGATAGTCGCCATCCCCCTAACTTCCCAACCATCCCTCGTTTTCCCAAGGGTTCCCATCCCTCGTTAACTTCCCAGTCCGGTTATTTGGTAGCGCCGGGGACGGGAATTGAACCCGCATATCCTCACGGACGGCGGGTTATCAGCCCGCTGCGCAAGCCAATTACGCAATCCCCGGCGCAGTTATATCGGAGCGGCGCCCCACATATAATGCCAATTACGCAGGGGCCTTATCAACCCCAACCCGGCGGGCCTCCCGCCGGGCCACTTCATATCTGCATACATCTGCGTGCAGTTATCCTCAACTGCCCGCCCCTTGGGCGTCCGGGGACATGGCCATAGCGGCGCCCGAGCCGCCAAATAGTAATAAGGTGGGCGCCGTTCACCTTGCCCGTGCCACGCCCCACGCTCCAGACCCGCCACCTCATCATAATAGGGATACTGGCCCTGGCCTTCTCCACCGCCTTCATAGCTAGGTCCCAGCCATTGGAGTACGGCTTTGAGCTGCACGAGTTCGACCCATACTTCAACTACCGCGCCACCGAGTATCTGGTGGAGAACGGGATGGAAGCGTACTACGCCTGGGACGACGACCTCAGCTGGTACCCCGACGGGAGGGACGTCTCGTCCAACTCCCAGGTCATACTCCACCAGACCGCCGCGGCCTCCTACCTGCTCTTCGGCGGCGGCTCCACCCTGTACGACTTTACCATAATGTTTCCCGTCGTCATAGGGTCCCTGGCCGTCATAGTGATGTTCGCCCTGGTGCGGGTCATCGGGGGGACCACCGCGGGCCTGATATCGGCCATGCTGATGGCCGTCTCCCTGCCCATAATACTCCGGGGCATGGCCGGGTGGTTCAAGTCCGAGCCGCTGGGGCTGTTCTACGGCCTGCTGGGGACGTACCTGCTCCTGAGCGGCCTCAAGTCCGGGAGCAGACCGGTGGCCGCCGCCAAGCTCTTCGCTGGGGGCCTCATCATCTCGTTCTCGCTGTCGGCGTGGGGCGGCTCGCAGTTCTTCATACTGCCGGTGGGCATCTTCATAATGTGTCTGCCGTTCCTGCGCCGGGACCACTCGTTCCTGCTGTGGGCCGTGCCGCTGTTTTCCATATCACTCCTCTCCACCAGCCTGCTCTTCGAGCGGCCAGGCACCGACTTCGTACTGGGCTTGGGCGGAGTGGCCATAATAGGCCCCACCATCTTCCTGGTGGCCTGTCATGCGGTCCGCCGCATGGGTGGCGAGGCGCGGGCGCGCCGCAACTGCGCCCTGCTGCTCATAGGCATCATGGTGGGGGGGATAGGGGCCGTCGCTGCCGCCTCCGAGACGGGCCTAGTCTCCACCCCCAGCTCCCGGTACCTCAACGCGGTAAACCCGTTCCTGACGGCCACCAACGCCCTGACCGAGTCCGTGTCCGAGCATCAGTCTGTCACCATACAGCAGTCGTTCCTGTTCCACTCGATACTGATGATATTCGCCGGGATCGGGGTGTGGCTACTGCTGGACCGGCGGGCCGGCGAGTTCCACCGCATCAGGCCCGAGATGTTGGCCTTCGCCCTCATAGCGGGCATGTTCGGCGTGTACATCAGCTCCTCCTTCATACGGCTGGAGGTCTTCGGGTCGGTGGCCGTCATAATGCTCTCATCACTGGGCATATCCGTACTGGCCCGGCGGCTGATGACCGACCGCTCCAAGTCCCGGGCCCCCGTTCCTGTTCGGGCGGGGATGGTGGCCGGCATCGCCATACTGCTGGTCATGCCCCTGGTGGTACCAGACAACAACACCATCCATGCCACCCGGGGGCCGCCCAGCATACTGAACGGCGCCAGCATGTACGACACGGTGACCGACGACTGGCTGGACGCCTATGAATGGATCCGGACCAGCACGCCGCCCGACGCGGTGGTGGCATCCTGGTGGGACTACGGCTACTGGACCCAGACTCTGGGGGAGCGGGCCAGCATAGCGGACAACGCCACCACCGACAGCGAGCGCATAAGGGACATAGCGGTCATGTTCCTGAGCGCGCCCGACGATGCGTACACCCGGCTGCAGGACCTGCACGCCGACTACATCATGATATTCGTGATGGGCGAAAGGCTGTTCACCGGTGCCGAGCCCGTGTACGTGCTGGGCGGCGGGGGCGACGAGTCCAAGAAGCAGTGGTTCATGAGGATAGCCGGCGAGGACGTCTCCAGGTACACGCTCCCCGACGGCATCAGCGGAACCGACCACTTCTGGGACAACACCATACTGGGCAAGATGATGCCGTTCACGCCCATCATATACCTGGAACCCAACACCAACGCCCAGTTCACCGAGTATATACCGGGGACCATACCCGTCTACGCCAAAGATATCAAGTATCCCGCCGACGGCTCAGGGCCGCTCAGGCTGGCGTACGCCTCGCCCAGCTTCGAGGACGACACCGAGCAGATCGTGTTCGGTATATTCATCTACGAGGTCAACGACTCGTACACGCCGTCCGGCTGAGGCGCCCGCGCACGGCCCAACCTAGTCCGGCTTCTGGTATCTGGATGCCAGCCTATACCGGGCGTACTTGTCATCAGGCGAGAAGCGGGCCGGGTGCGCCAGCGTGGCATCCGCCCCGCAGCTCGGGCAGGCCTCCCGCATCGTGTAGGCGCGGCACGCCGAGCACCGCCGCAGCTGGAACCTCACCTAGTCCTCCCGGCTCTTCCTGGACTCCTCGCGCTGGAACGAGAACGTTCCGCCGGCGCCCAGTACGCCCTTTTGGATCTCGGCCACCATGGGTTTGAGGGTCTTCTCGGCGGACTTGAAGTCGCCGGCCGTTATCGCGACGCGGTACCGGGGGGCTCCCAGATACGTCACGCTGCTGCCGGAGTACCGTGCATCCAGCCCGGTCAGTATATCCCGGATGCGCTCCACCCCGTCGGGGCGCTGGCAGGTCATCTCCACCACCCCCCGGATCTCCACGGTGGGCAGCTTTATCCTAGAGCAGACATACCTTACCGCATCCAGCGTCTTGGGAGGGATGCCGGCCTTCTCCAGCAGGTCGGCGCCCCCGCGCGCCACGCTCAGGAACGCATCATACACCGAGTCGAACCTCTCGTACAGGGCGTTCTCCAGGTCCCGGACCTCCCCCTCGGTCAGCGAGCCCTTCTCGGCTACGCCGGCCAGGAGGGTCTGGCCCTTCTCGAACCGCTTCACCTCCCGGAGCTTCTTCTTGCGCTGGTCACCAGAGACCTGTTTCAGCGACAGGTCGATGTCCCCCCGGGCCGGGTTGACCTTCTTGACCCGGAGCACCTTCTTCTCTCCCCTCTTGACGTAGCGGTTTATCGCCTTGATCCAGCCGGGTGCGATCTCCTGGGTGTGCAGGAATCCCTGCAGCCCGTCGTACTCGTCCAGCGTGACGTAGGCCCCCTGGTCTATGATCTTGACCACCGTCGCCAGCACTATCTCGCCGGGTTCTGGGAACTCCACATCGTCGGACACGTGGACGCCCACATCCGCGCGTAATTTAACCCTGTTGAACGTCCTAGGTGGGGGGATCAGCGCGGTCCGGTATTTCCAGAGATGGTATGGGAGAACGGATCACAGACGCCGCATTCCTGTACTTTGAAATCGAGTAGTTTTTATATGTGTCAACCAGATTATACAATCTAGTGAAAGTATAATGCCTAAGGAAGGGTTTAGATCCATAACCGTCTCAGAGGACGTTTATGACCGGTTCAACAACGACTATCTCAAGAGCAAGAGCGACCTTGCCATCAGGGGAGTCCGCAGCCTCTCCGGCTATATCTCGTATATGCTAGAGGAGCGCATGCGGGAAGATGAGGCGCTGTCCCTCCACGCCCCCATGATGAAGAAGGTATCCGTCGACGATGGTCGGGTGGTGTTACTGGACAACACGATCAACCGCATCGCCGAAGTCGTGGTTAAGGACGGGGAGCTCCACTGCCAACTCTGCGAGGAGGACGACTGCCTGCATGTGGGCTTTGCCTACGCGCTGCCCGAGGTCAACGCCATACTGAGCGCACATATCACAGGGGAGCAGGCCTGACGGCTTATACGGGGCGGCAGATCCCCTAGGGGAAGACCCCCGTTTTTGAACCGTATGTACAAGAACGGCGGGGTGCGCATGTAGCAGCGTGGTCTTCTGCCCGAAGAGCCAGAAAGGCTGCACGGGCCCCCCTTCAGCATTTATCCCATAATATTTAGGATCCTATATGGCATTGCCGCGCAGTGGAGTGAACCGTAGCGATTCCCGGGTTCCGTATGCCGGCCGGACAGCCGGAGTCTGTCCGAGCAACCCGCGGCCCGGACGCGGCGGCTGCCTAGTAGTCTATTCCCTCCTTGGCGCGCATCCCCTTCCGGAACGGGTGCTTTACCTCACGCATCTCGGTTACCAGATCCGCGGCATCCAACACGGCGGGCCGGGCGTGGTTGCCCGTCAGTACCACGTCCACGTCCTCCCGGCGCGATCCCAGCATCTCCAGCACGGCCCCCTCGTCCACCAAACCCAGCTTTACGGCGTAGTTTATCTCGTCCAGTATCACGATATCATACTCGCCCGAGGAGACGTCGCGCCGGGCCATGGACATGGCCTCGGCGGCCACCCGCCTGTGCTGCTCTGGGGTGCTGGTGTCGTCCAGTATTCCCACAAAACCCCTCCCCACGGCTACCATATCCAGCTCCGGCGCCAGCCTAGACGAGGAGGTCATCTCGCCGTAGTGCCAGGATCCCTTGATGAACTGTATCATTCGTATCCTCCTGTCGTGCCCGACGGCCCGGAGCGCCAAGCCCAGTGCTGCGGTGGTCTTGCCCTTGCCCCCTCCCGTGTACACGATAACCAGTCCCCCCACGGTCCGACCCTGCATACGGCGCCTAAATCCCTTTGCCGCTGGCGCCCGATACCCCCGACACGCATTTTCTAGTACAGAGCTCCACAACAACATGCAGCTGTGTCCAACACCCGACCCACTCACAGGCCTACGCCCTGCTGCGGACCCTCCAGGGCCAGTACATCCGGAGGCCGTGTCGTGTCAGATGGTGAACCATCCGGCCTTTAAATACGACAGGGCTATGTTCAGCGCAAAAAGTACGAAGGTGAATGCATATATGATGTACATCACCGACGTGACCGTCTGCTCGGCCATCCTTCCCTCTATGATGGTGTGTATGAACTTGCCCCCGTCCAGAATTGGCAGGGGCAACATGTTAATTATTCCTATGAAGAAGGAGATCATCCAGAGCCACAGCAGGAACAACGAAAGGTTGGGGTCGCCCCACTGTATAAAGTCCAGCACCGGCTTGTACGAGAAGGTGTTGTCCCGCAGTATGCCTATGAGGCCGCGGCCCGGCTCATCGGGGGACTCCATCACATTCACCACAAATTCCATGGGTATACCATCCCGCAGTATGCTGACACTCACGGTATCGCCGGGAGCCAACCCCAGATCGGCAAAGTGCTCGGGCCTCAGTATGTCCGTGCCGCCCACCCCGGTTATTATGTCTCCGGCCATTATCCCGGCGGCCTCGGCACCCATGCCCTCCATGACCGAGAGCACCATCACTCCCTCGGGGGACTCGTAGAACATCCCCAGCAGAGGCTCGGGCAGCACCAAGGCAAAAACGGGGTTGGTGAGCAGCAAGGCCCCCAGCGCCGCCGCGAAGAGCACGTTTGAGGTGGCGCCCGCCCCTATGACCCGCAGCCGGGATATCTTGCGGGCCCGGCTGAACTCCTCCTCGTCGGGCTCCACGAACCCAGCGATGAGTGACACGAATATGGCAAAGCCGCCGTTCTTGATACGTATGCGCTCCAGCGCCGCCACTATGCCGTGTGCGCCCTCGTGCATCACCAGAACTATGGGTATGGACATCAGGAAATACATTATGGGCTGCAGCGAGGTGAGCGTCACTCCCGGTATCAGCACCGTGAGCTCGGCAAAGTCCTGCGGCGCCACAAAGTACTTTGCCGCGTTGTCCAGCAGGAACCAGAACGCGAACCCCATCATCAGAAAGCCAGCCACCACGCTTACGTCGGCAAACACACGTATGCCCCGCTTGGTCCGGCCCAATATCCGCACCAGCACGTCCTGGACCCCGGGGTTCCTGTACACCAAGCTGTAGAACGTGAGATCCATGCCGCGCCTATCCAGCCGCAGGGCCTTGGCCGTCCCCAAGATGGCGGCCCAGGCCAGCAGCATATACATGATGGGTACATACTCGGCGGGAATGTCCGTTACCAATATGTGAAAAATATTTTAGCGGTTGTAATTTATCGGTTGCCATGGGCATGGCCCTCGTCCTCACCACGTACGGCAGCATGGAAGACGCCCGGGAGATCTCCGGCCGCATGGTGCGCGGGGGGGCGGCGGCCTGCGCCACCATAGTGCGGTGCGATTCCATATACGAGTGGGAGGGCAGTGTGCGGGACGAGCCCGAGTATATGGTCCTCTACAAGACCGCCGACGCCGGGGCGGCCGCCCTCATGGCGGAGGTGGCTCGCACCCACCCGTACGACACCCCCGAGATAGCCCGGATACCGGTCTCGAACGTGCACCCGCCGTACATGGCGTGGCTGGCAGGCCAGACCCGCTAGGATATAGCGTACCGCAGGACGGCCACCACTCCCCCCAGCTTGGTGACCCGCAGGCCCGTGTCGGTGCTGGAGTCCACCCCGTACATTGTGACCCCGGACGCCTCGGCCGCATTGAGCAGGTCCACTACGTCCTCCTCGTCGTTGTCCTGAAACAGCCCTTCCGAGTAGACCATCCTGTCTACGGCGCCCGCCTTCAGGGCCGCAGCCGTCTCCATATACCCCATCGTAAAGCGCTTGCCTCCCCTGCCGGCCATGGCCATCACCTCCTCCAGCGCCGAGACGGCCCCGGCCAAGCGGGACTCGGAGACGGCCTTGCGGAGTATGTCAGAGCGCGCAAAGAGCCGTATGCCCTCATCCCCGCCCGAGTCCACCCCCTCTACCGTGCGGGGGCGATGGCCCATCCCGGCCAGGTGGTTGGCTAGGCGGTTCTTCGTGGTGCCGGGGCCGAACACCACCATATGATCCCCCTTCGCATGGATGTCGGCGGCGGCCCGCGCCGCCCGCTCCATGTACGACTGCACATCGTATGGGACGGCGTACCGCTTGCCTCCCCACCCCGAGCGCACCGGGGGGTACGCGTCTATGCGGGTGCCGTGCAGCCGGGCCAAGCCGCACTCGGCTCGGTCTATTGCCACCAGCACAAAGCCAGCATGCGTGCGGTTCCTGAGCAGGGCGCGGTGCACCTTGGTCCATCGCTCCTTCCGTATGGTTATGGCATCGCCTATCCCCACCATGATGGAGTGGCGGCCCCCGTGAGGTACGGCCTCATGGTCGGATGATATGATGGTGCCGGATATGCGCAGGGTGTCCAGAACGTGATCCAGCGATATGCGGTCGGTCGATATGCCCAAGGTGATGCGTACGCGCTCTCCACGGTCAGGCCGCGCGTACTGCCGCTCCCGCTTTATGACCCAGGTGGCACGGCCGTATATGGTATCGCCCGGGCTTATGGCCCGCCGCAGGGACAGTATGTCGTCCATATCCTGAGGAGTGGCCGCCACCGCGTCGGCATCGGCGCGCCTAGATATCATTGGGACTTTTCTTTGGCCAGCCTATCCACGCAGTCCTCTATCTGTGGGGTGTCCAGCACACCCGACTCGGCCAGATTCATCAGCGAGTTGGCCGATATCTCCCCGGTTGCCCGGCCGCTGTACCGGTGGGTCTGCCGCCACTTCACCGAGGTGCTGCCGCTGTTGGAGTTGTATATGATGCCCAGCACGTCCCGGGCGTTCACGAAGGTGATATTGCGGATCTTCTTGAGGGTCACCTTGTCAACGGCCTCCACGTATATGACGCCCCCCTCGTCCCGCTCCGGGAAGATCTCGCCATCGTCCAGGTATGCCTCGGGGGCGAAGGACCGGCAGGTGCTGGCCAGAACGAACTTGCGGAAGCTCTCCAGATTGCATGAGACATCGATCGAGACCATTTCCGGGGCGCCGTACGGAGCGCCTTTTATCAAGGTTGCCAGCATTCCATATTATAGGGCAGTGACGAGGCAATCCCGCTGACATGCGTATGATGTGGATCTTGAGTCCGGAGCCCCAGCCGGTACACGGGCGCTACCCGGCTCCATGTGATATGAGCGGGCGGCATGATAGAGGCTGGCACAAAAAACTTCTGTATGTGGAAGCAGGCCACCGGTACAGGTTGAGGTCAGATCCTCCGGAAGCCCTACCGCAGCGACGACGAACAATACGCATATTTGATGAAGGCTCCGCCGAGACCGATCACAGGAACGTGTTTAGGTGATTTTTAGAGATCAGCCACGCAAAAAATACGCACCCCATCCTCCGTACCAGCGCGGCATACATACTAGGTCCCAATTCACACAGCTGCGCGGCTAGCCGTAACCATCGTCGGGAGGCTTGTCGCCCGGGGGCCCGCCCCGGCCCAGATATTTTGAGCAGCTCCAGAGTGTCACCGTCCTTGTGCGTCATCATGATGGTCAGTAGCACGGAAAATATCTCCGCTCCGTCATGGTGCGCAGGAGCGACTTCACGACGCGGTGCTTTACCACCTCGCGCAGTTCCCGTTCGGCTGGATTGCTCGTGGAGTCGACGTACTCGTATTTCATGAACGTGAAAGGATGTGTCCGACGTTGCGCACCTCGGCCACCTGCTTGGAGATCTCCGGGTACAGGCCATAGTACTTGAGCAGGGTATCTAGCCTAGAGCACACCTCCGGGTATCTTTCTGGCCCCTAGCCAACCAGCTTTGCGTTCCGGGCGTTCCGGAGCATGGCCCGGCCCTTGGCCGAAAAGTTTCGCATGATACACCTGTCCGGCGTCACCATCTACTCCATCTTGGTCCACTTTTTGAAGTCGCAGTCCATGTAGGCGGTGCAGCGCTGCACCATATCCAAGAGGAGTAGGCCGGCGGTGTGGTAGCCATCAACCACTATTCTCCTGTGGCCGTCCGTATCCTCCTTATGCGGTGTATCCCGCGGGTGTCCATGAAATAGTATGATGTCCACTCGATGGCACTATCCACACTCATTTTTTCTCCTTTACCACGCGGGGGCAGGTCTAGTCGATATGCGCATACGACAACCTCATTATCCTCTCCAAGATGGCGTCGTACTCGAGATTCAGGGCGCCGGCATCCTCCTGGGGTCGGACCAAACCGTCATCGTCGACAGGATCAGGCCGTGCAGCCGCATCAGGATGTCCGCCGTTCCGCAGACGGTCACTCTATGGCGCCACAGCAGTATCAGGTACAGCAGGTTGAACCTCAGCGTGCCGCCCTCCGGGACGTCCAGCGCCTCGCCCTCTGCGTCGGCGCCCTCCACCACGTCTCCGACGGCCACCTCCTTGTCCTCGGTTCGCACTATCCGGGCCAAGCCGTTGCCCGCACCAACAGTCTTGTCACCCGCATTGCCGCCGGGCACCGTATTGGTCTTGACCGGCTTCGTCGTCCACCAAGAATTTTCTCTCTATCTTGTGACCGCAGCCCATGCACACGCCGACCAGATGTATCATGTAGATTTTTGTGTATATCGCCTTCTCAACTGCCGTAAGGATCTCCTCAGACATTTCAGTGATCTGTATCCACTTGTCGCCGCAGCCGCCACACGCGGGCAGCCTAGACCGGACTTGGTAGGTGACGGGCCGCCCATCGATGGTTCCCAGGTACTGTCCTTGGGGCCGGGCTGCTTGCCCGTCTTCTTGTCCTCGGCTGCCTGCTCCTTTCTGATCTCGCGCAGCAGTTGTTCAGAGGTAGGAGTGTGCACGTTGTTGGCCACGTTCAGCCGGCAGAGCACCACGCCTAGGGCCTTCGTCTTGGCGGTCTTGCGGGCTTTGTGTCGAGTGATTTTTGGAGTCTGCCTACCACCTCCCACAGCCGTTTTATTGTCCGTTTTTACGTCTTGTTTTCCTTATTCAATGCAACAATTCACTTCTTGAGTTTCTCATTCTCTTTTGTCAGCTGCAGTATTTTTTGCAGCTGTTGTAGACTGCGACTCGGCAGCGTTGTCTTTGTCGCCTTTGCCTGATTTTTGATGGTCTTTCTTCCAGTTCTTAATCCTCATATTAGCTTGAATATAATTATTTATTTTTTGGGATTGTGTTTGGGAAATATGCCAACTATACACAAGACTATTACCAGATTCAAAAATTCTGATGATTACGACATCTTCCAAGCGTCGATCTCACGTTCAAGAGTATCTAAACACGCTCGTGACTGGTGTTACCTAATACTTTGTTCGTACTCAATATTTTCAATTACCAATGCGTATTACATTTATCACAGCATATTTATAACTCTATGCATGATAGATAAGAGTTGGGCATCTACTATGCATTCATGCCGGTCCGTGATTGTAAGCACAGTATAGGCGATGTCTTAGCAAGTCTGAAAGAACAGACTCTACCTCCGGAAGAGATTATAGTGGTAGATGACGGCTCCACAGACGGTACTGCCAAAATACTGTCGAACTTCAGTGTAAAGTTGAACAACATGAAAGTTATAACGACCAAGAGCAAGACAAGAGACTACAGTAGATTAGTAAAGCTATGGAATAAGTGCCTCCAAACTGGACATACCTATCATCTTATACTTGCTGGTGACACAATACTAGATCATGACTATGCAGAAAGAATTATTAAAGAAATGGATAAAAATCCTAATATTGCAGTCGCATCCGGTAACTGCACAGTGGAGGACGCAGTCGCGCCACATGGCGGCGGTAGGTTTGTCAGACAGTCATTCTTCTATAAGTTTTACAACAAATACCCAGAAATCGTTGGATATGAGAGTGAGATTCTTCTAAAGGCTCAGATAAGCGGGTATGAGACAGTAGTTTTTAATAAAGTAAGGTTCAATCATGTAGATCAGCTAGGGGGCAAAAATAATTTTTCTGAATTCGGACAAGGAATGAAAGCTCTTGGCTATCATCCACTGTTTGTGCTAGCTAGAGCAGTATACACCAGAAACGTCAAAATGCTTTGGTACTATCTCCGATTCCGACCACAAAAAACTGGCTATTATTCTAGGTTTCCAGAAGAGTTTCGGAAAGAGGTGAGAAGCAGGCAATTGCGGTTGATAGTGCATAAAATTAAAAAGCATTGTTTCCTAAAGGGTAGTTGATGGACTCATGTCCTTGGACACAAACAACCTATACCAAACTTCAAAACCCACTATATGCAAAAGCTTGTTCATGTATCTAATATCGTGCCTCTTATCTACAGTTTCTAGTGCGCGCTGAACCCATTTTTTTGATATAAGGCCGCCCGTAATTACGCGAGAATCATCAAGCAGGAACTGCGTTACAAATCCTTTGCCGTGATTGTTCCAGAACATCATTAAATTCGGAGTAAAACCCCTCTTGCCGACATCTACCGAGCAGTTCTTATCATGCAAAATCTTACGTAGCGTGATCTTGCCTACATTCAGCATAGAACTGTACTTTTCAGTCATTGGAATAGTAAAAGAATGCCGAATCAAGTCGTTGTTCAGAAACGGTGAAAATCCTGACATGCCGAGCGCTGAGTAAATTTTTTCGTGGGCCGGTACCCAGTCACGCGCCAGCTTTCCGTGATAATCAGCAATGCATACTTGCTGCAACGGCTGTAGCGAGTTGTCGAAAAATTGTCGGAGATTTTCATAAATTGAATTCCATGAAAAATTAATAGCAGGGCCAAACATCTCATCTTGATCGTCCACCCAGTCCCTGTTATGACAGTTCAGATACAACTTTACACGATCTAGCCATGTGCATTCTGGTCGGAATGCTTCAAGATACGCTTTGTATCTGAACGTGTATCCTGCAAACAATTCATCGCCACCGTCTCCTGTGACCAAAATATCGGAGTATTGCTTGGCTTTTTCTGCTACGGAATACCAGTAGTAGTTCGTCTTGGGTTCGCCTACAATTGAAATCTGCTTAGGGAGATTTGAATAAAAGTTATCCAGCAAAAAGCTTTCAAAGTCAGCGTTATACTTTTGTGCGGCCACTGATGCAGCCAGAATGTCAGGATCCTCAGGAGTAAACCCGAACGAGATACACTGTATCTTCAGATCTGGAAACAACTCCCTGATAAGAACTAGCGCTAACATCGAGTCTACCCCTCCGCTGAGTGCCAGTGATATTCGTCGGGGCTTCCTCGAATCTATGAATCTAACTATATTGGCCTTAATTTTCTTTTCAACTATTTTCTGTACATCTTGTGGACTAGATGTGATATCACTTATCTTTATGGAAGGCAAGGTTATTTTGGAATTGGGCGCATATCTTAGAGTGAGTATGTCTACCAGCCATGGCTCATTGCCTATCATTTTTGTTCTCCTGTCCTCAAGAATTTGCGCATGAGTGGAAAGTAGCCCTCTTGCAGCCCCCCGGCCTCTGATTGGTCGGTAGTATGTTCAAACTCGAAATCTTCCTTCATCAAATATCATCTACACCCACGTTCACATCACCTGCGCAGATCTAGCTGGCCAGTGAGAACAGACACATGGTGATCTTGCCGCCCTCCAAACCAAGCAAGTGATGGCCAAGAGGGGGGCGCATGGTGCTCCCGACGTCTGACAAGGCTCCACTCTGCAGCCAAGTAGTGCAGCCTTGGTCGACATCTGTCTATCATGTTCAGCCCGGCGTCCGTTGGGCGCATGCCGATGTAGATTCCACCAACCTAAGCCACACGCACCTTCCAGTGAGTCGGGACACCGTGTCGTGAGGATCACATCTATAGTTCCCACGGTGTGGGTGGCCACAACTATCTATTATAACTGTTATAGATGGGGCGTATAGCATCGACCATTAATTCATGCAGAGTGCCGTCGCCTTCCTATGTGCAAATTTGAATATGTCCAACTTGAATCTCATAGTCCGATAATACGTGATGATGGCATTGCACAGGTCA
>JAEFDA010000059.1 GCA_016126025.1 Nitrososphaerota archaeon | reverse complement strand
CGGCGTGAAGCCCGGCTGCACTATGGAAAACCTGCCCGTAACCTGGCTCACCCGTATTACCCCCATCCAGATGTGGCGCCGGAGCCGGTGTTGAAAAATCTTTGCGGCTGTCAGCGCCGCTTGGTCCCGAATACCCGCTTCCTGTACGGCTTGAACCTGGCGCCCCCCAGGCCCCGCCGTATCACGTCCCTGAAGCGCCTCCCGTGGGACAGATACGGGAACCTCATGTGCACCAGCTCGTGCACTATGGTCTCCTCCAGAACCCTGGTGTCGGGCATCTTCCTGACGTTGAGGAATATGGTGTTGTACTGGATGTATGCGACCCCGTAGTACTTGTAGGCGGTGGTACGCCGCCCGGTGGTGATATGCCTGGGTATCTCCAGCACCTCCCGGGTGCTCATCAGTATGCGCGGCTCGGGGATGCCGAACCGGGCCGCGTACACGCCCGCTGTCTCCAGTATGTGCAGCCTCAGCTCCGGGGTAAGCTTCACGGTGTGGTGGGCCGGGCCGGGGATTTAAGGGCGCCAAGGGTGCCCCAGGAGCGTCAGGGGAGGTCAGTTCCGCTGTGCGTCTTAATCATCCCGTCATACAGCCACCGTCTCATCATCCCTCCAGCAGGGCCATGAGCCGGCGGGCCTTCTCCTTGGAGCGCTCGTCGGCCCTCACGACCACCAGTCCCTCTCCCGGCTGGCCGTACATCAGTATTGCCCCGGCCGGGGCGCGCGCCAGGGCCGGCACCAGCAGCAGATCCTCCTCGCCGGTCACCAGTATGCGCACGGGCCGGCCCGCCTCGTACGCCGATGCGACGGCCGACACGGCCTCGGCGGTTATGTGCGCCGGGGGGTTGGCGCAGGTTATGGTCTCTACGGCGCCGCCCGGCGCCGTGCGGCGGGTTCTCCTCTCCACACCGTCCACTATCTGTATGTCGGGCAGTATGCCGTATTTCAGCACCTTCTCGGTGGTGCGGTCCCCCACCGTCACCACCGCCGCGGCGCCGGCCACTATCTCCACTATGCGGTCCCGGCCTGTCTTCCCCTCGGGGATCAGGTCCCCGACCGGCTCCCGGAATAGGTGCCTGTGCCTATGTGGCAGCTTCACAGCTGATCCGCGTTCCCTGCGGCGCCGTCCTGCTCCTCGCGCAGCCGGGCGGCCAGTATGCTGCACTGGGCGGCGATGTTCTTGGCCGCCGACCTGAAGGCCGTCGCGCCAGCCGAGTCGGGGGTGGTTATCATCACGGGCCTGCCGCGATCCGAACCCGACATTATTCCCGAGTTCAGGGGTATCTCGCCCAGAAAGGGCAGGCTGAACTGCTCTGCGATGTTCCGGGCTCCGCCCTCCCCGAATACGTGGTGCACGGCCGAGCAGTCCGGGCAGATGAACGAGCTCATGTTCTCCACCACGCCTATTATGGGGACGTTGAGCTTCTCGAACATGCCGATGGCCTTGACGGCCACGTTGCTGGCGACGTCTTGGGGGGTGGTCACCACAAGTATGCCAGTTATGGGTATGGTCTGGGCCAGGGTGAGCGGTATGTCCCCGGTGCCCGGAGGCAGGTCCACTATCAGATAGTCCAGATCAGACCAGTTGGTGTCCACCAGAAACTGCTTCAGTATACCCGATATTATGGGGCCGCGGTATATGGCCGCCTGGTGAGACTGCTCGGCGAAGAACCCGAACGAGACCACCCTTATCCCGTTGGATGTGGCCGGCTGTAGCTTGTTGTCCTCCACCTCCATGTACCCGTCCTTCATGCCCAGCATGAGCGGAATGCTGGGGCCGTAGATGTCCGCGTCCAGCAGCCCCACCTTTGCCCCCGTCTGGGAGAGGGCCAGCGCCAGGTTCAGCGACACGGTGGACTTGCCGACGCCGCCCTTTCCGCTGGCCACACCTATGATGTTCTTGACCGTCTGCATTCCGGTGTCCTCGTCCAGCGAGCGGCCCTCCATGACCTTGGCGGTCACGTTCATGTCCAGGTTCTCTATCTCCTCCATCTCCCCTACGACCCGCCGGACGTCGTCCTCTATCTCCACGTTGAAGGGGCACGCCGGCGTGGTGAGCTCCAGGGTGAACTTGAGGTCCCCGCCGTTCAGCTCCAAGTCCTTGATCATCCCCATGGAGACGATGTCTTTTTTCAGGTCGGGGTCTATTACGGTGCTGAGCTGCTCCAGCACCCTGTCCAGCGCAACCATGGGAGTGAATCTCCCCGCGTGTTATTTATAACTAGAGACCAGCGGCAGCCAAAGACTCCAGGCCGCGTCCCAGGCCTGCGTCGGCGCAACCACTGGTATTGACTTTTGCGCCCGCCGACCGGCGTGGGAGCGGATGTCTGCGGCCTCGAACCACGCGTGCAGCGCCGCGGCGCCGGCAGCGCAGGTGCCATACAGCACTATTTTTTAAGCCCATATTACGTGGCTGTGTTATGTCCAACACGAACATACTCACAAAGTGGGGGTACGACGGACCAAAGTCCGGCAGGGCGCTGGAGGTACTGCTGGTAAACCGCCACGAGGAGTTCCGGGAGTTGGCGCGCGTGATATTCACCAGGCTCCCGCCCGGGATGGGGCCGGTGGCGGACTGGGAGGTGTTCGTGCTGAACTTTACGCTGGACGTCACCGACCAGTTCAGGGTGTGGTGCAACGAGGAGCCGGTGAACTCCCAGTCTGCCATCAAGGCCCTCACCATACTGCGGCAGCTGGGCGCCCCGCGCACCACCATGAACCATCTCACGCACATGCTGAACATCTCGTTCATGATAGCCGAGGAGTTCAAGGTGATATACCGCCGTACCGACTAGCCGCTGCGCGGCTTTGAGATTCGCTTTTTTGAGTCGTACGGTAAAATTCGCCACATATTTGGCATTCATACCACAAAACCTTGGAACATTCGGAATCCAAAGATTCATAAAATAAAATCGGGGGGCGGTTCAAAGTTGTATTACATAACCACGATGGTTGACGTGGTGAGGATACCGCCCAGCCTCTTTGGGACGGCCCTCCGCAAGGCCGCCATAAACACCCTCAAGGACAAGTACGAGTTCATGATAAACCCGGACTTGGGCTACATCATCATGATACTGGACGCCAGCGTGGACGAGATGGGCAAGATGGTCTCCGGCGACGGCGGCACGTTCCACCGGGTGGAGTTCGAGGCGCTTACCATGTACCCCAAGATGAACGAGATAGTTCCCGGCGAGATAGTCGACATAACCGACTTTGGGGCGTTCGTCCGGATAGGCCCCACCGACGCCCTGCTGCACCTCTCCCAGGTCATGGACGACTACCTCAAGAGTGACGTCAAGGCTGGCGTCATAGTGGCCAACCAGAGCGGCCGCACCCTGCGCGTGGGCTCGACGCTGCGGTCCCGCATCACGGCGGTCTCGCTGGCCAAGAACACCTCGGCGGGCAAGATCGGCATAACCTGCAGGCAGCCGTTCCTGGGGGCCGACGAGTGGGTCGAGGAGGAGGTGAAAAAGTCCTCGGAGGGCGCCACTGATGCCGGAGGTGCGAAGTAGATGGTCCGGGAGATGGCCTGCCGGCGGTGCAAGTTCGTCACCACGGGCAAGGTGTGCCCCGCCTGCCGCTCGTCGGACCTTACCCCAGACTGGACGGGGATAGCGCTGGTGCTGAAGCCGGAGATGTCCATGATTGCCCAGACGCTGGGAATACGCCGCGGGGGAAAGTACGCCCTCAAGGTGACCTGACCGGATGGATGCCAATCTGGAGCGGTTCGTCCGCGAGGACCTGGCCGGGGGGGACCCTACCGGAGACATGCTGCCGGATGTGCGCATTAGCGCCGAGGTGGTGGCCAGGCGGCGGGGGGTCGTCTCGGGGGCGCGCCACGCCGCGGCGATATTCGGGATGCGCCGGTGCGACACCGACATAGTGGTGCCCGACGGGAGCGTGGTGGAGGCCGGCGGTATAGTGATGGGGGTGCGCGGGAGGGCCGCCGACGTGCTGGCCCTGGAGAGGACGGCGCTGAACCTGCTGTCCCGCATGAGCGGCATAGCCACCATGTCCAGGGAGTTGGCGTCCCGGCTGCCCCCCGGCGTCAGGCTCCTCTCCACCAGGAAGACGGCCCCGGGCCTGAGGGAGTTTGACAAGGAGGCCGTGGAGGCCGGCGGCGGGTTCCGGCACCGCATGGGACTGGGCGACATGATAATGATCAAGGACAACCACATAGCCGCGGCCGGATCCCTGGACGGGCTGGTGCGGGAGGCCGTCCGGAGGGGCGGCCGCTTCGAGGTGGAGGTGGACGCGCCCGCCGACGCCCTCCGGGCCGCCCGGCTGGGGGCGCCGGTCATAATGCTGGACAACTTTACGCCGGAGATGATACATGAGGCCGTGTCGGCGCTGGATGCCGAGGGGCTTCGGGGCGCCGTGGAACTGGAGGCCTCGGGGGGCATCACCCTGGAGAACATCGCCGAGTACGGTCGCAGCGGGGTGGACTGCGTGTCGGTGGGATATGTGACCAACTCTGCCCCGTGCCTGGACATGGGACTGGACGTGCGGTAGCGCGGGGCTACTCGCCCAGCATCTTTAGGGCCTCGGCGTTTTTTGGGTCGACCTCCAGTATGTCCCGCCAGCACTCGTCAGCCCTGGACTTTTGGCCTAGGCGGCGGTGGCACTGGGCCTTGAGCGCCAGCACCTCGGTGTCGTACCTGCCTATGCTGAGCGCCCTCTCAAAGTAGGGGAGGGCCGCCGTGTACCGCCCCTGCATGTAGTATATGCCGCCCACTATAAACAGGATGTCGTGGTTCTCGGGCACCTCCCTGAGGTACTCTATGCCGGCCTTGAGCGCCGGGCCGTACCTCTTCTCCTTGACCATCCGCCGTACCTCCTTGACCATCCGGACGTTCCTCTTCTTTTGCGGATCCCCGCCAAAGAGCCTCAACGCGCCCCCTGTATGGGGTGCGGGTTAAAAAGGCAGGGGGCGTGGCCGGCCCACCCCAGAGGGCGTGCCGCAACTCTGGTATGGGATATCTTACTGCAGGGGCTGTATCTGGGCGCTGCCGAACAGCACCCCGAAGGGCCTGCACCAGACCAGCACGTGGTCGTACTTCTCCAGGTCCGTCCCTGCAGGTATCTGGTAGTTCTGGTCGCCCCGGTTTGCCTTCAGGCTTCCCAGATTGACATGGTCGTCTATTCCCTTGTCGGTGGAGAGGTACACGTACAGGTCCGGACCCGGCGTGGAATAGAAGTTCTCCAGGCGGAGCACGTAGCCTCCGTCGCTCTGGGGCAGGGCGCGCGCCGAGCCCTCCGCGTTGTGTATACCGTCGTTTACACCCACGAAGGTGCCGCCATACGCGGTGATGCCGCTGCCCGGCGCCGCCGATATGGTCTCGGGCATCTCCTCGTATATCTCCGACTCCATAAAGTATGGGCTCAGGGCGTATGCGGCCACCGCCGCCGCCACCGCCACGCCCGCAACTATGGGGATGGCCTTTCTCATGGAATGGGCCGGGGTATGGCGCCATATTTTCGTTGCGGGGCTTCACCGGCCTATTCCAGTATGCGGCCGCCGCCCATTATGCGCACGCCCGCCGAGTCCGGCTTCAGAACGGCGCACCTCTCGCCCGGCGAGCACGCCGCCGGCCTGTCCAGGGTGAGGACGACCGGATCCACCGAGGAGAACCGGGCAGGCACCATCTGCAGGCCCACGCTGAGCATGCACATCTGGTTGGGGGTCGGCTCCCCCTTGTAGAACGGGGTCTTTGCAAGGTCCAGCCGCACCTCTACAGCTGCGGGGGGAACGGAGCCGGGAGAGCACAGCAGGTCCCCGCGGGAGACGTCCTGCGGCTTCACCCCCTTCAGGGCCAGCCCCACCCTGGCCGGCGAGTGCGCCTCGTCCACCGGGTCGTCGTGCATCTGTATGGACTTGATATTCACGTCCATGCCGTAGGGGGCCAGGACCATGTCGTCGTACTTGGATATGCTGCCGGAGACGACCTTGCCCAGGGCTATGGTCCCTGCCCCCTTGACCTCAAAGCAGTGGTCGATCACCACCACGGCGTCTCCGTCCCGGCGGGCCGGGGCGAACTCGGAGGCTGCCTCCCGCAGGCCCGAGGGCTCCACGAACTCGTACCCCTCCACGGCGGTGCCGCGCACGGCCCGCATCAGCGAGTCGTGGTCCACCGTATGGGAGTGGCTCAGTATCCCGCCGGTCACGCCCATGTAGTCCAGCGCCAGTATCTGCTCTCCGGCGAACCTGTCCAGCGTACTAACGTGCAGTATGGCGTACTCGCCCAGGTTGACCGCCTGGAACAGCGGCTGTATCTTCTCGGGGAACCCCGCCGGAACGACCCATGTCCTTATGGTGCCCGACTCCTTCCGGTCGTACAGCGCCAGGTCCGTCCGGGTGCCCCTCTTGCCCAGGGCCGACGCGACATCCTCCCCGCCGAGAAATACAAAGTTTACCGACTCCATGCCGGCGGGCCCTCCCCGCCGCTTTTTAACGTGGTGAATGCCGGGTTCTGGTGAATCTGTGGCCCAGCGGGAGGGTTGGGGAATGGGGTCCCCATTCCGAACTCCGTTTATAGGGACAATACGAATAATCCCACCGTCGTGGATGGCTTCGTAGTCAGGGAGGCGTCGCCGGAGGACGTTCCCGCCATACTGGGACTGCTCGGGGATCTGGGCAGACCCCGGCCCGCCGGGCAATCCGAGGCCGCAGAGTTCGGACGGATGGTGGAGGGGTACATCGCAGACGGGGACAAGCGCGTCTTGGTCGCGCTGGTCGGCGGCAGGGTTGTCGGCATGGCGTCGGTCCTGCTGCTGCCGCGCCTAAACCATGCCACGCGCGAGCTGTACATGCCCGAGCTGGTGGTGGGCCACCAGTACAGGCGCCGCGGCCTAGGGAGGGCGCTGGTTGAGTACTGTATCAGGATTGCCGCGGAGAGCGGATGCCACAGGGTGCGCCTCGAGTCGGGCAACCAGCGGACCGGCTCCCACAGGTTCTACCAGGATATGGGGTTTGAGCAGTCCGCCCTGTCGTTCTCCAAGCGTACTGGATGAGCGGACATCTGGAGGGTGCATCCGGACAGGGCGTGCCTAGACGTGATATGCGATTGAATATCGCGCCGTTCCCGCCCACGGCCGTCCTGCCGCTGCCCGCCCGGCGGCCATTTCGGGGGGATTTGGCCGCATGCGCCCATATGACAAAGATTCACAGGAATACCAACCGGTTGGTATTTATACTATGAAGGACGGTACCGCCATATGCATAAGACGAAGATCACGATCCGCGGCATCGTGCAGAATGTGGGCCTGCGAGCACAGATCAAAGCCGTCGCCGACGGGCTGGGCGTGTGCGGCACCGTGGGGAATCTGAGGGACGGATCCGTCTTGGTTGTCTGCGAAGCCGAACGGGCAGATATAGAGGAGATGGTGCGCCAAATACGGTCCAGGGCCGAGATGGCCGTCATAAAGGACGTGCTGGTGGAGGAGGGGCCGCCGGCCACGGGCATGGAGGGCTTTGAGATAATGCGGGGCGACTCTGGCGAGGAGCTGCTTTCTGCAATATCCACCGGGACGCAGGCGGTGGTCGGAATTCTAACAACACTGAATGAGATGAAGCAGGGCCAGGCCCAGACCAACGAGACCCTGGCCAGGATGGAACAGGGCCAGGCTAGGCTGGAGAAGGGC
>JAEFDA010000111.1 GCA_016126025.1 Nitrososphaerota archaeon | reverse complement strand
GAATGTGGGGCTCTGCCTGCTGACGCGTACCATGTTCACGGCCACGACACGGGCGTACTCGCGCGTACCTCGGGTTTGTCTTAGGGCCGCCTTTATTTTTTCAACTTCGGTTTGGTCGTCCATGCGTCAGGCAGGAATTCCGATCATTTATTCTTTACGGAATGCGGGGTTACTTTTGATCCCATCTATATTTCAGACGAAAGGTGATGCTCGTGTACAAGTCACTTGAAATAACGTTTGATCCGAGCAACATTCTGTTTAGGGATCTGAGCAAAATACTGCCGACGTAAAATTCATGCGAAATTATTTATGATCCCAACTATATGTTGCAAAAATTGTCAGATCAATACCACAAAATTTCGTCTTGCGTATTTTTTGGTGCTACGCTTAGTCTAAACGTACACTCCGAGATTCAACTAAATGACCAAAATCACAGTCGGCGCGCCAGTCTGATCCCCCGCGCAGAGGTTGATTTTTAATGCGGTGTGCAAGCCCATTCCATGTGAGGGTGGGCGTCGTCGTCTTTCCGGGCAGCAACTGCGACCGCGACGTGCACCATGTCCTGATGGACACCGGCCATGAGCCCGCATACGTATGGCACGAGCATGCCATACCTGATAACATCGAGGCCCTGATACTTCCGGGGGGGTTCTCGTACGGGGACAGGCTGCGGGCCGGGGCCATCGCCTCGCACAGCCCCATAATGCGGCATGTACGATATATGGCTAGGGAGGGGATGCCCATACTGGGCATCTGCAACGGCTTCCAGATACTGGCCGAGGGGGGCCTGCTGCCCGGCGTGCTGCTCCACAACGACACGGCCAGGTTCACGTGCAGGTGGACCAGAATCAGGTATGGTGGCGCCAAGACCCCATTTACCATACCCCTCAGGAATGGTGATGCCATCCCCATACCGGTGGCCAACGGCGAGGGCCGGTACCACGCAGATCCCGACACCATACGACATATGGAGGAGAACAGCCAAGTTGTCTTCCGGTACACCGAGAATATCAACGGATCCGCTGGCGATATCGCGGGCGTCTGCAACATAGACGGCAACGTACTCGGATTGATGCCGCACCCCGAGAGGGCCGCCGAGTACGACACCAACCCGTACGACCACCGGCCGGCCCGCTCCATCTTCAAGAGCCTGGGGGATATGTGATGCTCGACTCGGAGATGTCCCACCTACGACAATCGCTGGGCAGGGAGCCCACCGAGACCGAGACCGCCATCATATCGGCGGAGTGGTCGGAGCACTGCTCCTACAAGTCCTCCAGGGAACACCTCCGCATATTGCCGCGGGACGCCCCATATGTCATATCCGACAAGGGCCTGGACTCCGGAGTAATAGACGTGGGCGGCGGCTACGTGGTGACCGCCCACATAGAGAGCCACAACCACCCATCCGCCGTGGAGCCATATGGTGGTGCCGCCACGGGGGTGGGCGGCATCATCCGGGACATCATGTCGGCGGGGACCAGACCCATATGCATACTGGACGGGCTGCGGTTCGGCGACATAGAGGCGGACCGCCACGCCGCCTGGCTCCTCCGGGGGGCCGTGCGCGGCATATCAGATTATGGCAACTGCCTAGGGATACCCACCATAGGCGGGGAGACCGGTTTTGACCCCAGCTATTCCAAGTATACGCTGGTGGACGTGGCCGCCGTCGGCTTCGGTATAAGAGAGCGGCTCATCCACAATACGGCCGGCCCCGGCGACCACATAGTGTTGCTGGGCGGGCCCACCGGATACGACGGGGTGGGCGGGGCCCAGTTTGCATCAGAGCGTATGGACGAGGAGGACCGCTCCGCCGTCCAGATACCCGACCCGTTCATGGAAAAGATGGTGATGGAGGCCATACTGAAGCTGCGCCCATATATCAAGGCCCTCAAGGACTTGGGCGGCGGCGGGCTGGCCTGCGCCGCATCCGAGACCGCCGACGCTCTGGGGGTGGGCATCGCAATCGACACAGATGCAGTGCACACACGCGACAACAACATGACACCGCCCCAGATAATGGCCTCCGAGTCACAAGAGAGGATGCTGGCCATAGTAGATGATACGGGCCTGGCCCATATACGGGAGGTATGCGGCCGCTTCCGGGTGCCCCACTCCATCATAGGTGTGGTAAACGACACCGGCACACTTACCGTGCGCCACCACGGTACTGTAGTGGCGGAACTGCCAGCCTCCCTGGCGGCCCACGCCCCGCCGCTGCGGTGGCCCTCAAAACCCCCCACACCCGGCGAGGACCACACCACCATACCAGACCAGAACGACTACACCCACACCCTGGAAAGAATGCTGGGCGGCGCCGACTGCGCCAGCCGCAACTGGATATACTCCCAGTACGACCACGAGGTGGGCATACGGACGGTATCGCGCCCGGGCCAGGACGCCTCGGTGCTGCGCCTGGACAACGGCAAATACCTGGCCGTATCCATGTGCGGCAGCCCCCGGCACTGCCACCTGAACCCGTACCACGGTACTATGGGGTGCTTCGAGGAGGCGTGCAGGAACGTGAGGTGTGCGGGAGCGACACCCGTCGCAATGCTGGACCACCTGCAGTTCGGCAGCCCCGAGGACCCCCAGATCTTCTGGTCCTTCCTGCAGAGTGTACGGGCCCTGGCCGACTACTCCAAACACACGGGCATACCCTGCATAGGCGGCAAGGTAAGCCTGTACAACGAGACCGATACGGGCCCGATAAAGCCCTCCCCCGTAATACTGGTGCTGGGGCTGGCCGACCAAAACTTCCGCCGCCGCCCCATACGGGACGGCGACGCGCTATACATCATAGGTGTCACCAAGAACGAGACCGGCGGCTCCTCATACCACCACCACACCGGAACGGGCGGCGGCACCTGCCCCCGGGTGGACATGGTATCCTCCACATCCAATGGAGTGGCGGCCTCGAGCCTGGCAGGCTTGGGCACCATCCACGACTGCTCCCGGGGCGGGCTGGCGGTGGCCGCCTCCCGCATGTGCATCACATCAGACATGGGCTGCACCATAGATTTGGACGCCATTCCCGGAGATGTGCCCCACCCCGGCGTGGCGCTCTTCGCCGAGAGCCACTCCAGGTACCTGGTATCCATCCCATACAACCATACCAAGGAGGCCGCCCACACCCTGGGGGAGGCCGGCGTACCCCATGCCAGGATCGGGACATACGGCGGAGCGAGCATACGATTCGAGGCGGGAGCCACACCGGTCTGCAACGTAATGGTTGATAAGGCACACAACACATGGTCCGAATCGCTGGAACGGATGATACACCATGGTTAGGGAGAACTGCGGGGTGGTGGGGATATTCAGCTCCGGAGGGATCAATGTGGTGCCGCTGGCCATAGACGCCCTGCGGGCCCTGCAGCACCGGGGCCAGGAGGCATGGGGCATAGCGGTGCCCGACCGCGAGCCGCTGCGGCGGCTGGGGCTGGTCTCGGCGTCCTCCTCCGAGTTCCGGGACATATCGTCCGAGTACGAATCTGAGTGCGCCATAGGCCACGTCAGATACTCCACCATAGGCCGCAGCAACCTAGAGAACGCCCAGCCCCACCGCGTACGGGACCTGTGCGTGGCCCACAACGGCACCATAACCGACGCCACAGAGATGAAGAACATGGTGGGGGGGTGCTCGTTCAGCCCGCAAAAGGCCAGCGACACCCTGATGGCGGCGCAGCGGCTGGTCTCGCTGATGGACGGGGGCGGGGGCATGGCCGGGGCCCTCAAGATACTGAAAAGCGAGATGGCCGGCTCGTACTGCTTCACGTTCATCTCCGACGACCATTCCGTGTATGCGGCCAGGGACTCGCGGGGCTTCCGGCCCATGGTGCTGGGCCGCCGGGACTCCGACGACACCCACATAGTCGCCTCCGAGTCGGCCGCCCTCTCGGCGGTGGGCGCCACGCTGGTCCGGGACATACGGCCCGGCGAGCTGGTGCGGATGAGTATGGAGGGCATGCACAGCGAGACGTTCTCGGACGGCGAGGGCACGTCCCACTGCTCCTTCGAGTTCACGTACTTTGCGCACCCCTCCAGCCGCATGGAGGGGGCCAACATCTACCTGGCCCGCAAGCAGATAGGCAGGGGCCTGGCCAGAAAGTTCCCCATCCGGGACGCGGACCTGGTCATACCCGTCCCCGACTCGGCCCGGCCCGCGGCGCTGGGGTACGCGCAGGAGCTCAACATACCGTTCGATGAGGGCCTGCTGAAGGACCGCTACAGCAAGAAGGGGCCGCTGAGGAGCTTCATAGAGCCGCAGCAGAGCGACCGCGTCGAGATAAACCGGTGGATAATACCCATCCGCGAGATCATACAGGACCGCCATGTGGTGGTGATAGACGACAGCCTGGTGCGCGGCACCAGCTCCCGGGCCATAATAGAGGCCCTGCGGAAGTCGGGGGCCCGCCGCATCAGCATGCTGATAACGTACCCGCCAGTGAGGTTCCCCTGCTATGCGGGGATAGACTTTCCGTCCCGAGAGGAGCTGGCCACATATTCGGAGAAGCCCACCGACGAGGCCGGGCTGGTGGAGATGGTCCGGAAGGACATAGGCGCCGACTTTCTGGGATACAATGACGCCGCCAATTTGGCGCGCGCCGTAGGCATACCAGAAAAGTCGATGTGCTTTACGTGCCATACGGGGGACTACTCCGCCCTGGGCGCGGCGGCCGGCGGCTCCCCGGGCTGACATACTGCCGGGGGCGGCCAGGTTGGCCAGACGGGCGTACCAAACGATTAAAGTATAGGATAGATTCCAGCGGCCCATATGGACCGGAAGGAGGGCACCGAGATATGCAACACCGTAATCGGGTTCAGCGAATCCATACGGTTCGTCGGAATCATAGGCGAGAGCGGGGAGCTGGTGGCGTACGCCCGCCGCGACGACCTGGCACCCCTGCTGGACTCCAAGAGCAGCCACTACCAGTTCTCCCACATAGCGATAAAGACCGGCCTGGAGGCGTTCTTCGACAAGAGTTTGGGCAAGGTAAAGTTCGTGTGGGAGGAGCGCGAGGGGGTGCAGATCATCTACTTTAGCATAGACAAGATGCACATCTGGGTCTCCATAGACAACACGGCGGTCAGGTCCAAGGTCCTGCGCATCATCGACCTGTGCCTGCCCATAGCCCGCAAGTACTCGGGTGAACACTAGGGTGCAGGGGCGGTACCCACGCCTGAGCCGGGAACATCCTCGCCGTACAGCCAGCATTTGACCATATTGTCCGGCCCCCCGACATCCGGCGGGTCCCTGCTGCATATGTCCATCAAATGCGGGCACCGGTCGGCGAACCTGCACCCGGAGGGTGGCTCCAGCAGTCCCGGCGGGATCCCCCGGATGTACTTGGGCCGGGATCCGCGCATCCGGGGTATGGACTCCAGCAGGCCCTGCGTGTACGGGTGCTGCGGGTCGCCGTATATCTGCTCGGCGGTGCCGAACTCGACCAGCTGCCCCCCGTACATTATCCCCACCCGGTCGGCCATCTCCGAGAGCAGCGCCAGGTCGTGCGTTATGAAGAGGAACGACATGCCCGACCCCTTGAGCCGCTTGAGCATGTTTATGATGCGCGCCTGTATCAGCACGTCCAGGGCGGTGGTGGGCTCGTCGGCGATGACCAGCTTCGGGCGGAGCAGCAGGGCCAGGGCTATTATCACCCTCTGCTTCATGCCCCCGCTCAGCTCGTGCGGGTACCGGCGCAGCACCGACTCGTCCAGGTTTACAGAGGAGATGGCCTCGGATATGACCGACTGTTCCCCCCCGTGCTGGCCCAGCACCTCGGCGAACTGCTCCCGTATGGTGTACACCGGGTCCAGCGAGCTCATGGCCCCCTGGAATATCATGGATATGGTCTTCCAGCGGTACTTTTGGTCGAACTCCCGGTCGGATATGGTGTCATAGCTGCGGCCGTCGAGGGTTATCGAGCCGCCCGTTATGCGCCCCCCCGAGAGGGTGCGCATTATTCCCAGGCCCAGGGTGCTCTTGCCGCAGGCGCTCTCCCCCACTATGCCCACCGTCTCGCCGTCCTCCATGTCCAGGCTGACGCGGTTCACCGCATAGACCGGCCCCGCCACCGAGTCGTACTGTATCGAGAGGTTCCGTATGGAGAGCAGTGCCATACGTTATGCACCCCACACCGGCAATCTGCGCCCACCACAATGGGGCGCGCAGCCGGGCGACCGAGGCATACCTGTCCCAAGGCAGCCCCGGTATGACACCCGGGGGCGCCCAGAATGCCGCCGTCCAGAGGGCCGACACAATACGGAACTCCCACAGGCCGGGCATGGTAGAGGGGTCATCGGGACTCGTCAAACTGCGAGCGAAACTCGGCACTGTCCTGGGCGGCGCCCGGCACGAAGAGCTGCTGGTTCTCCACCTCTGTGGCATAGTCCAAGTATGGCTCCGCCAGAATAAGCGTGGCGCCGCCGTACACCAGTCCGGCCACGGCGCCAGACATCAATCCCAGAGTCAGAAAGGCAGGTCTCCTCATGTGGGCATCCCCCTAGTGGCAGGGAAACCCGGCTGCGTGCCGTATGTCGTGGGTGAGCTCGTGCAGGAACAGCTGGTCAAAGGCCGCCTCCCCCTGCACCAGACTGAACAGGTGGCCCTGATCAAACCCCACCACGAACAGGCCGGCCACAAAGACGGCGGCCAGCACCGCCAGCGACCCCAGCGACGGCCGCCACGACTCCACCGTTACGCTATATGAATCGGCCACGCAGCGTATGCCCGAGTGCAATTATTTATTGGATTCGCCGGCGGGGCGCTCTTGCAAAGATGGAACAGTATCACGTGGCGCACCCGCACCGCTCATGTGTGCCCCGTCGGGCCTGTCCCAAGGTGCAGTGCAGCCTGCGGTCCACCGCGGTGAGGACGCAGTGTTCGGCTCCACGAACCAGAACGTCCAAATTTTGCAGGAGAGCGGGCGAGTCATAGGTTTTATCACATAGGAGAGAGTGCTACAGCATGCACTGGACATACAGCCTCTGTCTGTCCGGGAACAGGTGTAAGGGCGGACTCATGCAGCCCGGCTTGTTCTTAATAGCGGCGGCTATGGTCTTCCTCTCCGCTCATGCCGGTGGCGAGGAAGACGTAGTTGGCGATACCACTCCGGGACAGTTCGGGGCGGCCCACGCGCAGCCAGATCAGCGCCCGTTCGTCACCACCTGGAAGACCGACGCCGCCAACCAGACCGTCACCATTCCTCTTAGGGGCTCCGGCATGACCGTCCACTGGGGCGACGGCGTCGTCAGCGCCGGCGTCTCAGGATCCGCTACCCATACCTATGCTAACCCCGGCACCCATACTGTTTCAGTCTACGGTGGCCTCGAAGCCATCTCGCTGGACGGCCACCCGGACGCGGCCAAGCTCGTGTCGGTGGACCGGTGGGGCGACGCATCGTGGAGGAGCATGGAGTCGGCCTTCTCAGGCGCCGCCAACATGGTCTACGCTGCGGTAGACGCCCCCGACCTCTCGCGCGTTACCGACATGGCCCAAATGTTCTCCGGCGCCACATCCTTTGACGGAGACATATCCTCTTGGGACGTCTCCTCGGTGACCGACATGGCCCAAATGTTCTCCGGCGCCGCCTCCTTCAACCGGCCCCTGAACGCCTGGGACGTCTCCTCGGTGACCGACATGACCGGCATGTTCCTTGGCGCCTCCTCCTTCAACCAGCCCCTCGACAGGTGGGACGTCTCGTCGGTGACCGACAT
>JAEFDA010000053.1 GCA_016126025.1 Nitrososphaerota archaeon | reverse complement strand
GGGCCGTAATTAACGACCAATCCGGTACGGTCCGGCCACTTTGGTCGATGATGCCGGGTGCTGAAACGTCTCAATCTGGATAGCACCCGTATTTGCACAAGAACCCGCGGATGGGTTCTGTTCAGTTGGCAGGACATGGCCATTCTCCGTAACCGGTGTTCAGTTTTCGGGATAAATATTACCAAAAAGTCAGAATATTGCAAAAAATAAGCCCGCCCGCACCTGCATATTTTCAGTCTCCGGCCCGGTGGCCCGTCTGCATTCTGGGGCGTGTTCAGATGTCGATGGAGTCCTTTAGGCCCTTGTAGCGGTTCCGGATGGTGACCTCGGTCACGTGAGCCGCGTTTGCGATGTTCCGCTGCGTTTGGTTGTCGCCGCACTTGACGCAGGCCAGGTAGAGGGCCGCAGCTGCCAGGCCCATAGGATCCTTGCCCGCCGATACCTCCTTCTCTTGGGCAATCTCCAAGGCCCGGATCGCATACCTCTTCGTCTTCTCCTCTACGTCAAGATGACTGGCTATCCTCGACACGCACAGTACCGGATCCGGCACCGGCATGCGCAGGTCCAGCTCCTTGACTAGCAACCTGTAGCACCTGGCAATGTCCTTCTTTTTGATGTTGGATGCCTCCTCGACGTCCTTTATGTTGCGGGCCGTTCCGGTGTCGCGACACGCCACGAAGAGGGCCGATGCCATCAGGGCAGATATGGATCTGCCGCGCACCAGCCCCTTGTCCAAGGCCTTTCTGTATATGTAGGCGGCATTCTCTATGACCGCGTCCGAGAGGGACATCTTGTCCTTGAGCCGATTCAGCTCGCTGAACGCCTGTCTAAAGTTTCGGTCAACCGGCTCGTGTACCTGGCTCCTGTTGTCCCAAGTCCTCAGGCGCTCTATGGTGTTCTTCATGGTGGATGTCAGGGGACGGCCGGTGGAGTCCTTGTTTGCGGGGCTTATGACTGTGGACAGCCCCATGTCGTGCATGCTCAGGGAGGTGGGGGCCCCGGTTCGGGCGCGGTCACCGCGCTCGTCGTGGGCGAAGGCGCGCCACTCCGGACCCGACTCCTGTATCCTCTCTGTTATGACATACCCACAGTTGGCGCAGTAGATCTCGCCGGATTCGTTGTCCATTATGATCTTGCTCTGCCCGCACCTGCTGCATGATGCGCCATGTTTCATTGCAGCCATCACCTTGTTGTTTACAAAAGGTACATATAAATCCAAACCTTTTTTTAGTAGCTAATCGCCGCGTCGGCTTCATAAATGGACCGGATCCGCATGATCCAAGACATAATTGGAGGGCGCCGGCGTGGGCTTTGGGGCGGATCCTCGGTTTCTTGCTCGAACGCGCCATGCGTAGCCGGTAAGGGACAACAATAGCAGCCGGCGGTTGGATCTGGGCGGGGCATATGGGTCGCGCTCGCGTACTGCGCACGTGGCATTTTGCGGGCATATTGGGTGCGTCCGCCACCATACCGATGTATGGACCAACACTACCGGCCACCCGCATATCTTGATTCGACTGGCGATGCTTACCCAACAATCCCACTGGCCTAGGTCTGACTTCGATGCAGTGTAGATGTCTTGGCCTTACCAGTGGCGCAAAATGGCATCAATTGGTAACATACAATGGTATGTGGTAACATATGGCGCCATCGTGTACAGTATGCACAAAATTAGCGAAGAGGTTGAGCAAGTACGGCTGGGACATAGTTCAAATTATATTGATCCGGTATGCGAAACGGGCGTTGAACGGGGCGGATCTGCTGCGGCTGGTCGAAGACGTGATAGAGCTTGACCCGAGGATGCGGTTTGTCGCCGTCATAGACAACAAGGGCAAGATTCGGGAGGCCATCATGAAGTCCGGTAAGACCAGCCTCAAGTCGCAGAAGGAGGAGGAGCACTTTTGCAGGCAGGTGGCCCAGCGCCGCCAGATGCGGAGGGAATTTGACGTCAGCCTGGGCAAGGTCCGGTACGTCCACGTAGAGCGCGAGAAGGTGACTCAGATGGTGGTGTATACCCCACGCAATATCATCTACTTTACAATGGAGCCGGAGATGCCCATTGAGGAGAAGCTCATGCTGGTCACAAAAATCAAGACTATGGCCTCGGCCCTCTGAACAGAAGATTGCAGTGTTTTGGCGATGAACTTTCATGTGGGGCATCGCCCCTCGCACAACCTAGGCCGGCTGTCAATTTCCACACAGCAAGCCGTTTATACCTAGCCGCGCCACCATGTATGGTTGGACAGCTGCGACATACGGTTGACTGCCTACAAGGGCGGCAGATCGTTTCAGGAATGCCGGGAGGCAGCCGCCGCTCTAGTGCCGGATCTCTCTACGCGTATAGACGAGATCGGGAGCGTGACATGGGATAGCATCATGGAGGCGTCCGAGTATGACGCGGTGGTGTACAAGCTGGTTCTAAAGTACCTCCGCCAGAAGGGGTACGACATAGGCAGCCACGCCCGCCAGTCAGTTCGGCCTGCATGAGGCCATGCGGCGGGCCAGCAGGAGAGGTGTGGCCAGCAGCACAGGTATGGAGACGGCTATGAACAGCGTCTGCAACTGGGCCAGCGCCACGCTCAGGGCTATGCCGCCGGCGGCTCCCAGAAATATGGAGGATGCGGCTCCCGCGCATGTGGGACATGCCACGAAGAGCCCGGTTATGGCCCCCAGGGTTCCGGCGCCCCGGGCCCCTCTGGACGCGCTGTAGGCGGCCGTCGCCAAGGCCGCGTTCAGCGCCACCAGATACGAGACTGCGATCTGCAGCACAAGGTTGATCGGTATGATCTGCAGACCGACGTGGTGGGTTACGTACACCAAGATGGTGGGCATATACCCCATGTCGCCGCAGCAGGGGGAGATGAACGCCGAGGGTATCTGGGCGCCGTAGTGCTCTTCAAAGTCTACTCCAGGCTGGTACACCAAGGTTCCGGAGGCCAGCGAGAAGACGGTCCCATAAACGACAAAGACGGACACGAACACGACCTGGGCGCGTCGGTTCCGTGTGGCTGCCGCCACGGTGGCCAGCATCCCTCCGCCGTGCACCGAGTCCCGGCTCAGGATGTACATTCCCCAGGCCGTCATCCCCAGGCAGGCCAGCAGCAGCACATAGAACATCTGGGAGAGCCAAAGTATGGCGTCCACGGCTTGGGGGGTGAGGGTCTCGGGGCTCTGGTACCTGTGGTACCAGGCGAACAGCGCCGCCACCAGCGCCAAGCCCCCCGCCACCAGCGCGCCTCCACGTCTCATGGGGCGGGAAGGGGGCTGCGGGATTAATTCCTATCTAGTATGTGGGGGGCCAGCGCATACACTATGGCGATTATCTCCAGCCGGCCGAATATCATCATCATGGAGAGTATGACTTTGGTGTGGGCGGACGTGTCAAAGTCTATGGTGCCCGCCGAGAGGCCGCCGGTGGTTATGACGCCCACCGCATCAAAGTATGCGGTGTCTGGGGACGCCCCCTCAAACTCCACCAGGTACGCGCCGCACAGTACGGACAGGGCGGGGAACGCCGCCACTATGATCAGGGTGGACTTCGCATTCCGGAGCGCGTCAACCCCCGCGCGGCCGGAGCGCCACCTTTGGGGTATCCGCATGGCGTCGGCCAGGCGCCCGCTCAGGGGCATCCGCGCCGCGTCGGCTATGTGGAACAGCCGGAATACCTTGATGCCGCCGGCGGTGGAGAAGCCGCACCCGCCTATGAACATGAGTATCATCAGTATGTACTGGCCGGGGACGTTCAGCGTCTCCAGGGTGGTGGGTTGCAGGCCGGCGGTGGTGCTGGCAGATACGGGATAGAATATGCCCTCTATGGTGCCGGTGCCGCCCAGCCACACGAAGAGCAGTATGGCGGTGGCCAGTATTGCAAAGTACACAAGGATCTCCTTGCCCAGCGTGGACTTGCGGAACTTTTTGCTCACAAGGGTGTGGTGGAACATGAACGGCATGGCGCCCAGCACCATGGCTACCATCAGTACGGTCTGCTTGGGCCAGGTCATGTCATCCAGTATGCCGGAGTCGGGCACAAAGCCGCCGGTGGCCAGGGTACTCATGGCCAGCGATATGTCGTCCAGCACGTCGTTGTCCCCCAGCAGGTACAGCGCGGCGGCCACGACCGCCACGTACAGCGCGAATATCACCGTGATGGTCCCGAAGAGTTCGCGCAGGTGCAGCTCCCTGCCTGATATGAAGCCCCGCATGGTTTCCAGCTCCCGGCTGGGGTAGAATGCCGTGAGTACCAGGTATATGAAACTCATCCCGCCAACCATCTGGGTGTAGCTCCGGTAGAAGGTGAAGCTCTGGGGGAGGTCCTCGGGCGTCTGGTAGAGGGATATGCCGCCGGTGGTAAACCCCGCGGCGCTGGAGAAGAAGGCGTTGGCAAACGTGTCCGCCAAGTCGCCGCTCTCCGGGGAGAGGGTGGGTATGTACAGGTACGGTATGGTTCCGAAGAGCGAGAGCAGGAAGAGGCTGGCGAATATCACAATTGACGCTTGGCGCAGGTTCATCCTGGCCTTCTCCCCGTACGAGTTCAGGAAGAATCCGGTCACCAAGAGCAGCACCATGGTCAGGTAGATGCCCGTCGCCGTGATCGGGTCGCCCATAAAGGTGGCCACCAGGGCCGGCAGCAGCAGCAGTATCCCGGCGAACTGCATGACAAAGCCCAGGTTTCCCAGAACGGCCTTGCCGGGGGGGCTCAACAGCCGGGGTATGGAACCGATGGCCGACTGGGCCCTCTTGAGTATGTCGTCCTCGTATACTATGCCCAGCGCCTTGCCCTGGCCGTCCACTACGGGCAGCTTGGCGTGCTTTGTCTTGTGCATCATGGTGAGCGCCTCCCGGAGCCTCCTCTTCTCGCCTATGACGACCGGATTCTTCGTCATGACGCTCTCCAGCTTGGTGGTCTCGGCGTATACAGTGGTGTCCCCCACCTTGTCCAGTATGTCCTTGTCGGTTACCATGCCCACCACCCTGCCCTTGTGGGTCACTATGATCTCGTCGCGGGCGTGGCCCTGGAGGTTTTCGGCCGCCTCGCTGGTGGGCGTCGTCTTGTCCATTATCAGCACATCCCTGACCATGCAGGTGGTGACCGGCTGCTCCATCTTGTACTTGGGGGACTTTCCCGGAGCCGCCGAATCCGCGGACATACCCTGTCAGGGCGCGGCCGGCGTAAAACCGTTTGGAGGCGTTGCGCCGATGGCGGTCCTACGCGTCCAGGTGCCTGCGGACGGCCTCCACCTTCCCGGCGGCGGTGTCCTGCTTGTCCAGCCGGGAGTCTATCTTGAGCGTGGCGCTAACCCGGGCCACGCCCAGATTGTGCAGCGTTGCTATCATGGTCTCGGCGGCCTTCAGCACCGTCCCGATGTCCTCCGACTCCAGTATGGTTCCCATGGCATTGAGGTGGCACTTGAGGCCTTTGATATCTGAAGCGGACTCCAGGGCTCGGGCCACGTAGAACGAGACGCCGGTCCGCCCGGTGCCCACCGGCACTACGCTGATCTCGGCCATCACCATTTGGCCATAATGTGGCAGTCTTGCCTTTAAGTTGGCGCCGCGGTGGCCGGCAAGTTTCATAGCTATAGGACGACGGCCGTAGACGGCTGGCAGTGCAGTTTGCCCGCAGTCGTTGGATGGAGTGGTGGGAATATTGGCGGATGAGGCCGGATCCGACGCCGGGTCCCCGGCTGCCGCGACCTTTCAGTCACCGGCGGGCTTCTTGACCTCGGCTTTTGTGCCGCCTCGGCGTCGGCGCCTGGCCCCGAAGCTAACCAGTATCAGGAGGAATCCCACCCCGACCAGCATCCCGGCCAAGATGCCCATGTCGTCGTTCTGCTGTTGCTGCATCATCAGCTCCAGAACTTCCTCGTCGGTCATGTTGGGGTGGCCGGTGGGCATAGTGGATCCCAGTATGGCCGAGATGACCATGCCTGCCACCAGCAGTGCCCCGCCGCCCGCCAAGATTCTCTTGTCTACCAGCATTGATATGATATTGACTCGCTGCCGTATATACCCTCTGGGAGAACCGGTGCCCCGGCGCAGGGGGGACCTGATTCCGCAGAATACGTCTGTATCCTCCCAGCAGCCGTGGTTGGAAGGTGGATGGGCGCCGCTGACCCGCACCTGACTGGACCAAATACCCATATTGGCCGACGGGATGGCCCGCTCCATGATAGGGCGCAGCGGGATGGCGGAGCTGGCCGCCGGATACGAGAACCCGGGCATCTCGGTGCTGGGAAGTCACTCGGCGCTGGAGATAATGGACGGGGCAAAGGACGAGGGGTTCCGCACCACCGTATACTGCCAGGAAGGGCGCCAGACGCCGTACCAGCGGTTCTCGCGGGTGGCCGACGAGGTGGTAGTGCTGGGAAGGTTCGCCGAGATGGCATCTATTCCAGAGCAGCGCCGCATCATCGGACGGCCGGACATAGTGGTGCCCCACCGATCGCTTGCCGTATATCTGGGGTACGACACGCTGGAGAACAACTTTGCGGTTCCCATATTCGGCAACCGCCGGCTGTTCCGCGCCGAGGAACGCTCCGAGGAGAGGGGACAGTACTATATGCTCCGGCGGGCGGGCCTGCGGCTTCCCCGCGTCTTTGAGGATCCCAAGGATATAGACGGGCCCTGCATAGTAAAGGTACAGGAGAAGGACCGGAGCCTGGAGAGGGCATTCTTTGTGGTGTCTTCGTACGGGGACTATGTGGCCAAGTCCGAGAGGGCCATTGCCCGGGGCACCATAGATGCCGGGGGACTTGCCAAGGCCAGCATCGAGGAGCTGGCCATCGGTACGTACATGAACTTTAACTATTTTGCCTCGCCGCTCACAGGCCAGGTCGACTTTATGGGGATAGAGAGGCGCCTGCAGACCAATATAATGGACTACAACGCCCTGCCCGCCGCCCAGCAGTCACAGATAGACGTGGAGCTGCAGAACATAGAGGTGGGGCACACCCCGGCCACGGTACGGGAGTCCCTGCTGGAGTCGGTGATGGACATGGGTGACAGGTTCGCCCGGGCTGCCCGCGATGACTTTCCTCCAGGGATAATAGGGCCATTCTCGCTGCAGAGTGTAATCACCAAGGATCTGGAGATGGTCGTGTACGACGTCTCGCTGAGGGTACCGGGCAACCCAATCCTTTCCACGACCACCCCGTACACCAAGTACCAGTACGGCGAGACATTCGGGGTGGGCCGGCGCATTGCCATGGAACTGCGGCGGGCCATCTCCGACGGCCGACTGGCCGACGTGGTGACATAGCGCGGGGCACGCCGTCAACGACACCGCACCATATATTTCGGGCAGCGGCACCCTAGTCGGATTTCATGTCCCGGAGCAGGGTGCTACGCACCAGTATGGGCACGCCGTGGCATGCGGCCAAGGCCAGAGCGTCGGATGCCCTGTAGTTGCGCAGGATTATCTCGCTGCGCCCCTTGAAGTAGAGGTTGGCCCGCAGCGCCTCGCCGGACTCGTATATCTTCACCTTCACCAGCACCAGCCCGCTCATCTCGCAGATCTCCTGGATCATGCGGTATATGGAGGGGACCGGCACCTCCTCGCCGGATGCGTACGCGGAGATGAATCCGGCCACCTCGCCGGAGAACGCCCTCATGTGGAACTCGCGACCGTCGTTGGCCCGAAGTATGCTGATGCCCTCCCTGGCATGGGGATCTGCCAGTCCGATGTATCCTATGCCAACAGCCTCGTAGTCGGGATCCGGCGGTTGGTCTATCTGCATGTTCTGATTGCTTGTGGTCTTGTTATAAACACCACCCCGGCGCCGTAGTTGGGTGTAGCCTGGGCTCTGTTCGGTTGCGCCGGTCGGCCGGTTGTGCGGCAAACATACTTATTTTCACGGTGCGAACCTCCCTGCATGTCGTCTGATCCGTCAGACCGGTGGCGGGAGGCCGCCGACAGCTACTCCAAGGCGTGCAAGGGTATCATGGCCATGTCGCAGAGCATCAGGTACGTGGGCGTATTGAACAGGTACGGGCGCACCGTGGCAGGCTTCATAAGGCCCGGCACCCGTCCCATGCTGAACCGCGAGCAGGCCAAGAACGAGTTCTTCGTGCTGTCCACAATACTGCGCCTGTCTGCCGATACCGAGGGCGCCATCGGCAAACTGGAGCACATCTTGGTCCGCCACGAAAAGATAAAGATGGCGCTCATTCCAATGGGGAATGTCGCCTGTATGATTACCATAGACGGCGAAGAGCCCCAGTACATGCAGATCGTCAGAGACGTGAAGGCTCACCTGAACAAGATATCTTTCTGATGGAATGCATTATTCTGTACGGTGGCGAATTGCCCGCGGCATGAGATGGTTCCTGCTTCTGCGCCTATGCGGGGGTGAACCCGTGATAGCCGCCAGTCTGCTGCTCCCTGTCCGTGTACTTGGGCTCGAACAGGGAGACCAGATACTCGTCAGGGTCGTATACGATGGCATTCTTTCCGGCCGTCCTCTCCACGATATCGCGGTATACGCGGACACCGCGGCCCCGAAGCTCTTCCAAGGCGGACTTTACGTCGCCCACCAGAAACCCAATGGTAATACCGTTGTCTATGGAACCGCCGGAGTGCTCAGCGGCCAAGGACGCAGGGTGGAGGCTCAGCAGGGCGCCGGTAGTGCCCAAGTCCACCCAAGTACGCCTCTGCATCTTGATGGGCAGGCCTATGATATCATGATAGAACTCTATGGAGCGGTCCAGATCCTTTACAGCTAATATCACGTTGCCGACCCTCTTGATGTTCACGCAGTCGTGGTGTCGGTGCCCGGTTAAATGTCTTATGAAGGAGGGATGGAAATATATCTGTAAGAACAATTTTTATATCAAAAAACCAGAAGGCCGTATACGCCACACATCTAGGCCCGAACAGCCAAAGCGGGGGCCGGCCGGACGCATAAGTGACTGGGCATGCCCGCATTTTTTTATAGAAAAAGAGCAAACTCGAGGCGATGGCGTTTTGCACCGGCTGCGGCAGCCCGTTGAATGTACGGCATGAGTTCTGCCCCGAGTGCGGCACGGCCGCCGAGCGCAGAGGACAGGGACCCCCGGACGCCGGGCCGACGGTGCATGAGGCTCCGGTCCCCGCCGCCGGGCCGGAGCAGGCGTATATGGATTCGGCCAAGCGGCCGGACGTCCGGGCGGCCATAGACCGCAAGACACTCTTCGCCGACGGGATGCTCGTGCTCACGCACGAGAACGTGGTGCTGTACAGTCCCGACGAGCGCGATGAGATAAAGCGCATACCGCTGGATACGATAGCATCGTGTTCCCGGGGAATGACGAAGAGGTCCCTTGTACTAAAATTGATGGTCAACATAGAGGAGAACTTTGCCAAGTATGTTGACGGGCGGCAGGGCGTGCTGGATGAGACGGCGGCCGAGATACAAAGGCAGAGGGAGCTGCTCAGAAGGGCAAGGTCTCCGGACAAAAAGCGGTCGTTGAACTCCAAGATAAGCGATCTGGAGGCCAAGTCCAAGGCGCTGTCCGAGGAGATGGACGGGCTGCAGGCAGATCCGGAGGAGATCTGGAGAATCAAGCGGGAGAGGGCCGACACAGTAAAGGAAGTGTTCCGGCTGCCCAAGGACCATTCGGGCCGCACCGCCTCCGAAGAGTATGAGATATGGCAGTATGCGATACGGCGGCGCATGGCCGGCCTGTCCCGCATGCGGGTCTCAACCTCGCCGCCCGACGCGGTGGTGTTGGTGGACGGTGCCGTCTCGGGAAGTACCCCTGTGACGTTCGAAAAACCGCTCACCGACGCGGCTGCCCTCACCGGCCGGTACGAGGTACGGGTGCTGCTGGAGGGCCACAAGCCCAAGTCGTTTAGCGTGTCGGCGGCGCCGGGTCGGGATCCCGAGAACCGCGACATGCGGCTGAGCCCTCAGGATGTCCCGGACCCCGCCTTTGACCGTACCGTCTCCGGGTACAGAGAGGCTCTACCCGATCGTACCATAAATTTGGAGCAGTACGAGCTGGAACTGGAGACGATGGGAACAGAAGGCATACTGGCGTTGGCCCGAGATCATATACTGGTCCTGTCCATGGACCGAAAGAGGTGGCTTCTGGAGATACCGTATCCGGACATAACCGAGGCGAAGCTGGAGAAGGGGCTTATGAGGGGCATACGGGGAATTGTGATATCGTACAGGGAGGGGCGCCTCTCCGGACTCAAATATGCTTTCAAGATGGATGAGGACAGCGGCTACGGCGACAACTCGGCGATGCGGCGCCGCTATGAGGCCATAGTGGAGAGGCTGCACCGACGCATGAGGGAGTCATACACCCACGTGCTGCAGCCCCGCCCACATTCGCCGCAGTACTACGAGATAACAGAGCAAGACATAGAGAATGGGTTTGAACGCTTTGATCCGTATAGCTTCGAAAAACTGGTGGCCAGGCTCTTTACGAGCAAGGGGTACAGGACGGAGGTTACGCAGGGATCCGGGGACATGGGCGTGGACGTGATGGCCAGCAGCAGCAGCGAGACCATCGCCATACAGGTCAAGAGATGGAGGGGGAACGTGGGGGGACCAGACGTTCACAAAACATTAGGATCAATGGTGTCGCACCGCGCTACCCGGGCCTTGGTGGTCACGACCTCGGACTTCACGAACCAGGCCTACGACATACTGAAGGGCGGTAGCCCGGTGGAGTTGTGGAACGGCCAGCGGCTGGCAAACGAGTTCCGTAAGCACTTGATCCGAAAGGAGTAGGGCCCTCGCAAGAGTGCAGAGCGGTTATATTTTACCCGGCGGTCCATACGTGTAGTATGTTTCCGGAACGGCGCCTGCGCCGCCTGCGCAAGTCCGAGGGCATGCGGAGGCTGGTGCGCGAGACCCACGTGACAGCCGATGACTTGGTGTGCCCGGTCTTCGTGGGCGAGGGGCTGGACGTCCCCAAGACGGTGGGCTCCATGTCCGGGATACGGCGTATACCGCCGGAGATGGTGGCCGAGGAGATCTCTGGGATATGGAAGATGGGCATACCCGCCGTCATGCTGTTCGGCATACCCGAGTCCAAGGATGTTGCCGGTTCCTCCTCATACGACGAGGAGGGCGTGATACAGGACGCCATCCGGGAGGCCAGACGAGCCTCCCCGGAGATGGTGATAATGGCTGACGTCTGCATGTGTCAGTACACCAGCACCGGACACTGCGGCATAGTCAGAGAGGGTGTAGTGGACAACGACCCCACAATACTGTCCCTGGGCAAGATCGCCGCCAGCTACGCGCGGGCGGGCGTGGATGTGGTCTCGCCGTCGGCCATGATGGACGGGCAGGTTGCCACCATACGGTCGTCCCTGGATGAGGCCGGGTTCTCGGATGTGGCGATAATGTCGCATGCCGCCAAGCACTACTCCACAATGTACTCGCCGTTCCGCGATGTAGCCGACTGCACCCCGCAGTTCGGTGACCGACGAGGATACCAGATGCCGTATACCAACCCACGGGAGGCCATGGCGGAGGTGGAGTCGGACATATCCGAGGGTGCGGACATAGTAATGATAAAGCCGGCCATGGCGTATCTGGATCTGGTGGCTGAGGCCAGGAGGCGCTTTGGCGTGCCGGTGGCCGCATACAGCGTCTTGGGGGAGTATGCCATGGTGCACGCCGCCAACTCGATGGGGTGGCTGGACGGCCCCCGGACCATCCTGGAGATACTGTCATCCATAAAGCGGGCCGGCGCCGACGTCATAGTAACGTACTTTGCCAAGGACGCGGCGGGCCTGCTGTCTTGAGAGACGATGAGAGGTTCGAGGTGATGCGGGCTCTGGACCAGCTTCCCCAAGTGGCCGGCGCCAGCTTTGCCACGACGTGGTTTCGGCTGGCGGGTATACGGCGGCCCACCAGGCAGGAGTACCGGGAGAGGGCGGCCCGGCACTTTGAGGCGGCATGCCTTGCCTTGGAGACGTTCCCCGACGAGGAGAGATACGCTGCCATCAAGGGGTACTTCCGGGGGCGCCTCCGGCGGGAGGTGGACGGCATCATCCGGGGGGAGAACCAGGAGATAGAGAAGCGGTACGACAGGTACGTGGACTATGGCTGAGTGCATCCGGAAAAATCTTAACCATCCCACGGTGCATCACCGGACATGGCCGACGTGGATACGGTGCAGCTGGCCGTGTGGGGGGTGATGGCAGCGGGCATCCTCGCTTTGGCGGCGTTCTCGTACGCGGCATACAGGAGGCGCGGTGCATTCCCTACATCTTGACAAACCCGGAATCCGGGGACTGGGGGTGGCCGAGAGCCACGGCCCGGGCTCGGCCCTCTCCGCTTTGGCCGGGGTGGTAATGCGCAATGACGGCATTGTGGACGGATTCACATTAGGCACAGTCCGGGTCTCCGGGGACGACGCAACCCACTCGGTGGTGCAGATGGCCGCGTCCCTGCGCCGCGACGACATATCGTACGTGCTGGTGTGGGGCACCATAATATCCAGGTACAACCTGGTGGATGTGGGCGAGGTCTCCTCGTCTCTGGGTGTGCCGGTCTTGGGGCTGTCGAACAGGAGGCGCCGCAGCGCCGAGGCGGCGATATCGGCCAAGTTTCCTGAGCGGCTGGGGAGGTATCGAGCCTTGGCTCCTCGGCGCGCCATACTGCTGCACACGGGCAGCACGGTATATGCCAGGATATCGGGATGCACCGGGACCCAAGCCGCGTCGCTCCTGAACACGGTCACCCGGCAGGGCCGCATGCCAGAGCCGGTGCGGCTGGCAAGGCTGTTGGCCGGCGCCGCCCGCCTATCCCTCGGAGGCGGATCTGCCGCCGTCGACGTTTAGAACCGTTCCGGTCACCCAGGCAGACTCATCGGAGGCGAAGAAGAGGGCGGCGTTGGCCACATCCAGGGGCTGGCCTATCCTGCCCATGGGCAGGCGTTCCTCCAAGACGCTCCGGGCCGCCGGATCGTCCAGATATGGCTTGATCATCCCCGAGTTTATGATTCCGGGGTTGACGCAGTTGCAGCGGATGTTGCGCCGGGCGTACTCCACGGCTATGGATTTTGTGAACATGGATGTGGCCGCTTTGGTGGAGGAGTATACGGCCAAGTGCACCTTGGGTATGGCCCTCTCGGAGGCCGTGGAGCCGATGTTTACTATGCTGCCACTCTTCATGTCTGACATGCTGCGCAGGGTGGCTCGGGTCATGCGGAACATGCCTTGGAGGTTGACGTTTATCAGATCGTCTATGTCGGACTGGGGCATCGCATGAAAGTGTATGGGATCCGTGATTATTCCCGCGTTGTTCACCAGCACGTCTATCTTGCCATACTCGGAGACTATGCGGTCTACCGCCTGGAGCACCTGCGACTCGTTGGTTACGTCGCACACCACCGAGGCGGTCCTGTCCGCGTGGCCGATCCGCGAGCGCACGTCTCCCATGGAATTTAGGTTGCGGGATATGAGCACCACCGTGGCTCCCTCATCTGCAAAGCGACTCACTATGCCCTCGCCTATGTCGCTGGAGGCGCCTGTCACCACGCATATTTTTCCGTCCAGTCTCATGATTAGGGGTGAATTCGCCGGGTTTAAATCCGTTTTGCGGCGGGTGGGGCTGGAGCGGAATTCATTTGGGGTCTGATCCCTGTAATACATCCGAGGGTCGGCGGTCCTCCGGCCCACCGGGATGGACAGCCATGATAGGCGGGACAGGTGCTGGCTGCATACGGTCCTGCAAAGACTAGGCGACGCTACATGGGGCATGCAATAATCGTGGTGGAACAGACCTAGTGCACATGCAAGACAGGTAAACATGCTATCTGCCGGACGTGACCCGAACGCTCGCGTCTCCAACCGGCTTGGGCGCACCCGGTGTCCCACCCGTCTGGGCTGGTATCGTTGAACCGAGCCCGCCGGGTGTCCGAATTCGACTGGTTAGGATGCGGGAGGTGGGAGAGAGCATACATACACGATTTGCGCGCCGGCCCCGCGGCGGGCTGGCCACCGCTTCCGAACATACGGCCGCAGACGGCGCCCCCGCATATGTCCGGCTCCCTGCACGGGCCGGTACCGGTCGGCTGCGGGGCGATGGGCATATGTGTGAATCCGGATCGTACGTCTAACCTACACTTCGAGCATCAGGAGCACGTGATATCATATGCGCTCGAAGTACGCCCGTAGTGCCCTCTCGAACATAAGACGCAGATCTCGTAATCTGGACTGCTGGCATTCCATGGTATCGTGATCAAACCACTCCCCGGAGATGTACATGGAGCGGTTCATCTCCACTTGTATCCAGGGCAAGGGGTTGTTTCCGTACGTTCTGGTGATGTGGCCGCCGAGGAACGGGTCGTTGAGTTGTACCAACGTTCGGGGTATGCCGTACGACTCGGCAATGCAGCTGGCAAGCAGCGTCATGGACTCGTTGGAACTAGTTTGCCCGCGCCGGTTGGAGAGGCAGAACAGCGGCCTTCGGGAGCCACAGTCCGGCGAGATGGCAGGAGCCACCTCTGCCATGGAGTGGCAGTCTAGACAGAGCTGCAGGTCGCCGCGGACAGCCCGCTGTATCGCCCTGTGATATGGCATGTAATATTTGGCTATGAGGTCCCGGCGCATCGCCTCGTCGGGCTGTACGGTGTATATGGGCATGTTGCGGCAGGTAATACTCTTCACCAGACCATCGGGGCTGGCCGGCGGCATCTCCTGCAGCGACCTGTTCGGGTCGACGAATGTCCGGGCCACCTCTGCCTTTACGACGACGGCGGCCGCATCGCCTATGTCGTAGATGGGGACGGTGTACGCATCGCCGTCCTCAAATACATCTTGGTTGGATATGCGCAGAATATCCTGCAGCTCCGGCGGCGTACGCGTGCCGCCATGAGGTATGGAAAGGAGTACGGGTAGCGTCATGGCCCGGCAGCCGTCCCGTCGCGGCGCACCTCTGCCACGCCCTGAAATCCGGGGCGCGTGCGGCAGCGCAGTACGGCATGTATCGCCCCCAGATAGAACGAGTACCGCTCCCTCATGTCGATGGCATACCCCTTGGCCTCTAGGTACCGCGCCAGTGCACCGGTTGAGTCGTCCCTCTCCAAACTTATGGTGCCGTTCAGGGAACAGTGCATGCGCGGCCTCTCCATCGCAACATACATGGAGTTGCCCTCGTCCAAAAGCCTCGACAAAAACAGGCTCACCGTGGAGAATATCCGGGAGCTGCCCGGGCTACCCAGCGCCAGCCAGGGCTCCCTACCCTCGAATACTATACTGGGACAGACCGAAGACCAGGGCGCGGCGTTGGGGCGCAAGAAGAACGGGTGGCTACTCCTCTTGGTGTCAAAGGCTGACATGTAGTTGTTATACAGAAAACCCATGCCCCCGGCGGCGGACTTGGAGCCGTACACCAGCTCAATAGACTGCGTCAGGCTTACCGCGTTGCCCTCTGAGTCCATTACCGAGAGGTGCGTGGTCTCCTCGACGTCGCCTACTCCGTCGCCGGAGGGCAGGGAGGGGTCCACGGCGCTTTTAATCGATGTTGACAGATGCTTGGCGAACCCGGGGCTCAAATGCATGTTGTCCTGTATCTGGCGGTACGTGTTGGGATCAAACGGCCGCTGGGTGCGGTACAGTAGCGCCTTCCGGAAGGCCTCGGCGACATAGTGGTATACCTCCGGACTTTTGGATCTCAGGTGCCGGCGGGGCATGTTGGTCAAAATCATCATCACTAGCAGCATTGTGTCGCCGGCCCCCGGGGGCGGTATCGTGTATATCCGAAGACCGCGGTACTTTCTGGATATGGGCGCCCGCTCTATGGGCGTGGGCATTTGTGCTAGGTCATCCTTGCGCAACAGTCCCCTGTTCCTGCGCATATCCGAGTCTATGCGGTCCGCTATGGTGCCGTGGTAGAACGAGCTATACCCAAAGTCCGAGAGGTGTTTGAGGGTGTCGGCTAGGTCCTCCTGCACGAACAGGTCGCCGGATTCGTAAGGCACTTGGCCGTCCTTGAGAAAGTATGCCGCTCCAGAACCAGTGGCCAGCAACTCATCCATGTTGGAGGCCTGGGCGTTGCTCTGGAGTGCCGTGATGCGGTATCCGCGCCGCGCTATGCTAATGGCAGGGGCTAATACGGTCTGCCAGTCGAGTCGGCCGTACCGCTCAACCATGTATCCCAGTGCCGCCACCGTGCTGGGGACGGTTGTCGCCCTGTATCCCACCAGCAGCGCGGATTTTCCCTTGAGGCGCGAGAGATGCGCCATGGACGGCGCGCGGCTGGAGCCGTCGATGGCCACCATCCTCCGGTCAACATACAGCAGCGCCGTGCTCTGCCCGCCCAGGCCCGAGGCCTGCGGCTCGCATACGCTCAGGGCCAGTGCTGCCGCGCACGCCGAATCGACGGCGTTGCCGCCTTTTCTGAGCATCGATACGCCCGCCGCCGTAGCATCGGGGAATGCCGTGGCCACCATGCCACGCTTGGAGACGGCCGCTTTTTTGTCGCGCCGGGCCGAGAACGACTCTTCTATGCGTGGTATGCTTACGCGGCTGGGAGCGTTCATGGGCTGTTTCCCTTGTGGGTGCACCGATGCATGACCATGGCCAGCAACAGCGCCTTATCCAGCAGGGAGTCGCGGGTTACGTATTCCTCGGCGCTGCGGAATCCGCCACCCAGAGGACCCATGCCCTCCAGCGACGGAATGTTGGCGGACACGTAGCTTATGTCTGACGATACTAGGCGGTGGACTGCCTTTACGGGTACGTCTATCTCGGAAGCTATGTCGGCCACCATACTGTAGAACTCTCTGGCAGTCTCAGTCTCCAGCACCGGTTCACGCCCGGTCCCCCGGAATGCCTCGGAGTTGGTATTGTTTCCGTTCTTCTTTATGGTGCGGCGGATCTTCTCTTCGACGTCGTCACCCGTATCTCTGGAGGTGTAGCTGGTTACCACAGATATGGACGCGTAGTCTGGCGCCCCGCCGTACGATGTCTGCGCGCTTAGGGACTTGATCATTACGCGACACTGTTCCGTGTTCAGCTTGTCTAGGGCGGTTATCCTCTTGCAGACTGCAGGTATGAATCCAGATATGGTGGGGCGGTCGTCATCGCCGATGCCGTGCACCTCTATGGTGTAGTCGTCGCGGCCGTGCGCCGACGTTACTATGCCGCCGTCCAAGTCACCCCACTTCATGCCCAACACGTGCCTAGAGTGTCGCGCGTACTCGGATATTATGCTGGCCGAGTGCTTGCCGCCCAGACTGTCATCGGTGGTGAGCAGTATGCCGCACCGTATGCGGCGCAGCTTCTTTGTAAACCGCAGCGCTTGGAGTGCCGAGAGCAGTACTGCTATGCCGCCCTTGCTCTCGGTTATGCCTGTGCCGAGCAGCTTTATCTTGGTTTCGCGGAAGGGCGCAAAGTCACGAGAGCTGTAGGGCGTGTCCAGATGAGAGAGTATCAGAACGTCATTGGTTTCACGGGTGTGGTTGGCAAAATATCGCACATCGCCTATGTCGAACTGGCGGTGCAGGTGTTCGGTGAACCCTAGGTGCGAGAGCCTTTTTGCCAGCACCTTGCCCAGACGGTTGATGTTCTCTATGTTGCGCACAGCGGTGTTCACCTCGCAGAGCTGCCGGAGTGACTGTATCGTGGTGTCGGCGTGGCTTCGAAGGTATCCCCGAATGAGGGTGTGGAGTGGCTGGGCCGACTTGGCGTGGCGCACCGCCGACTCGCCGAAGTTTCGGATGACCGCCACGTCCAGCATCTTGTTGATGAGTGATTCGTACGTGTACCCGGCAGCCTGTGCCGCGGCCACAAAAGAGCCGGTTCTGCCCAGGCTGGCCATCGAGTTCAGCTCCAGTATGTACATGCGGCCCTTGGAGTCCATGCGTATGTCGACGCGAGTGTAGTCGTGCAACCCCATCTTGTTGAAGGCTCTCACGCAGAGCTGCTTCATCTCCTCTGCCTTCTCCGGCTCCAGCCGGGCGGGGCACACCTTCTCGATGGGCTTGTTCATCTTGTCTGACTTGGTCTGGATCCTGTCAGGGTCTCCCAGCACAAACTCCACTATGGGTAACACCTCCAGGTTGTGGCTGTTGCCCAGCAGGCCCACCGCGAACTCCCGGCCGGATATGAACTGCTCCACCAGGGCGTCCTGCCGATACCGCACGATCTCCTCCCCAACGGCTTCCTTCAGTTCTTTTGTATTATGCACGACGCGCATCCCCATTGACGTGGACTCCATCTTTGGCTTTACTATGACGGGAAACGTGAGGTCGTCAAACGCGTCGTCCTCGCCGGAGAATACCCAGAAGTTAGCCGTGGGCAGGCCATTCCTTTGCAGTATTATTTTGGTCATCACCTTGTCCTGAACGATGGCATGCGTCTCGGGACCGGATCCGGTGTATGGTACGCCAAGCATCTCCAGCATGGCCGGCAGGTGCGTGTATCTGTCATGTCCCTGTATGCCGTATGCCATGTTAAAGACTATCCCGGGTGGAGTTTCAGGCGATACTCTGGAGAAGAACGATCGCAGTATCTCTATGGATCCCATGGTTCCCTCGATTATCTTAACCGTGTGACCTCCCTTCTCTAGGGACTCGGCAACCTTCTCGATGGTCTTGGGATTGTAGTGTTCCTTGGTGGGCACGCCGTATATGTTTATGACATCGGCTGGGTCGATAGTCCGCTTGTTGTATATGACGGCGACCTTCATCGTGGGAGACTGTCCCGGCGCGTACTTAAATGGAGTTTTGTAGTGGATTTCTGACCCCTCGGTCAAGCCCGTCTGACTGTGATTCTGCCGGCTCCGGCCTGTGTGGCGTGTCAGATCCAGACGCAGCCGGTGTCGTGTGCCAGATTGGACTGGTCGGCAGGATCCTGTTCGAATGGACCGTGGATGTTCGGACCAGTTCTGAACACGTTGGGGGGCAGCGGAGTGCCCGGGCTACCGTTTGCGGCCATAGAATGCTCCGCTGTACGTACACCATCTCGGCCCACCGCACGATGCCGCCCTTGATGTATGGTGCAAACTGTATTGGAATCGTACTGTGTCCGGATCCGCGCCGCATGTCCGGTAGTGATTCTGCACAGGAGTTCGCGAGATTGACGTTGGTTTCTCGTCCGTGCATGGCGGACCTGTCAGGGCCTTCTGATAGTTGGAATTACCTAAAATATGTGGTATTTAACATGAAATATTACATTAGATATAACATAATAAATAGGAATGTATGTGTACTGATGTAGGTTTGCCAAAAACAATGAAGCCTACAGGGCTGTTTGCCCTTCGTATGGTTTATATCCTTTTTTTGGGTGACTACCTTTTACGAAACATAGCAGCGGCGTCTACGGTGAGCAGTGGTGGGACACCACGCAGTGACCCGGAGACCTCCAGTTTCGCGGACAAGATGAGGACTTGATCCAGCGATCAGGTCTGAGATGTGAAGATTATGTGTGCATCCGCCGATTCCAACATACAGTACAGTACTGTATCATGAATCCCGTTGATCCTGCGGGACCTGACTGCTATCGGATTGATACTAAGCCATGCGAGTCATTGCAGCAATGCAAGGCGGACGGCTCAGTAACACGTAGTCAATCTACCCTGTGGACGGGGATAATCTCGGGAAACTGAGCATAATACCCGATAGACCATTATGCCTGGAACGGTTTATGGTTAAAATGATTCGTCGCCACAGGATGGGACTGCGGCCTATCAGCTTGTTGGTGAGTTAACGGCCCACCAAGGCGATAACAGGTACGGGCTCTGAGAGGAGAAGCCCGGAGATGGGTACTGAGACACGGACCCAGGCCCTATGGGGCGCAGCAGGCGAGAAAACTTTGCAATGTGCGAAAGCACGACAAGGTTAATCCGAGTGGCCTCTGCTGAAGAGGTCTTTTGACAGTCCTAGAAACACTGTCGAATAAGGGGTGGGCAAGTTCTGGTGTCAGCCGCCGCGGTAAAACCAGCACCTCAAGTGGTCAGGATGATTATTGGGCCTAAAGCATCCGTAGCCGGATCTGTAAGTTTTCGGTTAAATCTATGCGCTCAACGTATAGGCTGCCGGAAATACTGTGGATCTAGGGAGTGGGAGAGGTAGACGGTACTCGGTAGGAAGAGGTAAAATTCACTAATCTATCGATGACCACCTGTGGCGAAGGCGGTCTACCAGAACACGTCCGACGGTGAGGGATGAAAGCTGGGGGAGCAAACCGGATTAGATACCCGGGTAGTCCCAGCTGTAAACAATGCAAACTCAATGATGCATCGGGTTGAACCCGGTGCAGTGTTGCAGGGAAGCCGTTAAGTTTGCCGCCTGGGAAGTACGTACGCAAGTATGAAACTTAAAGGAATTGGCGGGGGAGCACCACAAGGGGTGAAGCCTGCGGTTCAATTGGAGTCAACGCCAGAAATCTTACCCGGGGAGACAGCAGAGTGAAGGTCAAGCTGGAGACTTTACCAGACAAGCTGAGAGGTGGTGCATGGCCGTCGCCAGCTCGTGCCGTGAGATGTCCTGTTAAGTCAGGTAACGAGCGAGATCCCTGCCTCTAGTTGCCACCATTACTCTTACGAGCAGTGGGGCGAATTAGCGGGACTGCCGTAGTTAATGCGGAGGAAGGAAGGGGCCACGGCAGGTCAGTATGCCCCGAAACCCTGGGGCCACACGCGGGCTGCAATGGTAGTGACAATGGGTTCCGAATCCGAAAGGAAGAGGCAATCCCCAAACGCTACCACAGTTATGACTGAGGGCTGTAACTCGCCCTCACGAATCTGGAATCCCTAGTAACTGCGTGTCATTATCGCGCGGTGAATACGTCCCTGCTCCTTGCACACACCGCCCGTCGTTTCATCGAAGTGGGCTTTTAGCGAGGTGATGCCCTATTGGCGTTATCGAACTTGAGGTCCGTGACGAGGGAAAAGTCGTAACAAGGTGACCGTAGGGGAACCTGCGGTCGGATCACCTCCTTAGACACGGAAGAGGCGGATGCACACAGTCTTCATATCACAAGGATGCAATGCGTCATGAAAGTGGCGTATGAAGGACGTAGCGGCGCCCCTTTGCCGGGGACCGTTGCTGTGATCGTCGTGCATGGTCGTGTAATATGTGGCTGAATTGCCGGTGTAAAGACGCCAATAGGTGAATTGCTAGGCTTGAGGAGAGATGAAGGACGTGACAAGCTGCGATAAGCTCGGGGTAGGCGCACGTATCCTATGATCCCGAGATTTCCGAATGAGTATCTTGCACTTTAGTGCACTCCGACATCGGAGGTCGAACCGTGGGAATTGAAGCATCTTAGTACCACGAGGAAGAGAAATCAACAGAGATTTCCCAAGTAGTGGCGAACGAAAAGGAAATAGCCCAAACTGAATCCTTCGGGAGATGTGGTGTTTTGCCGCAGCAATCACGGACTTCCGGAAGACAGTCGAAGTGGCCTGGAAAGGCCCGGCGAAGAGGGTGATACCCCCGTAGACGAAGTGGGAAGGAGTCTAGTTGCGGCCGAGTAGCTGTCCTTGGTAGTGGGCAGTGAATATGGGTGAAAGTAGCATCCAAGGCTAAATATCTCTCAAGACCGATAGTGGACTAGTACCGTGAGGGAAAGCTGAAAAGTACCCTGGAAGGGGGGTGAAAAGTGCATGAAACCTATTGGTTACAGACGTGGGTGGCATGAAAGGTGTTTTCTGGGCCGAGTGGTTCCAGCAATGGGATCCAAGTGTCTAGACTTTAGACGCCAGTGTCATCCGTTCCGTCTCGAAACACGGGCCAGGGAGCTGACTGTCATGGCAAGATTAAGCCTAAAAAGGCGTAGTCGAAGGGAAACCGAGTTCTCGCAACATTAGTGAGGAGAAGCGTGTGAAAGTGCGTAGAGTCATGGCGGTCAGGCTAGAAGCCAGTCGATCTATTCCTGAGCAAGATGAAGGCGGGCGAAAGCCCGCTGGAGGTCTGCAGAGGTTCTGACGTGCAAATCGTTCTTATGACTTGGGAATAGGGGTCAAAAACCAATCTAGACTGGCGCTCGCTAGTTCCAACCGAAGCGTCTCGCAGGGCGTGCTCTGTGGAGATGGTGTTTCCGGTAGAGCACTGATAGGGTGGCGCGGGGAGTAAAATCCTCACCATCCATTCAAACTCCGAACGGATGCACATCGAAGAAGCAGGGACACGGGTTCATGTGGCGTAAGGCTCATGACCGAGAGGGGTTTAACCCAGACCGGAGTTAAGGTCCCCAAATTTCTGCTAAGTGTCAAGCTAAAGAGCGTGTTCGCGCCAAGACAGCAGGGAGGTAAGCTCAGAAGTAGCTATCCTTCAAAAAGTGTGTAACAACTTACCTGCCGAGGGCGGATGCCTCAAAAATGGACGGGGCTAAAGCAGAGTACCGATACTTTGGACAGGCACCGAAAGGTGTCTCGTGGTAGGTTGGCGTAGTGATTGGGCAGAAGCAGGGTGGTGACATCCTGTGGACCGGTTTCTATTGCAGATCCTGGCGGCAGTAACAGCATAGTATTGTGAGAACCAATACCACCGAAAGCGCAAGGGTTTCCAGGCAATGCGCTATCAGCCTGGAGGTAGTCGATCCTAAGAGGCGCCTCAACAGAGTGCCTCGAATGGGAAACTGGTTAATATTCCAGTACCTGCATCAAGCGTTTGAACCGTATGGCTCGCTTCCGGATAGGGGAAGTATAACCGTCGTTATATCTAACCGTTCGAGGGCCGGGGAGTGTCGTAATGACGAGAACCGGTCCGAGGCGGGAACGGCCTCGCGTCAGCGGGGTTTTCCCGATTCCAGGAGACCGTGAAAGGCCGTGCGGCTAGCGAGATGCAGCTCGTACCGAGAACCGACACAGGTGCGCTGGCTTAGAAAGCTAAGGTGCTACGGGTATACCGTATGGCGAGGGAATTCGGCAAAATAGTCCTGGAGCTTCGGTAGAAGGGATGCCTGCAGTCTTCATGAAGAATGGGGACCGCAGGTCGCAGTGACAAGGGGGTTTCGACTGTTTAATAAAAACACAGGCGACTGCTAGTCCGAAAGGATGTGTATAGTCGCTGAATCCTGGCCGGTGCCGGTACCTAAAACTTGGGTCCAACCGAGCTAAGGGCCGGTTAACGCCGGGAGTAACTCTGACTCTCTTAAGGTAGCCAAATGCCTTGTCGGGTAAGTTCCGACGCGCATGAATGGAACAACGAGAGCCCCACTGTCCCCGCCTACAACCCGGTGAAGCCACATAAGGTGGACGAACAGTCCATCATCTTCCATCGGGGAGAGAAGACCCCGTGGAGTTTTACTGCAGCTTGTGCCTGTAGTATAGTAGGAATTGCACAGGGTATCTGGGAGCCATGCCCGACGTTCTCCGGGACGTCGGTGAAGCAACGATGTAACACCAGACTCTTTCTGCAGTACTACTTATCCGTTGAAGAGCGGAGACAAGTGCAGGTGGGCAGTTCGGCTGGGGCGGCACCCCTTTGAAAAGATATCAAAGGGGCCCAAAGGTCAGTTCAAACGGGTCAGAAATCCGTTGAAGAGGGCAAAGCCAAAAACTGGCCTGACTGGGTTTCCAAACGCACGGAATCCAGAGACGAAAGTCGGGCTTAGCGATCCTTCGTGTGCCCGCTATTGGGGCCCGGAGGTGACAGAAAAATTACCCCAGGGATAACAGGCTCGTCGCGGGCGAGAGCTCCTATCGACCCCGCGGTTTGGTACCTCGATGTCGGCTTTTCCTATCCTGGTCCTGCAGCAGGGGCCAAGGGTGAGGCTGCTCGCCTATTAAAAGGGAACATGAGCTGGGTTTAGACCGTCGTGAGACAGGTCGGTCTCTGCCTGATGGAAGCGTGAATAACTGAGGGGAAGTTGCTCCCAGTACGAGAGGAACAGAGCAGCGTGGCCACTGGTTTACCGGTTGTCCGACAGGGCAGGCCGGGCAGCTAAGCCGTTTAAGCTAAGTGCTGAATGCATCTAAGCACGAATCTTATCCCGAGACATGTTATTCTATCATAGATGAAGGTCGGCAGCAGAAGACTGCGTTGATAGGAAGGTGGTGTAGATTACAAGCTTCGGCGAGTGATGAGCCAGCCTTTACTAATAGACCGATACACCGCTCAGCCACACACATAGAGACCATGCGCGACGATCATATTTTTAGTGATCATGATGGACGGGCCTGCGCACCCCGTTTTGGCGGGTAGACCATGCCTTAGTACACTACACGACCGTACGACTTGCCTTGCCATTTTTGTTGCGGCGGCTCCCGGTGGGGATCTGGTCGCTAGTCTCCGCCCCCCTTGGTTATGGCGCTTCGCTCCTATTCCTAATCGTGGGTATAGTTTCGGCCCTTAACCATGCGTTGGATCGACAGCGATCTATATCTCAGCATACCGATGGAGTGGACCATGGGCTACATGAGGCAGTATAGGTTGCTCAGAAACCCATACGTGGGGACTGCTCGGGACTTGCCTGGACATGAACATAATCGCCGGCCTCTCAAACATAAGCGAGCTCCGGGATCACGAGAATGGCAAGTCCGACCGCTGCCGGCCAAGCTCGTCCAAGACACCATTTCTGACGCACCGGCGACACGCCGCCGCCCGCTCTGGGACAAGATTCAAGGTGGGGGGGGGCTTGCACGGTCTCGTGTTTTTTGCTGGTTTCCGCAGCATCCGGACTGCCATAACAGCCACAAATGTCGGTGGGTAGGGGTACTTGGATCTTCTGGGAAGTTTTGGGTCCGTTCTTTTAACTAATTACTAATCAGGCTCTGGTTTGCGCCGGATTGTGGTCCGAACCTGAACCATTTAGATCACATTCTGTCTTGCGGAAGGAACTCCAGTACGTAAGATTATTAAGTTAGTTACAGAATGGCAGTACCATGAGGGCACGATTTGCAACCAAGTGCACCGCCTGCGGCGACATGATAAAGGTGGGCAAGGAGATAGCAAAGAACTCCGAGGATGTGTGGGTTCACAAGCACTGTATCGATGACTCTGACGAGTTCCCCTAGAATGTTGATAAGCCCGCTGGATGTTGTGAGGTGGACCTTTCGGAGACGTCCAGCCGATGCCATCCGGCTCTATGACTCACTCTCGGGTGTAATGCGATTGGCCACCGGCGGCGACAGTCTCAACTTCGGATTGTGGGCGGACTCTTGTGCGGAGCCGCTCCTAGCCCAGAAGAATATGGCCGACCATTTCGGGAAGGTGGCTGAGCTACAAAATGCCCAGACGGCCGCCGACGTAGGCTGTGGCAGGGCAGGCCCGGCCCGCATATGGCAGGAGGCGTATCCGAATGTGCGCATGGTGTGCATAGACATAAACCGACAGGGTTTGGGAGATGCTGGCTTTCTGCCCTGCGCCGCAAACGCCATATCGACTAGTCTGCCGTTGGCCTCCGGTTCCATGGATCGTGTGTTGGCGTTGGAGTCGGCGCAACACTTCCGACCGCTGGATGGGTTCACTACCGAGGCGGCGCGCGTCTTGAGTCCAGAGGGAATACTGTGCCTAGCCGTACCTGTTGCCGGGCCCAGATATGCCAAACACCGGCTGGGGATGCTCTGGCTGACATGGTCCTCAGAGCACCACACCATGAGTACGGTGAGAGCGTCGGTAGCATCGGCAGGGCTACAGTTGTTGAGCGAGGAGAGGGTAGGTGGCTTGGTGTACGAACCAATTGCCGAGTACTACCTGCAGAACCGAGTTGCTCTCAAGAGGCGCATCAGGTCGGAATATCCAGGGTACGTGGAGTCACTGCTTCACCGCTCCATACTGGATATGAGGAGGGCCTCGAAACGGGATGTCATAGACTATGTGATTGTGAAATGCAAGAAGGCTAACGGTTCCCGGTAGGTGATGGGCGAATCGTTATTTGTGGCATGACCCATAACCGGGTATGTGAAGGACTCCGAAACGTTCGGTGTGGAGAGGGGATGGGGACGGCGGATCGTGGACTGGCTCAACGGGCAATCCGATGGGAAGCTGGAAGCCAGACTGTATGGTGAGGTGGTCTCCACGGTGAACTTTGGGGAGTTTGAGATGTTTTCGTGGATGGGCGATGTACAGGCCGCCCGCAAGCTGGTAAAACGGGCCAGCAAGAGGTTCAAGATCCGGGTCATAGAGGGCGGATACAAACCAAAGGAGCGCATCTTTCGTATGGGCAAGTCCGATTATGCCATGGTCAGGAGGGGAGATCGTGTGGTCGGACACCTCCAGTTCGAGGCACCCTTGGTGGGGGGGTTCTGGAAGCTGGTGGCCGAGGAGCGAGTATGACTAGGCGTGTTGGAGTGGTGGGAACCGGCATGCTGGGGCTGGCAGTGGCGCTGCGGCTAGTAGAACGCGGGTTCGAGGTGACTGCGTATAACCGAACCATGTCCAAGGCAGCGCCGGTGGAGGCTGCCGGGGGACGCGTTGCTGATACCCCGGCCGAGGCGGCGGCCTACTCTGACGTGGTAGTGACAGTGGTGCGGGACGCTGAGGCGGTGAGGGCCGTCTCGTTTGGGCAGGGCGGTATACTCTCTGGGTGTGGTGGCAAGACTGTCGTGGCCGACATGAGCACCATCGCACCATCCGATTCCGTATCGATATACCGGCGATTTGCCGAGGAGAGAATACCATGGCTGGACACGCCCGTGATGGGCGGCCCTGATGCCGCTGCCGAGGGCCGCTTGGTAGTAATGGTCGGCGGCGACAAAGAGGCATATCAGAGTGTGGAGGATATGTATGCGGCCCTATCAGAGAAGCGGTACTATCTGGGCGAGGCCGGGACGGCCCACTCCATAAAACTCTGCATGAACCTGCAGATTGCCATGCTGGCCGTCTCCATATCCGAGGGCGTGTGCCTAGCGCAGGGACTGGGTGTGAGTCCAGAGACGTTCTTAAACGTCCTCAACTCCACCTATTTCGGAACAGGAATGAGCCGCAAGAAGGCATATCGTATGATACAGGAGAAATATCCGGCCACATTCACGCTGGATAACCTCGCCAAGGATCTGGACACCATCCACGAAGCCGCCTTGGACGCTGGCCTGAATTTGGAGGCTGCTACAGGGGTGCTGGACATGTACAAGAAAGCCCGGAAGTTGGGGTTGGGTGGCTTGGATTATACTGGAATACTCGAATACGTGCAAAAGCAAGCACGCGGCGGCTAGTCGGCATTATTTGGTCGTATTCCAAGGTCCGCTGCTATTGCAGGTACAGGGATCGAATGAAGTATGGGGCCGACTGCATGTCATCTATGAGTTATGGCCCGCACCGCACACTCTGAATATGTTGGGCCCTGCTACCTCGGCGGCCGCTGAGATGCGGGGGCAGTAGACAGCGTCACGGAACGGCTGGTATGCTTAGTGCATGGTGGCGTGATGTCCAATGACGCCTCCGAGCTTCCGGCCCGCGCCAATGCGGCGTGGTGTAGCCGTGGCGATTGAGGACATCCAGGGTGGCATCTGAGAGTTCGCTGGTCAAGGCCGCCTTGGACGATAGCCGAATCGTCTGCCGAGGTGCGTACTGTGGAGAGATCTGCTTTATCGTTTTTTTAGTGAATGAGCATGCAACCAATTGCGCACGTCTGACACAACATCCACGTTCATCGCCTCATTCAGTTGCTCAACACAACCGGCCATGCTCTCTTTTACATCGTCGTAGGCCGGATATCCCTTCCCCGCTCCTGCCGCCGGATCCGTGTGTTCGATCTTGCGGATGACGCGACGCATTTCTTCTATGGGCTCTGCGTCCATCAGTTCAACGGCCACGCTCAGGTCCTTGTTCATTTCCTCTATGGTGCGGTCTAGTTGGTCGTACTGTGCTCTAATTTTGGATGAGATGTCCTCATATGTTTTGGACTTGGCAAGGGCCCGGTCCATCAATCCGATGCTTAACAACATGACGTTAAAGTGGTTCTTTAGTAACTGGTTGACGTTTTTTGTAGCCTCATGTCGGGCCTCTACTACGGCCAGCGCCTTGCGTAGGGTGACTGCTGCTATCGACATGCCCACACCTACTATACAAAACAGCAAGTATGGGGCAGCCGGGCCGAACCAGTGGGCGGTGTAGCCGGCGATAGCGGGCCCCACAAACCACCCTAATCCGACTAGCGATGCATAGGCCCCTACCATTTTGTTTGCAATAATTCGCTTGGTTCTGGAGAGTATAATCTCTAGGCATATTGGGTATGCAACAATACCAACTCCTGCCATGCACATTGCAACGGCAAATTGAACAAACGACGTTGCGAACAGGGAGATTGCTAGGCCGGCGGTCGTCAGTACAATGCACATGGTTAGAATTGGCATCATCCATCTGTGCAGGAAGTTGACTAGCCACATGGCTGCAACCCGGATTCCACCGAAAATAAAGTAAAGGAACAGTATGGCTGATGCGCTTATGCCATTGTCGACAAGAAAGGCTGGATAAATGACGAAAAGGATTCCGGACACGGCTGTGGTGAAGAGGACCAAGGCCACAACTACTGGAAAATGCAGTATTTTTCCAAATGATTTGGGATCTATTGGCGCAAGTTTTACGCTCGGCAGTCTGGCATGCAGTAACACGACCAAGATTGTGCTGCTGGCCATGACTACTGCAGACAATTGGAAAAGCAGGCGGTAGTTCTCGTCTGTCGCATCCATTATGCCCATCCCCGCCAGTGGTCCGATCATCCAGCCGAGCAGAAAGAACATGGTTGCTCGCGCAATGTTTTTTATGCGTGTTTCAGAATTAGTAGAAAACACAGAATTAACTGGCGGCCAAATAAAAGCATGCGCAGCACCAATTGCTAATTGGTACAGTATTATCTCGGCAATGGTCTCAGCCACGGATATCATGAACAGCGGAATTGCATGTAGCGCCACACCTATTATTATTATATATCCACTTCTGATCCTGTTTAGTAGTATTCCTATAAACAATGGTATCAACACAATAGGCAGGAATTTGGCGATTCCAACTGCCGCTATGTCATCGTACGCGGCTCCTATGTCGGTCTTGACAAACGTAGTTAGGGCATAGGTGTGCATCCCATATGATATGCCTAGTGTCATTACTATCATGAACAATAGTAGCGTGGTTCTCTCCAATACTGTCTGCATCTCTGTGGGCGTTATTAAGCTGCGTGTTGGTTGTTTATTCCATATATTTATATGTTATAACTCATACATAGGGTGTAATGTATGAAATCAATTGTACTTAGATAATCCAAATCAGTTATAGGTTGCAAGAAGGATTACCATGCAGGTACACTGCTTGCCTGCTGGCTGCGCACCGCGTTGATGCCTCGGCTGCCGCGTCAAGTGTCGGCGCCTTCCGGACGATCCCATATGACTTGGAATCTGCACGCTTTACACATCGTGCCCGTCCGTCTGCATCTCAGAGATGTTTGTTGTACGCTTGCCCGGGCCGGCATGCCGCCGTTATGGCGGCCGTTATAGTGTGCCGCACAGGACCTTACTGGCTATTGTCTGCTTGTAGTGGCCTTTTGCACATCAAATTCCGTAGAGTTGCCCATATTCTCAACGGTGCCGACAGCCTTGTCGCTTAGCCTCTCTGCAAGCTCGTTGGCGTGTCGGAGCAGGTGTCTGGGTTCGACGTGGTGAAACGGCCCGTTGTACCTGCGTTTCGCTAGGTCCCAGAACAATTTCATTCCGTTGCTATTGCATCTCGCCCCTGACACACTCTCCGTCACATGGTGGAACGGTGGTTTTCCGGTCCATTATATCTGCGACTCGTCTGTGAGTCTCTTGGTCTTGGGCGCCGCATTGGTCTGGTAACCTACAAGAGGCGGCCGCGGTAGTATTCGATCTGTGCGCCGCCACGTCGGCGCCTGTGTCCTGTCATTAATGCACATGACCACTATCCTCTTTCTCTTGCGTACCTTGTCGACGCGCTTGTTCTTCTAGCACCCGCCTACACTCCTCACCCACCTATGTGGGGCCGGCCACCCGGTCCGATCCAGCCAGGGTGTGCTATGTCTCCCTGAGCCTGTGCAGCAGGAACCACGCCGGGCTCTCTTATTTCCAGATCCCGACCCAGCTGTGCGCTGGATATGCCCTTGAGTGGATGGCGAGCAGGCATGTGGCTATGGCCCAACCCCAGTAGCCGATTCCGGAATGTTCCATGACAGTACCTATCTTGACGTTGAAGCGCTTGTCGCACTCGGAGCAATAGTACGGCATGCTTGGGTGCTTGGTGGTACGGGTGTACTTGTACCCACACTGGGGACACATGCGGCCGTCCGGCCGCACGTTCCACTCAAGCCACTCCGCGGCGGTTTGGTTATCTGAAAACATCCCGAACAGCACCGGCAGGGACGGGCCCTTGCATTTGGACGAGTCCGGTCCGCCTTTTGCCCCCGCGGCTTGCTTGCTCATGTCGGTATAGTGCAGGGTTAGCATTTAACCTGTATTTGTCCAATGATCCCACCTATCTCCGTACTATAAAATTTAAATTTTGTATAGGTTAGATACACGACCATGATACAAAAGAAGGAATTGGACCAGCTCCTCCACTTCGTCTCTAAGCGATGGGCGGATGTGGCCAGTGATCCGCAGAGCCCGGCTACCGAGTCGCTTCCCGATACGTTCTGGATGAACTCGGTGGGAGGCCGGGCGGGTCGCGGTAGGTGGGTTACGGTGCTCATGTATACCGAAAACCAAGAGGATGCGGATGCCTTCAAGGAGGTACTACTCAGGTGGCAGTCCAAAGGCCGGAGGACGGGTCCGGATCTGATACGGATAGACAAGCCCAAGTCCTGAAAGCAGATAGGTGCGTCTGGTCTGTATGGGATGGGTGCGCATCACACATAATGCTGGCCTGCATACCCACATTCGTGATTGAGCGGGCGCGCCTGTATGCGGAACGGAAACACGGCATTACAAGGCGGCGTGGTGGCTTGGCCATAGACCATGTACGTAAAGTGGTGGAGATCCTCTTGGAGATGGGGGTGCAGGACCAGCACGTTATCTGCGCTGCCTGGCTGCACGACACCATAGAGGACACCGATGCAAAATATGACGGAATCTGCTTGGAATTTGGTAAGGACGTGGCGGACATGGTCTCGTCCCTCTCCAAGGACAACAGGCTGCCCCGCGATATGCGGACAGTCGAGTACGTTGAACGGCTTGGCCGCGCCGCGCCGGGAGCAAAGACCGTCAAACTGGCTGACATTCTGGCGAATCTGGAGTCCATGACCGGCTCGGGTGCGGACGCGGCAAAGGCTTGTAGGAAGGCCGCCCAACTGAGGCGGTACCTGCTTGCCGTCAGCTCCGGCATAAGTCCGAATCTGCCCGAACTTGCCGGTGTGCAGGCTCGCCTTGACGCGCTTCTGGGCATACACGGCTTGGAGCCGGTAGATCTGGACACGGGATGGCCGTCCTGAGCGCCACCTAATGTCCAACTCGAATTTGGCATACGGATGAGTGCTGTCCACCGCATGATCTCCACGTCCTACTTCAGGACCGTATCGGTTGAGGCGTCTTGGCAGGTTTTTGACCGGTTTTTGGCCGGCGAGACGGTTTTACTACCAAGTTGGTGATATCTGTTGAACCGTTATTTTTGATCGAGTCCAGCTTAGGTAGTATTTCATTTTTCATGCCAGCAACACATTGAAACATACAATATTGGATTATGTTTGGTACTGAATCTGTAGCTACGATGCGGGACATGCGGGGATGCCGGCGGCTTTGCGTCATTTGACCCGGTATCAAATCTTCTTCACCCCATGACTTTTACTGCGTATCGGCCACGGTGCGGTATGCCGACTCTACTGGAACAGCCGGTGGCCGTTACGCGTATGCTTGTGACCACGCCTGAACAGGCTCGTGCTGTCGAGGATCCGGCCCGCGCCAAGATTCTAGAGCTGCTGTACCGTCAAGACATGACGGCGGACCAGCTGGCCGAGGATCTCAGGAAGGCAGGACATGACAAGGCCCTCACGACTGTGAGACACCACATTCGTGTGTTAAGAGGCGCGGGGCTGGTGCAGGTGACCCGCATAGATGAGGTTCGAGGTACCATCTCCAAGCGGTACGGCACCCAGATCCGACTGCTGAACTACGAAACCCCCGAGGACTTTGAGTCCAAGTATGCAAAGATCATTGGCACCACTTCTGCCAGGATGGATAAGATACTGCGAAACATCAGAGCCAGCCTGCCTGCGCCCAAGAGCGATAAGCAGCCTGAGTCGTACTACCACTATCTGGCTGTGGAGATACTGAATCGGGCGGTAACTGCATCGCTGGAGACGAATCGGGACTAAGTTCTTCTAGTTTTTGACAGACTTGGGGGCCATTCACCGGCATCTTGGTTATTATTTCTAATTTCGAATTTAGAAATATAGTCTTTAAACTGTGGCAGCTTAGCAGTTTCGCAGGCAGATGACCGCATGGTCGGAAGTGGCATGTTCCTTGGCGGGGCGGATCAGCAATTGGTATGTGGCCCCATCGTCAAAGGGTATGTCAAACTGTGTGGTACGGGTGATGTGACTGCCGGGCTGCAGCGTCTCGCGAAGCAGATCCTCTTGACCTAGGGTGCCGTTGCCAAAGACGGGCTGGAGTGGCCTGCCGTCGGCGCCCACTATGTAAAACTGGCCGCCACTAACTGTGGCCGCGTGTCCCGCAATGTTCTGCATGTTGACCCTGATCTTGACAAACGTGTGCTCGGGCTGGAACTTGTCGTTGCCGTTGTTCGTTCCCTCAAACGTCACAGCATATTCCATGGGGCCTAGTATGACCGGCTCGCCGTGGGGGGTCTCTAGAACATTGGGCTGGTATAGCGTGTAGGAGTACAGGGCAATTGCCATGGAGATGATTATGCCGCCCATGACTATGACTAACCCGGCACGTATCATGGTGGGCTTTTCGGGGTTGCGGTATAAAATGTGACCGGTGCTACAGGGCCGCCCGCGCCAGCACCGTTACACAGAGGATGGTCCAGCCACTCTGACATCTTGGAAGACTGCATTTCTCGCCTGCTCATACCGCGCCCCCCATCTGGGCATGAGAGTTGTACTTCCTGCTGGCCATCCGGATGCACTGTAAGCAGGGGCATGCTATTCAGAAAAGTTGGCGCCATGTCCCGAACGCTTCTTGGGGTCTATTCTGTACGGGGTGCTAGAGAGGCCTGGCGGCATCGGGAGAGCCTTCAGTGCGTGGGCGTGGTGGTAAGCTAAGGGTCCGTATCGATACCGGAACCGTGGGTGGTGACGCCAAGACGCGCGTCAGGACTTTGGCGATTGTGGCCAAAGTGGGGGGGGGGTTTAGCTTTTGAGCGTGGTTTTGGGACCGAACACCTTCTTTGGCCAGACATCTGCATGCTTGGGGGGTTGCCTGCCCAGATCGTGCGGGGGAGCTCAACCCCCCCTGAAATCCGGGATTTTGGCCGGGACCATATCAAGCGTGGATATGCGACGTGCCAAGGGGGGTTTAGCTCTTGAGCGTGGATCTTGGTCAAGAACAAATCCATCTCTGGAACGGACGCAAACCCGGTGTGGGAGCGGGTTTTTCGTGGCGTGATCTACGGCTAAAGGGGGGGGGGGCGCCGGGCATGTTTGGGCCTGCAGGTGCGGAGGGTGTTATCGGTTGTCTTCCGGAGCCCGGCATCATCCGTAGGCTCCTGAGCAGGTCGCGCGTGTGGTCCGTGGAGCGACTAACCGGCGCCATCTTGGCCATGATTTGACCAAACCGCGTTGTCGATCTGTATCTGAACTTTGCGTATGTCCGACTCGACTACACAAGGATACGGACCTAGCGTATGGCCAATATGGAAGACATGGTTGGCTTAGAACACACCTCACTCTGGTAGTGTGTGAGATGTGTATGCTTGGGCATACCGTGGGGCTGGTATTCTACGTGCTGTACAGAACACATGCAGCAGACGGCTAGGCTCCATCTGATAATGTCCATATGGCTACCGCGGCAGTCTGGATACCAGTATACATTGCCATAGTGGGCGTTGCACTCGTTGCGGACTGGTCGGTAGGCGTGCTCGATCCGTTTTGACGGTGGCATGCGGGTCTGGCCGTATCCTGTCGCGCCAACGGTATGATGTATGATATTTCTAAAATCGAATTTAGAAACAATACTGTTGGCATACGTTGGCGCGGCAAATAACGCGCGGCGACAAACGTGACAGGGGGGAGGGCAGCTACTGCAATCAAACTCGCACCCAGCGCAGGGCAGCTGCTGCGGGACGAATGGTGGTTGGGCCTATCGACCTCGTATGGTGCTCACTATGTTCTGCAGATGCTACGCCCATGGGTGTGGATTGGACATGTACTACGAGGCCCCGCTGATCTGCACCGGCACTCATCAGACGAGCCTATGTGGATCGGTGGAGCGGAGATGTGTGCTCGGATGCCGTCAGGACCCTATAGCAAATCTAGAGTTGCTGGATGCCGGGATGTCTGCCCATGTGACGGCATATGTCTCCCTTGTCGGCTTGTGGTGGGGGAAGTGACGTCGTGGTGCGGGCAGGGTATGGTGTGCCGTGTCCAACGCGAACAGTTACCGGGCAATTTAGACATCTCTGCATGTCACGTAAAATTTCCAAATACTGCAAAACTGTACATTTGCTATAATCTTCACAAATGCGACATCCACTTGATGGTTTACCATAAGATATGTTAGAAATAATTATAAATTGTAATTCATGATTTTATTATCATAGTTATAATCATTTTGTTATAATTACACTATAATGTTAAAAATATTCTTCTACTATCAAAATTACGATAGCAAAGAGAAACTATCGGAAAAATCTCCTCGACTCCGCCGGATACTGTAGTGGCGACGCTCGTGACGGAGGTGGCGGCGTCTTGAAGAGTCTGAATTTGAAGTTGGGAGACTTCAATCCAAGTGTGTGATATATGCCGCTTTGGCATCCCAGTGCGGACGGCGCTGATTCTGCTTACGGCGGGCTAGGACATAAGGTGACTGAATGCTGAAGAGCCCCGCCAGAGCAGACGTGGAACGGGTGACCAAGTGTTGGTTGGATGGGATGCGCGGTGCCTGCCAATGCCCGACGCCGTAACAGAAGGATACTAGTCCAGCCCTGCTGCAAACACTACGGCTATGATCCATGGGAGTAGGAGTATTGTGAAGATAGCCAGTCCGGCCAGAAGGCAGTTCTTGGCCTTGTCGGGGTCGTCGTGACGGATGGCAAAATATGCAATGATGCCACCTAGGAGATTCAAGGTAAGGGGCAGGATGAACCACCACCTACTTCTGTACCTTTTAGCCGAGTGCTCTTGGAGTGCCAGCGACCGCAGGCCGCCACAGGCTGCTAGACTACTGCGAATCGCGACGGTTGCACACATGCGTGTCAATCCTGCGGCAGCCCTGTAAAGCAGTCCCATACTCTACCTATGGTCAGCTTCATTATAAGAATTGTTCCGCGAGGGTTCCTCCCGCAAAGACGGGTGGTGAATCGGAAGATCTGCCTCTAAGATCTTAAACAATCTGTCGGATCGAGGCAGACATGGGATGCAAGAAGTCCGCAAACCTCGGAGAGGCAGGGTCTCGGAGCAGTGTATAACGCGTCGCGGGCTCCGCATATGCCAGAAGGGCGACCAGGTCAAGACCCTGACCGACAACCGCTGGGACGTGGTCTCCTAGGGCACGGAGGGGGCGTGGTACCGGGCCTCGTTTGCGGGCGAGAGTCCCACGTGCAAGTGCGTCTACCACACCACTGGAAAGGGGTGCAGGTGCAAACATATCGCGGCGGTCGAACACGCGCTGCTCATATCGTCCGAGGCCGCCCTCGGCAAGAAGGTTGACATCAAGGAACAGGAACTGAGGTGCCCAGAATGCAAGGAAAGGAAGTATGCCCACGACGGATGGTACTGCGGCAAGCACGAGAAGAGGCAGAGGTACAGGTGCATCATGTGCGGACGACGGTTCGGAGGACAACCTGGGCTTTGAGTACCGTCAGGTGCCGCGCCTGTGCATCACGCTGGCCCTGATGCTGTCGGACACGGGGGTGTCGGTAGGAAACATCCAGATGACGCTCGGGCATCTGGGTGTCAAGGTGCATGCGGACACCATAACCAGAATACTGGGGAACACTGTTCCACTATTCCAAGGCGGTGGAACAGTATATGGATACCCTCAAGCCCCCGTGCGTAGGGGACAAGTGAGGCTGCGACGAGAAACATCAAAAGGTCCGCGGCAGGGAGTCGTATATCGTCGCCGTCATGGACCTCGCCACCCGGTTTGTGCTGGCGTGGGACGTCTCGCCTACCAATGAAAAGTACGACGCCGCCCCTCTGCTGCGGAAGGCCAAGGACACGGCGGGCAGGATCCCCCGGCTGTTCATTACCGACGGCCTGGAACGGTATCACATCGCCTTCAAGAAGGTGTTCCGCACGCTGAAGGGCCTCAGATCCATACACATACGCGACATCCACATCCGGAACCTCATCTGCAACACCAACAAGCAGGAGCGGCTCAACGGAGGGTTGGCGGGCCGTTTCAGGTACGCCCGCGGCATAACCAAGGAGGAGTCCCTGATCTTCCGTATGGCGATACTCTACTGCAATTACATCAAGCCGCACGGGGGCGTAGGCGGCCGGACGCCCGCCGAGGCTGCCGGCATGGACATACGGGGCTCCGACAAATGGCTGACGCTCATACAGAACGCCGTATCCGCCGCGTGACGCGCCGCGAATGTCCGATATCATGGAACGGTGTGGATTTTTGCCCCCGTACCAGCCCCGTTCCGGTAGGACTTTGCAAAAAACCGGTCCAAGATGCATCCTAGCGGCCCCTGCATACCCGGTTTGGGCCGGATTGCGGCTCGGATCTAACACATTTAGATCAATCACCCGTCCTTGCAGGGGGAACCGCGGATAGCAACATTAGTAAGTGGTGCGTTTGGCGCCAACATTATGGAAGCGGATGCAGTACTGGAGAAAATCCAGGCCGAGGGCATCACATTCCTTGATTTTTGGTTTGTTGACATATTTGGTGAGTTGAAGCGGATGGGCATGCCAAGCTATGCGATAGACGAGGACAGCTTCAGGCACGGCCTTGAAAAACTCGACGCTAGCTCAATACTCGGCTTCAAGTCCGTGAACAAGTCCGACATGATCCTCAAGCCCGACCCCGACACCTTCCGCATCCTGCCACCCGGGTACGATAACGGCCATCGGAAGAACGCCAGACTCATCTGCGACCTCTACGAGGGCAATGCCGGGGACGAGTTGCGGTACAACCGGGATTCGCGCGGTATAGCAAAGAAGGCGGCCGCCAAGATCGAGGGGACAGGCATCACGCATACCAACTGGGGTCCTGAGGTAGAGTTCTTCGTCTTTGATGCCATAACGGTCTATCCATCGCCGTATGCCGCCACCCACTCGTACGGTGGTTCCGGATACTCCATAGAATCAAAAGAGTCGCCATGGGCTAAGGGGAACATCAGCACCGCCATAGACCTCAAGGAAGGCTACTATCCATCGCAGCCCAAGGATACGCTCGAGACCTTCAGGAAGGACGTCTGCGACGACCTCCACCGCTACTTCGGCATAAGGATAGAGGCCGAGCACCACGAGGTGGCAACCTCCGGCCAGTGTGAGATAAACCTCGCCTATGACGGGCTCATCGCCATGGCAGACAACGTGGTAACGGTCAAGAACGCCGTCAGGGTCAAGGCAAAACGCAACGGTAAGGTGGCCACCTTTATGCCAAAGCCGATATACGGTGACAACGCCTCGGCAATGCACGTCCACCAAAGCCTATGGGCAGACGGGGACAACGTAATGTACGATCCCGAAGACTCGGTGGCTCAGTTGAGCCAGACCGGAAGATACTACATAGGCGGAATACTAGATCACGCAAGGGCGCTGTGCGCCATATCCAATCCAACCACCAACTCGTACAAGCGGCTGGTGCCGGGCTTTGAGGCGCCTACCGGCATCTGCTGGGGCATGGGCAACCGTTCTGCCACCGTCCGCGTGCCCATGTACTACCGGAATCAGCAAAAGAGCAAGAGGATCGAGTACCGCGTGCCGGATCCCACCGCCAACATCTACCTCCTCGAAGCCGCCCTGCTCCTTGCGGGTCTTGATGGGATAAGAAGGAAGCTGGATCCTGGAGATCCGGTGGAGGGGAACGTCTACAAACTCTCGGCTGCAAAGAGGCTCGAGTACGGGATAGGATCGCTACCACTCTCGCTGCGCGGCGCCCTCAACGAGCTGCAGAGCGACAACCGCTTCCTCAAGGATGTCTTCACGATGGACTTTCTGGACACATACTCGGAGCTCAAGCACAAGGAGTACTCGGCCTTTGCCCAGACCCCCACGGCGTGGGAAGTCTCGATGTACGCTGATGCGTAGCGGGCCCGCCCGAGACTTGATTAGTTATTAGCCATAAGATCGACCCAGAACCGGCATCGAAAGATCCAAGTACTCTCGCCCTCCCCAGCATACCATGCGTGTTTTCAAGATCATGTCAAAGAACGCCCACGCCTTCAGAACCACCGTCGGCATGTCCCTCCAGCAGTTTGATTTTTTGATACGAGATGTCGAAAAGATCTACCCCGAGGCCGAACAAAAGAGGCTCGACCGGCCGGGCCGCAAGCGGGGGGTCGGCGCGGGCCGCC
>JAEFDA010000128.1 GCA_016126025.1 Nitrososphaerota archaeon | reverse complement strand
GGGGGTGGACCGGCGGTACCTGCGGCTGGCCGAGCTGGAGCTGGCCGGGGACGTCCGGGGGGTGTTCGATACGTGGCTGGAGAGGCTGGCCGGGCGCCTGGAGACGGTACCGCCCTTCTGGCACATACTGGGCCCGCTCGCAGAGATGGAGCGATCCGAACAGGCGCGGGCGCTGGAGTCGGTAATGGCGTTTGTGCACGCGACGGGAACGGCGCCGGACGCCTCCACGCTGCGGGGCATACTGCGGCAGTTCGCCCCGGCGGGGCGGGGTAGGACCGGCCACGTGGCCGCCATAGAGGCGGAGGAGCCCGCGGCCCCGGCCCCCTCCATACAGTCGGGCGGCGGCATCATTCCAGTGGATGGCGCCGGCCGCATACTGTGCGAGTGCGGCCGGGAGTGGTATATGGACGCCAAGAGCAACACGGTGCGCAGCGTTCGGGAGAGCGACTCGATGGTGGTGCTGACCGGCCAGGACGGCGGGCCCGTATACCCCGTACCGCTGGAGGTGGCCGAGCACATGGACATGGGAAACGCCCCCGTATACCACTATATCGTGCCAGGACACTTCCCCCTAGTTCTGGTCTCGGGGCGGCGGCTGGACGGACCGGATCTGGAGGGCGTGCGCCGGGCGGTACGCGAGAGTCTGGGACGGGACGGGAACGGGTGCGGTTATGAAGACAAATATCCCCCGCTTGGCAGGCATGTATAAAATTCGTAAAACATCCAAATTAATTGATTTTATCTGTGTTAATATTGCGCTGCCACAGGCAGTGCGTATACAGCCAAACCAAGACGCATGCTCGAGCGCAGATCCTTTGCCTGACCGGCGCGCCAGAATGCCCCGACGTTATCGGGCCTGATGCCCGCCGGCGCCCACCAGCCTCCGGTGCTCCACCATTATGCACCTGTTGTATACCAGCGGAACGCCCTCCCGCCGCGCCAGCTCTTCTGCCTCGCCGCTGTAGATCCCCTCCTGCAGCCATATCATCCCAGGCCTCTTGGCAAGCGCCTCGCGGACGACCGACGCCGCCTGGTCCGACGGCCTGAATACATCTACGATGTCTATTTTGCCCTCCACCTCGGCGATATGGGAGTACGACCTCCTGCCGCAGATATGTTTGGCGTTAGGGTTGACGGGAACCACGTCATACCCGCACCCGTCCAGATACCTGGGAATGTGGCCCGCCGCCTTGGCGGCGCTCCGGGACATGCCCACCACTGCCACCCGGCGGGCCCCCTCCAGCATTGTACGGATCTGCTCGTCGGTGTGCCCGTCGCGTTTCATGTACCGGCCATACTGGCGGATACATATAATCGCGCCGCCCGTTCTGTAGGGGGTGCAGGAGTGGCTCTGGCCGAGCTACCCGAAGACCGGAGACAGCACCGTCACATACACCGACACTGCCAGCACCCCGGACACCACAAACGAGGCCATGGGGGCAACGGGCCGCACCCAACTGCCCTCCGCGTGTGCGGGCTCAAAGAGATCCCCGGCCTCGTCCCGCACGATGCCGGAGTCGCCCATGTGTACGGGGCCGCGCCGCGCCACACCAACGGCGAACCTCTCGCCGGACCGCTTGTGGTGGCACACAAAGAGATCCCGCAATGGTATGGCGCGGCCCCCGGCCATGTCCCGCAGGTTGTACCACATGTTGAGGGCGGCCATCCACACCAGGGCTGCGGCGCACCCCGCCGCTATGCCATACAGCGCCAGGGGCACCCCGCCATACCAGGGCAGCATCATACACGATACGGCCATGATGTGCCCGTCGGCGGCCCCCAGCATCACGTACCGCGAGGCCGCAACCAGCAGGCCGCCGCACACCACGCCCAGTGCGGCGGCCGCTCCCCCGGGCCACCATTCCGCACCTCCCCACACCACATCGTGTATGACGAACAGGCAGGCCGCCGCCCATCCCATACCCAGCCACCACACCGGCACGCTCCGGGACCGGGCATCGCACACGGCCGCCGGCGCCAGAGCCATACCCGCCAGCGCCAAGCGCGCCACCTCGCACTCCATCGGCATGCATCATACATGACAATAAAAGGACAGCACGCGGTGTGGGGCATCCTGTGTGACCTGGCCCGGACCATCCAAAAAATATCCGATGCGCCGAATATCGGGTAACGGTAGATGCTTGATGCCCCACACGCCTTAATGGATTAGTACCCAATTGCATGATATTCTGGTGTTTTATACCCACTCTAGGCTGGTTTTACGGATCGCTGCGTTAACTTATGTGGAATGGTACGATTTAATATCCATCAGGTAAGCATCTGAATATTTATCATCTTAAATTCGGGGGTGCTCAAATTTATGGTTTTCGTAAAAGGCCATAACACCGCATCATCCCGTGGACTCAGCACCACGTACCTGCATCCGGCCCGCTTTTGCAATTTCGGCACCAACTCGAATACCGAGTCTAACAATTTGGTTCCAATCTTACGTCTTTTGAAATCTTCATGAACTGCCAAGTGGCTTAGCAACAAAGCGGGAATGTTCTCGTTGACTCTTAATTCTTTGATCTTTTCTGATGCATCAGACCGGAGGCGTGCCATCGCAAGCGTATCATATCCTAAAACCTGGTTGTTACGTTCGATAACATGCATGCGGACCAGCCAGTCCAGCATATCCTGTATGCTGTCCCGGGATGATAATCCGTAAATTCTTTAACGTCTGATTCAAAGTCATTTTCAAGTACATAATGCTCATCAATTTGACAATACTCATAGCCATCCTCATCGATGAACAAGCGAGTCGACAATTCTAAAATGATTCGGTCACGGGACGCAGTTTTTGAACGCGTTTTTTTATCTCCTTTATTTTTTCGTCTACTCTTCCGTCGGACCCTCTTTCATGCGCTCGTGCAGCCACATCCACTGTTTAACGCTCAGCGGCTTAACATCCCTTATCATATTATGGTATACCCATGATACTACATAAGAACTAACGCACTGGCAGTCTGTAACGTTGGCAGCGCCTGTAGCAGATAGCGCCGAGTGGAAGTGCAGGTCCAACCATATCAGGCGTGCGGGGTGAAAACAATGATCAAAACCGTGGAGTGGAAACACAGGCATTAAACCTTGAGATTTAACTAATAATTAGTTATAAGAGCAGCTCAATCTGCACCAAAAGATCCAAGTACCCCCATCCACTCCAGCAGGCCACGCGTCCCTCCAGTCCCACTCCAAGGAACGCCCGCGCCTTCAGAACCGCCGTCGGCATGTCCAAGATAAGGCTGGAATGGTATGAGCGCAGCAACCATATCGTCTTCGTAGCCAACCAAGCCATCCTGCTACAGCGGGCCGGCATCATTTGGCGCCGTGGCGGGCCGGTGTAGGCGGGAGCCATACGATTTTTAATCACAGAGCACGTCTCGGGAGCCGGGTGCGAGCGGCGCCGCGGGCCACGCTAGAAGACATGAAGTGTGGATGGTCCAAATAATCCGGCCTCGCTGTTTGCGCGGCTAAAGCCCTCAAAAAATACTTAAATGCCAGTTAACCATATATAAAACATGAATATAAAATTTACCCCACTCATCATCGCGTCACTGGCAGCGTGCGCGCTCGGAACATATTTGATACTCGAGGTTGACGCAGCAAGCATTAACGCAAGGGCATCCATAGGCACGGACTCCATCAACATCTACTGGAACGACTTGAATGACCCCGCCGTTGACATATATGACATAACGCAAGGCGGCACGGGCTGGCTCATGCCCCCGGGAATAGAAGTCGTGCGCGACAGCAGGGAGCTAACTCCCGGAGAGAGAATAACCTATACGGTATGCGCAAAGGACAGGGACGTGCGGGAACCAGGTTCCAATGCTTGGAGCACTGTTGCTTGCGATTCCGTAACTGTTACCGTGCCCGGAGATACTCAATCTGGTGGTGGGAACAATGAGGTAAGATACCCAACCAATCAGAATAGGGCGCCCAACGCAGTGATCGACGCGCCTTCCACTGTATTTGAGGACACCTTGGTGGAACTGTACGGGAACAGGACGACTGACCCAAACAGGGACGATCTGACATACTCCTGGAGCGTGGCGGACTATGACGGGTACGTCTGGGAGCATGGCGTAAATACGAACTTTTACGCTCCACCATTGGATGACGGGAGCATTAGGATTACCGTAAGCTTGACCGTTTCCGACGGCGAACTTACAGGCACGGCGCACAAGTCAATATACATAAGGGACAACACTCCGCCGGAAATTTCGGGAATTATGTACGTCCAAAGCGGAGATGTTTTGACGGTGTGGCCCACCGTCTTCGATGCGGAAAACAACATCATCGAGTATGAGTGGTCAAGCAGTTGCGGAGCAGGCGAACCCCAACTGTTTTTAGGCAAAATGTATGGAAGTCCCCTGGTGGTTGATGTGACAGACAAGACGGGCATGATCTGCTTGTTCCTAGAGGTGTCTGACTACCAGCACAGTGACAGGTTATGGACTAGTGTGCTTGTTAGCTGACTTTTTTCTTTTTTATATAATATGTGCATGCCAACCGCCAGCGGCCGGGTCCAAATACTTTGATATGCCGGACTGCCCCGCTCCGAGCCACGGCTGCAGGGCGCCCTAGAACATTCCCGCGTAGTATCGAGCCAGCGGCAGGACATACCACGGGTACGGCTTGCACCGGTTTTTCGGGTTGCCGGCCGTCCACCCGGAACAGGGGCCCATATTCATGGTGAGCGGCTCAAAATACTTTAGCGTGGACGCAGGCTGCCCAGGAGTACACCCGGTGATCCTCTCCAGTTTGGGGGTGTTGACTATCCGGTCGGACTCCGGTATGGTTCCGCATGGTGCAGTGGTTTGTGCCCAGCGGCCCGTATCCGTCGCCGAACGCAACCAGAGCCTGCCGCTGCCCATACAGGTGCACTATCTGCTTGGCGCTGTCGTTTAATTCTAGATTGGTTTTTTGGCAGCCTCCGCTGCCCGCCCGATCTTCCTGAGGGGCCGTCCCGCTCGCGCTCTGCCGTATTGGCAGCCGCCTGGGCTTCCTTGAGTTGCCGTTTAAGCTGATTGGTTTTATCTGCCTGTGCTATGGCTCGATCCGTCGACCCTCCGGAATACCACCCGCAGAGGTCTGCAATGCCCGCATCTCTGCGCCGCTTCCGCCGCCCTGCAGTGATGCGGCGGCCGGGACCCACCCGCATGCCCGCGTCCTGCCCAGGAGCGGCGGGGACGCATCAGTGTTTGTTTTATTTTGATCTTATCTATTAGATTACGCATAATGTCTGATGGAGTGGCCGCGCCCTCAGGACCCGGCTCCTGTGCGGGGCCGTCCGCCGGCGGACCGCGCCGATGGCCAAGGCGGACCAGACCCGGACCCGCCACGACCTGCAAAAGTCCACGGCGGGACACGATACGGGTGTTGATCTGGAACGGTATTCATACTTGTATATACCAATCTAATCCTTTATTCACAAGTATTAAATAGTATATAACGGTATGACACTCCGTGATACTGCTCAAGGACAACGAGGAGATGGATTTCATGTTCAGGTGCAGGGCCCGCATAGACGGCCGCAGGGTCGGATCCGGGTGGTTCTACATAACCGACCGGCGGGCCGCCTTTGAGTCGGACAGGCACGGCCTCTGCTTTACCATACAGAACACCAGCATAGACGGCTGGAAGGCCGGCCGCTGGGGCGGGTTCAAGTTCACCTGGGTGGAGCAGACCCCGCGGGGGCCCTGGAGGTTCGCATTCGATGGCAGGGTGGAGAAGTGGGACGGCTGGAAGCCCACCCCCAAGTACGTGGCCTGGCTGCTGGAGGGCATATCGTACGGCGCCAAGGGCCCCATGGGGGCCGGGTGGCGGCGGCACAAGATGGGCTTCGTATACAACGAGATACAGCTGGCCCACGCGCGCCTAGACGAGCTGACCGGCCGCACCCCCGAGGAGCAGAGGACCTACCGTAGATGGAGGTACACCAAGGCCCTGCTGGAAGATAAGGACTTTAGCTTCGAGCAGGGCAGGTACGACAACGACAACCTGCAGGAGATACACGCCATAAACATAGAGGCCGAGGACATAAGCCGGGCAAAGTTCGAGCGGGAGTACCGGCGGGACCTGAAGGCCTTCGAGTCTGCCGACGATATGGAGCGGGCGGCCCTGGCCGGAAGGGGCATAACCAAGGAGTCGCTGGAGGACCGCCGCATACAGTGCGCCGTCCAGAGGCGCATAGTCCAGATACTGCGGCGCGAGTACAGGGGGTACACGTTCTGCAGCCAGCTGGAGCGGCGCGTCGAGGAGCTGCGCGACATCCTGATAGAGATGTGCGTGGCCGGCCGCAGCATCTCCCGGTATACGCCCCCCAGCAGCGTGCAGTCGGCCATGGTGGAGGCGCGCCGGGACGTGGCCGAGTTCCGCCGCAGGCTGGCCGTGAAGCTGCCGGCCTGCTGACGGTACGAATGGCGCGCCCCGCCGTGCAAGATGGCGCGCCATCCCCGCGAGGGGCCCGGCCCACCAATACTATTTAGGCCGCGCCCTACACGCCGCACCGATGGGCGGAGAGGGCAGGGAATACCATACGCGCTGCAGGAGGGGCGACCGGCTGGCGTCCCGGGGCAGGCACGAGGAGGCCATATCACAATATGACACGGCCATACGCATGGACCCCAAGCCGTCCTACGCGCACTACGCCAAGGGTGCGTGCCTGAACTCGCTGGGCAGGCACGAGGAGGCCATAGCATGCCTGGACGAGTCGCTGGACATAGACCCCGACAACGCACTCGTACACGAGATCAAGGGGGACTGCCTGGCCCGGCTGCGTCGGTACGGCGAGGCCCTGAAACATCTTGATGAGGCCATCCGCCTCGATCCCACACTGGAGTGGTCGCACTACTCCCGGGGCGTGTGCTGGCTCGCAACAGGCGCGCCGAGGGACGCCATGTCGTCCTTCGATGCGGCGCTGGGGATAGACCCCGGGCAGGCAAGGACACACTACAGCAAGGGCGCGTGCCTAGCTGCGCTGCGCAAGCCCAGGGCTGCCATAAGATGCTACAACGCGGCGCTGCGGATAGACCCCGACTTCAAGAGGGCATACTACGGCAAGGGCGAGGAGCTGCTCGCCCTGAAAAGATACAGGGACGCGATAAAGTCGTTCAACAGCGCCCTGCGCCTAGACCCCGAGGATGCCTGGACGTACAGGGGCAAGGCCATATGCCTCTTCAGCCTGTCCAAGTTCGGGGCGGCGGTGCGGTGCACCGACGAGGCGCTGCGCATAGACCCCGGAGACGCCGACACCCACCTGATCAGGGGAGACTCCCTGCACATGGCCGGCAGGGACGCCGAGGCCGCAGGGTGCTACGAGGAGGCGGTGCGGCTTGGCGCCGAAGGCGCGGACGTGCGTCATACATGGGGGTACGCCCTGTACAACATAGGCAGGTACGAGGAGGCGCTGGAGCAGTACGAGGAGGCGCTGCGGATAGATTCCGGACTGGCGGAGGCGCACAGCCACAAGGGAAACTGCCTGCATGCCATGGGACGGTATGGCGAGGCGGCAGAGTGCTATGACATGGCGATAGGCATAGACCCGGAGTATGCGTGGGCGCACATGGGCAAGGGTGACTGCCTGCGGGACACGGGCCGGTATGGCGAGGCGGCAGAGTGCTATGACATGGCGATAGGCATAGACCCGGAATATGCGTGGGCGCACGCGAGCAAGGGCAACTGCCTGTACCATATGGACAGGTATGGGGAGGCGCTGGAGTGCTA
>JAEFDA010000003.1 GCA_016126025.1 Nitrososphaerota archaeon | reverse complement strand
GACATGCACGACGATACCATGATGGAGGACAAGGACATGCACGACGATACCATGATGGAGGACAAGGACGGCGACATGATGATGATGGAGGCCACTGCCATGGGGGCGCTCTCCGACGGCACGCCGGTGACGATCAAGGCCACCGAAGTGGCGGCGGGCGAACCGATGAGGATCAAAATAGTATTCGAGGACAGCGAGCACGTCAACTACGACATCATGGTAATGCAGGGAGACGAAGAGGTGCTCAATGCCATGGGCGCTCACGAGCACATGGGCATGGGTGAGCACATGACCGGCGCCCTGCCCACCGACGACCCGGTGGACATAACCGTGACGTTCCAAGGATACGGTGTGACTGAGATAACCGGCCCAGTCGGCGACGAGGTGATATTCGCAAACGTCGTGCCCGAGTTCGGCACCATAGCGGTCGTTATACTGGCGGCGGCCATCGTATCCATAGTGGCTGTCTCGGCCAGGTCAAGGCTCAGCATAATTCCCAGATACTAGACCAATCTTCTATTTTTAGAAATGGCGGCGCGGCCGCCGCGCCACACTACAGGCCCATCCGCACGTCCAGCACGCGGCAGCCCCTCTCCAGAACCACCACCGGGTTCATGTCCAGCTCCCTGATCCGGGGGTGGTCGGTCACCAGACGGGAGACCCGCTGGACGCACTCGGCCAGCGACGATACGTCGGATGGCTTCTGGCCCCGCACGCCCTCCAGCATCTTTCTGGTCTTTATGGAGCGGATCATCTCGCGGGCCTCCACGCCGGTTACGGGTGCAAGCCGGAAGGTCACGTCCTTCAGCACCTCGACGTATATGCCGCCCATTCCCAGCATCAGCATGGGGCCCATGCCCGGCTCCCGCTTGCAGCCTATTATCATCTCGCGGCCTCCCCGAACCATCTCCACCACCAGACACCCGTCTATTCGCGCCTGCGGGTCGTACCGCCGGGCGCTGGCCGTTATCTCGGCGAACGCCCCCTCCACGTCCGCGGGGCCGGAGAGCCCCACCTTCACCCCGCCGGCGTCGGACTTGTGTGTTATCTGGGGGGATATCACCTTCAGCACGACGGGGTATCCCATATCCTCGGCGGCCCGCACCGCCTCGGCGGGGGTGCGGCACGCGGCGCTCCGCGGCAGGGGCAGGCCGTACGCCTCCAGTATGCGTATGCCCTCCTCCTCCAGCAGGGCGGCGCGGCCCTCTGCCTCTGCGGCGTCCAGTATATGGGCAACCGCATCGCGGTCCGCCTCAAACTCGTCTGCAGTGCCCGGGTCCCGCTCCAGCCACTCCGAGAAGCGCAGCATCGCCTGGAGGGCCCGCACGGCCCCCTCCGCATAGGTATAGTATGGAACGCCGCCCTCGGCCAGTATCTGGCGGTTGGTTATGCCCTCGTCCAGCCCCATCAAACTGGCCAGTATCGTCTTGTTGTGCTTTTTGGACATATCCACTATCACCTCGGCCAGGCCGTCATAGTCCAGCGTTCCCGAGGGGGTGCACATCACTATGGCCGAGCCCACGTTGGGGTGGCCCAAGACGTGCTCCAGCACTCCCCGGAACCGGTTGTAGTCCGCGTCCCCCACTATGTCAACGGGGTTGCGGGAGCTCCCCCAGGGGGGTATCACCTTGTCTATATCCGGGCGTACAGATGATATGTCGGCCATCGCAATGCCGGCCTTGGAGCAGGCGTCTGTGGATATTATCGCCGGGCCGCCGGCGTTGGATACTATGGCCAGGCCGCCGGTGGGCAGGGGCTGCTTGGCAAATGCCACCGCATAATCAAAGAGCTCGTCCATGGTGTCGACGCGGATGACGCCGGCCTGCTCCAGCAGGGCGTCGTACAGCTCGTCCGAACCCATTAGGGCCCCGGTGTGGGACATGGCCGCCTTGGCTCCCTCGGGACTGCGGCCGGACTTGAGCACCAGAATGGGCTTCTTGTGGCGCCGGGTGACCATGCGGCAGGTGTCCACGAACTCCCGCCCGTCCCCTATGTCCTCCAGATACATCACTATGACACGGGTCTGTTTGTGGGCGGCCAACGTTCTCAGCACCTCTATCTCGCCGGTGGCCGCCTTGTTGCCCAGACTCACGACCGCCGAGAAGCCTATTCCCTGGGCGCTGGCGTCCTCGCAGAGGGCGGCGCAGATGGCACCGCTCTGCGACACCAGGGCTATGGAGCCGGTCTTGGGTGTGACCTTCAGGAATGTGGAGTTCATCATGGTGTCCGGGTCCAGGTTCATCACGCCCAGGCAGTTGGGTCCCACCAGCTCCATGCCGTACTTTGAGGATATCTCCCGGAGCTGGCGCTCCAGCTTGGCGCCCTCCTCGTCCACCTCCTTGAAGCCGGCCGTTATCACTATGGCCCCCTTCAGGCCCTTCCGGCCGCACTCCTCCAAGACGGCGGGCACCAGCACGTTCTTTATGACTATGACGGCCAGGTCGACGGGGTCCGGTATGTCCAGGACGCTCTTGTACGCCGTCCGGTCAAAGACGGTGGCCCGGGTGGGGCTCACCGGGTATATGTCGCCCCGGAACCCCCGCATGATGTTGCGTGTGATGGTGCTGCCCACGCTGCCGGGCTTGTCCGAGGCCCCTATGACGGCTATGGAGCGCGGGGTGAGGAATACCGACGCCATGGCGGTGGGGGGAGCCCACGGTTCGTATAATAAAGTTGGGACGCGCCGGGGATAAGGGCTCAAGTAGCGTTTCACCTCAAAATCGATGCCCATCCCAGATACGCCGCCAAACATGCGGGGACGGCCCGTCTGCCGATAATTCCGTTTGGTGCAGGGGCGCGTCAGGGCGGCCCGGGCCGGGCGGATGGCTGCTTCCCGCATCCCGACGCGCCTCGGCCGAATATGGGCGGCGGTATCCCGGAGTTGAAGATGCTCCATCTGGTGTCTTCGGCCATCATTATGGTGGCGCGGTACGGCGAGATGCCGTTCTGGAATGGTGGCGGCAAACGACCGTATGGTATGTGGTTGTAGGCCACCCTCTCGTTCAGGAACCTTGCCGGGCTGCCGTCGGCCAGCACGGCGAACATGGCGCCCGATATGCCCGTCAGTTCAGCAACCCGCAAATACATTTACGACCTGGTATCATATTGCATCGCATGGATGAGAGACTTGAGAGGTTGCGGGCCGAGCATGTCAATATTATGAACCGGCTACGCGATGCCGAATCCATGCGTGATATGTTGCGGGACAATATAGCCGAGATGATTGGGGATCTTGAGACTCAGAACCAGGAAATAGAATCAACGTACAAAGACATGCATGATATCGAGGATGAAATTCTACGTTTGTCAGGAACGTAGCCGTCGCGCCATATCACCAAGAGCTCTGTGTATGCCGTCTACCCGCTCACTCGCCTCGGCCAGCTTGGCCTCTATCCGGTCATACTCGGCATCCCTGTCGGTCATTGACATATATGGGCGGCCCGGCTATTTATGTGACGCGCATCGGGCTGGAATTTTGGGTATGCTGTTTTAGAATTAACGTTCATAAAGGCAATGGATGATCACGACTAGAATTAAAGGCCCATTCATATCCCATGTTGATATACGCTCCTTTGCCGAAAGGAATGTGAACCTTCCATCAGACTATGCGCGCCGATACCGGCAGCAGGTAGACTCCCTCCGGTAGTAGAGGCAAGTAGGATCCGGCAACTCATGCTCTAAAGTTATTGTAACAATGATCTTATGTTCATCAAAATACGGTAGGAGGTTTACAGCAGGGCGCCACCCGAACCGCACCGGGACGTGCGGCCTCCTGGGTGCGGCGCGCCCGGCCGGAGCCGTTTGGGTGTGCGGAGCTGCACGGCATCGTGCAGGCCCGGCCCCATGAAAGGGCGGCGCAGTGCCCACTCCCGTATCAGGCCATCGGCAGGGTGGATATCCGGACGGGCTGCACCTCTCTGGACTCGACCAGCCGTATGATGGAGCGCTCCATCTCGTCCTCTGGAATAGTATCTCGCGGCCAGCCCGCCCGTTTCAGCCAAATCACAAGCCAGCCGTACCCGCATATGGCGGGAATTTGGATGGGTGTGCAGGCCCCGCGCGGTGGAAATTCTAACGCGGATGTGGTAGGGATGACGAACCAGAACAGGCATGATGGCCGGCTCGACCATGAGACTTTCCAAGCACATGATGGTCATAGTATGCGGGCATGATCCTCCGAGTCCGTGTGCGAAGGATATCGCGCAGATCGCGCTGGCCGCCTGCGAACCCCCGCTCGTACCGACCGTGTCCAATCTGTGTACAGCGTCCATCGCCACCTACCCGCCAGAGGATCCGCTCCTAGGCAACCCAGCGGCCCGCGCTGTTGCGGCGCCGCCCTTACGGGTCGGTCGCCTGCTACACCAGACGGTGGCCGCCGCATCTGTATGCGGCAGGGAGGTGACAGGCGGTCGTAGCCCTGTCCTCTGGCGGGCCCGAGTCCGTTACCTCCCCCACACACATTTTAGGCCGTCCGCCGCACTGCTCCCCATGCGGGTATGGCTAGACGCGCTCACCCCGAAACAACTACTCTTCTCCGAATATATCATGAGGCGTGGGGCCGGTGCCCACACCTTCCTGTTCACGTCCCGGCGGTACCGCGAGGTAGAAGAGCTGGCGCGCATCCGTGACTTAAAACCTGTGTACGTAGGCAAGTTCGGAGGCGGAGAGCTTGCCTCCAAGCTGGACGCCTCGCTGGAACGCGCCGCCCTCCTCTCGGGTATAGTGCAGGAGTTTGGCCCCGATATATCGGTGAGCTTCTGCTCCCCGGAGGCAGCCCGGGTCTCCTTCGGCCTGACCGTGCCCCACATAGCCTTCTGCAACTCTCCTCACGCCGAGGCCGCCTGCCGACTCTCCATACCCCTCTGCGCCCGCCTCCTCATACCGCGCCACATCCCAAGGTCGGCCGTCTCCGTTTATGGGCTGGACCCCTCCCGTATCACACAATATGGCGCGCTAGACGAGGCGGCCATCATCAAAAACCCGCCCGTTCCCTGGGACCCCCAGGCAGCCGGCATACGTCCGGGCCGCCCCACCATACTGCTCCGTACGTACGAGACTCAGGCATCGTACGTCCACCGCGCCACAGATATCGGGGCCATCATATCAGCCCTCGCCGAGCATTTCCCCCGGCACAATATAGTGGTCTCTGGCCGCTACCCACACCAGATCCGGGATCTCCGCAACAGCCACAATACCAGATGTGTAGTACTGGAGGGGACCGTCGACGGCGGGGCCCTGCTGGGGCGATGCGACCTCTTCGTGGGGTCCGGCGGAACAATGACCACCGAGGCTGTTCTCCGGGGAATTCGTACCATATCCTATCAGGCAGTACCTACTTTGGGGGAGTCATACTTGGTGGATCAGGGAGCGATGCGTCGCGCCCGCACCCCAAGCGACATAGTTGGGGAGGCCGAACACCTGCTGGGGATCGACGCGACCGTATTCCAGAAGAGGGCGGCGCGGATGTTAGCCAAGATGGAGGATCCATACGACATATTGGAAGAGCAGATGGCCGGGGTATGATTCCTGGCCGCCTACCCTCAATGCCTACCTATTCCAGACCGGTTCTGGAGGCGGCAATATCTGTAACAACTGACCCAAATATGGTTCCCGGATATCTTGTTGAACAAAAGTATCATATTACATAGACAATAAGGTGTGGCTTCGTTTATCGGGCCGTTCGACCATCACACGACACCATGTATTACAAACTTGAGATGGGACGGATATTCCAGCAGCCCCATGACCAAACTTCGGCGCGTTCTGTACCGTGTTGTTCTGCCTGTTGTGGGTAACACCGGCCGTGAACTCCGCCGTCCCCGTGACCCACCTCATGAGGCTCAATGCCATGACTGTTGCATCAACGTGACCTAGAACAAAATGTTGCGCGAAATGGCCGGATGGAAACGGGGTGCGGACTTCGGTCACTTACGCAACATCCCCGGTCTAGGCCACGTTGATGCAACAGTCCACCGCTGCCAAAACCGTTATAGACGCGTCATCCGTACTCATGCTATGAGGGTATTCGACGGCAAGAGAGCAGCCACCGAGTACATGTCCACCCACACCCTAGCCTTCTCCACACCCGAGCTGACGCTGGTGCGGTTCGCGTTCTGGCTGGGGGACACCGTCCCCGACCCAGCCAACAAGGACAAGACCGTCCCCCGAATGATGACGTTCATGACAGAGCAGGATTTTGAACCTGTGCTGGTCGACGATGACACGTATGTGCCCACCGGGGCCGTAAAGAACACCAACATGTATGGAAACAAAAAGCCCGAACCATTCTGCGGCGAGTGCGGTAACAAGATGTCCGAATCAGCTAGGTTCTGCAACAAGTGTGGATCTGCCCGGGACTAGAGCCGGGCGCCGCAGGACGTACAGAATTTTGAGTTGGGTTTGGGTGGGGCGCCGCACGAGGGACATCCGGGCTGTTTGGGGGTCAAGGACGGATCCGGCGTAGGAAGCGTTCCGGGCTTCGAGAAGGATGCCTGCGCCGAGACTATGCCCGGAGGCCCGCCTACCGGGTTGGCCGACGTCCCCATCCGTGCCGCGTCCGGCTGGCCCATCCCGGGCATAAGCCCCGGAGACTGCGTCTGGCCGCTACCTGACCGAAGGGACTTTCTTACCTCGAAGAGCACCTTGACGGCCAGAAACTCCAGAGCCGAGTACGCCACCACGTAGTCACCCAGCTTCTGGAAGAACTCCCTGTCGCTCACCTTGCCCTGCTTGTACATGTTGTTTATGTCAAGGAACGTCTCGTAGTAGCCTTGGGAGTCATTGAGCAGTGCGTCGAGTTTGTCAAAGAGCATGTTGAGGGTGTCCACTTCTCCGGTCGGATTGTAGGCCACGGTAACCAGACTCGGCCCGCGCTATAATTGCGTTGCGTCCGAGTCGCAATAATACGGTGGCTTACGGGAGCAATATGCCAGTACAGCCGCGCCGCCGAAATAGGCCGGCGCATGCGGCTAAAAATAGCGTCGATATCACGCCAGTACGTCGTCGATCATGGTACGGTAGGACTCCTTGTTGGTGGCGCCCACTTTGGTGTCTACTATCTGGCCCTTGTTGAAGAGTATCAGTGTTGGTATGCTGAACACGTTATACTTGGAGGCCAGCTCGCCGGAGTGGTCCACGTTTACCTTGACGAACTTTACCCGGCCTTGGTAGTCGCCGGCTAGATCCTCCAGAACCGGCCCCACCATCCTGCAGGGCCCGCACCACTCGGCCCAAAAGTCCACAAGGACGGGCACGTCCGAGTCGAGTACGCTGGACTGCCACCGATCCGCCTTTACATCTTCCATGCATGATTGGCCCTAGCCCGCCTTCTAAAAAGGTTCGGAGACGGGGAATCGAGATAAGGTCACGCCCTTATATACTGCTATTGTATGTCCTAGGCATGTATTCGGAGCTGCGCCTCAAGAAACTTAGGGGGTCCGGCGGCTACGTTATGGCCAGCGTCACCGATGCGCAGCAGATCCGGGGCAATCTAGGGGGCCCAGATCTCTTCCTGGCGCCCATAGGGCGTCTGAATACTGAAAAGATCACAAAATACTACTGCAACACCTGTGACGGGGAGTACGGGAGGCCACCCAAGATAGACTATGTATCTCCCAACGAGATGGTGGCAGAGAACCTCATACTGGTGGAGAGGGGTAAGTACGTCTGCGACACCTGCAATTCCACCATAGCCGAATATCGCGAATTCAAAAAGCCTGACGAGACAGCCGAGGTAGGTGTCGCAAAGCCCGACGAGACCGCCGCGCCCAGAGCAGCTGCGGCTCCGGCGGAGCCTGTGGTAGAGGAGGCGCCAGCTGCGGAGCCGGTCGCGCCCAGTGTGGAGGCGCCCGCTGCGGAGG
>JAEFDA010000079.1 GCA_016126025.1 Nitrososphaerota archaeon | reverse complement strand
TGTATGTGTATATCCTCGGCGGCCGCGTCCTGGATTGTGGCGCCCAGCGGGATCAGGGCCGCCACCATCAAGAGTGCGACTAGGCCGGTTTTCATGGGGTTGTTAATAATGTCCCTATATTTATTATTAACTGAGCTGGCGCAGGCACTGCAACCGTCCAACCCCGGCGCCTGCCGCAGCAGTCCGCTCATTCCGGAAATAACCCCGACGGATATGGGCCACAGTATGGACATGGTAGTGGCCATTGGGCTGCGCTACTTTTTTTGTCCGGTATCTCTGCACATACGATAAATTAGATCGTGCATCCTACTGGCCTCGACTGCGCGTCAGATGAACGCTATGTTGGGCCGCTCGTCATGGACGGCCCGGACCGCCCGGGCTAGGTTGTCGCCCGAGTCTTCTATTATGATCAGAATCTCGGACGTCTCCTCCTGCGCGTCCACGTTCAGTATGTTGAGCCCGGCCTCGCCTATCTTGGCGCATGTCTTGGATGCGACGTACTGCACCCTCCACATCGAGTCGCCGATCAGGGTGACGGCGCCCCGGTCATATGTGATGGACGCCAGGGGATCAAAGCCCAAGAGGTACCGTTCGTTCTTCCGCACAAAGTCCCCGTCGGTGAACAGTATGCGTGCAAACCTCGTGCCGTCCCGCGTGAAGGGCGAGAGCAGCGCAAACTCACCGTACTGCCTCTTGCTCTCCAGAGAGTCGAGGAGGCGCGGCAGGAGGGAAAACTCCATGCGCATTATGGCGCAGTTGCCCTTGCCGGTCACGATCTTTATGGGGTGTCCGTTGTCCTTTGGCGTGGCGTGCTGTATGGTGGTGGTCCGGGCCGGATTCCCCATGTCCGTTATGCGCAGCGGGATGTCCACCCCGTTGTCGACTATCTCCTTGATGGCCAGAGGGTCGAGTATCTTCATGCCGAACATCCCCGCCAGCCGGGCCTCGTTGTAGGAGAGCCGCTCCACTTCGGTGAGCCCCGACTTCACGATGCGGGGATCCGCCGAGACCACCGAGCTGTCCTTCTCCCAGTCCACGCTGGTGCGGTAGTCCTTGTGGAGCAGGATGGCCATGTCCGCGGCTGTCCTGTCGGTGCCTCCCCTCTCGTACGTGGTCATGGTGTCGTCTTTGGTCTTGCCAATGAAGCCGCCGATGCACACGACATCGTGCTCCCGAAGCAGTGCGGATGTGTAGTCCATGCTCTTGCGGGCCTCAGAGACCAGAAAGTTGGTAAACTCCGGGTTGTCGTCGGTTATTATGGGCCAGTGGTCGTACGGCACCACCGCCGCCGAAAGACCCTCCCCCTGCAGGATGTAGTTCATCACTTGGGACATGAGCAGCTCCCCCGAGTAGCCTAGGGCCCTGGCCCGCACCGGGCCGGCGAATGTACGTGTGCGGCGCGCCTCCTCCAGTGCCTCCCTAGCCCTCTCTAGGTGTGACTCGACCACGTCCCGGCACCGGTCCCGCAGCCCCGGGCCCACCATACCCAGTATGGTGTGGTATGTCTCTCGCACCACCGCCAGATCCGGTTTTGCACCGCGCTCTGCCCCACCTCCCTGCGCCAAGACCACATCGGTGAGGGAGCGGCGCCGGCCACCCTCCCGCGTGAGTGGCGCAGAGAAGACCGCCACCACCTTGGCGCCGGCGGACATCTCCCTGATCCTGTTCACTATAACGGGTATGGAGGCGCCCATCTCGCCTATGGCGCTCCCCCCGAACTTTGCCACCGTTAGGTCCATGGTGCTGGTCCGGCCCGCCGCTAAATTAACGATTGTATGATGGCGGCGGCCCGGCGGGCGCCCTCGGCGGGACGGGGGCGGCGGGGTTCGGCCAGCCTCTCCAGTATGATATCGTACAGGCGGCGCACATCGCCGTGGGAGTAGCCCAGGCGGGCCGCGTTGTCCTCCTGCTCGAAGTGCCCTGATATGGGTATGAAGACGCCGGGGGTCCCGTACGCGGCGGCCTCGTCCATGGTGGAGCGGCCGGCCAGTGACACCACCACGTCGGCGGCCATGATCCTCTGATGCAGATCGTGTATTGTATCGCCCCCCAGAGCCGGGCCGGGCAGGATTGAGGTATCGGCCGTGCCGCGGAGGCGGGCGGCCACCGGCTCCATGGCATCCAGCAGGAACCGGCCGGCGGCGGTCCCGCCCACCGTTACCAAGACGGTCTTTCCGGCCATTCCGAACCTCTCCCTCAGGGTATGGCGGTCCTCGGCTATGTCGCGCACTATGGGGCCCACCATGCGCAGATTGGAGCGGTCCGGTCCGTCTTGGGGCATTATGACCGCGTCGCATCCGTCCATCATGCGCCGCATGGCGCCGTTCATCCTCCTCTCTACGAGCCCGGCGAGCCCACCCACAAAGCGGCTCTCCAAAATGTCGGTGATCAGGACGCGGGAGACCGTCTTGGGCGAGAACCCGGCGGCGGCCAGCGCCGCAAAATCCTCGTCGGCCACCACGATATCCGGATCGTACTCCCTTATGATGCGCCCCGCCACGCCCTTGCACCTCTTGTAGTATCTGTAGTATCTGGCCAGCCACAGGGCCCGGCGCGCCAGACGGCCACCCTTTACCTCAAAGGGGGGAGGAGTGTACACGTCATCGACCGCAAAGCCACGCCCCTCCAGCAGGGCTGCCGCCGGCCCGCCGGTCACGAACCTCACATCATCCAAACGCGCGGCCACCGCCGCGTCCCTGCTGGCGTGGCCTAGGCCTATTGGGCTGGTAAAGAAAAGTATCACGACGGAGGCATTCACACCGTAGCATATGAAGGTGTGGCGGAGGAATGTATTGTCCTCAGACGCAGTCAGCTCACACCTAGCGTAACATGGTGCAGCAGAGGTGCTCGCGCAGCTCATTCGCATAATCGTGTCTTTCCAGTACGTCGTGAATGCGTATAATGTCAAGTGTCTGCTTGTCTTTTAGAACCGAAATGGTATAGCAACTGTATCCATGGCCTGCGCAGTTATCTTCAATAAAGAAATCAGATCTGTGAATGGAATGGTTTGACCGACAGGGATACAGCCGTTTTTCATGGACTTTATGGTGCTTTTCTGCACTTCAACCGGGTAAACCTTAGCTAAAACTGTCGTTCCTGCTGCCGTACTAGCCGTTCCTAAATCAAGCGGCTGTGGCGCAAGGGCAAGGTGAGGATATGCAGGACGATCAGGCGGCCGGGAGCTACGGGCAGGTAATGCTCGTGTACGAGTCGCTTGAAATAAAGTTCGAGCCGCGCAACACTTTGTTCAGGAGCTTGGACAAGATATTTCTGCCAGAGCATGGAAATGTTTATGATCCTAACTATCCGACAGATGATGCCCGTCGCTCTGAGGGAAGGCGGTCATGGCTTGTTGCAGCTAAAACATGCTGCGCGCATTGTCTTAATCCGCACCACCAAAAACAAAAATGTTTACCGGACCGTCACTCATCTATGATCTTCAAGGAGACCGTTCTGCCTACTACCATACCCTCTTTGTTGGTTTCATCAACAGATGTAAGGAATGTGGGAAACTCGCTCCCGTCTTTTCTCTTCATCCATATTTTGGCTGGGCTGTGTCGCCCGAGTCTCCAATTGTTCATGTTTGAGTGCAGGTTGCCCTTGCTCCTAGATGCCGTGTGCTCATAGAGGCTGATTCCCACAACTTCATCTCTTGTGTATCCCATGTTGTCCAGATATGATTGGCTGCAGTCGATTACTGTACCAACGTAGTCGACGGACCTGCGCATGATGTTGGGATCCTCGTAGCCGTCTCTGGCGCCGACGTTGTACAGATCCTGCAGCTCCTTGATATAGGAGAACTCCACTATGGAAGAATCTATTCCGACTACGTCGTCGCCGTCGTATCTGTTTCTAAAGGTCCGTACAACATCGATGATCTCCCCATCCTTGGCCTCCAGTTTGATCCTTACTGGGATGTTCGTCTTTTGTGATACCGTCCAGTCGACAAACGCTTGCTTGAGAACCCCGCGGGTATCTTTTGTGGCATGATCAAAGAGGGACGCGCCGATGACCTCTTCCACGGTATATCCCAGTCTGTCTGCATAAGCTTGGTTGCAGTCCACAATCACGCCGTCCAAATCCACAGAGCGGTACAGTATTGGTATGGTTGCCTGTATGACTCTCATTCTGAACAACAGAGCAACATATCATATAACCATTCCTGATACGGTAGGTTGCTGCACAGCTCAACCCTATATCCGGCGGGCGAGTGCCGACTCGGCAGACGGAGCGGGGACCTGGCGTGTCCGGCGGGTAGAAATACAAACAGGCCGGGGGACATATGGCTAGATCTAAACTACACCAGAATATATGGTGTCGGCGGTAAGAGCTGGCCCAAGATGATAAATGATGCCGAAAACGACGCTAGGTACGCAGCGGCGAGCATGCACCTCTGCCTGTCCGAAGATGGCCTGACCAATGGTGGGCAGCCGAAGGAGATCAACGACGGTAAGATTGGCCGCCCGTACGAGTATGCAGACAGCCTATTCTAGAGCGGCCACGATACGATACTATTGCCGGACCGGGCTGCTGAGGTGCTAAAGACTGGTTGGGCAGGTACGACAGAATGCGGCGAAGGCGTTGGAGGAGCGGTAGAGATACCCAAGGCATTGGAGAATGCGCCGGATTATACCACCGCATACAGGCGGATCGGCTGCAAGAGGATCAAGATAACGGGTAGCATGGCCAGCCTCGACGGCAAGACGCTGACGGTCGGGCCGATACCCGACGGCACCGGACTGGAGCCGACCCACCGCGGGAATGACTCCGGACCAAGTGGGATATGGTGCGGGGGTTAGATGCCAGACATGCTCTGCGCGCACCATACGGACCTTCAGCATAGATGGTGACCCCGTTCTCCGCCCCGAGGGCCATCGCCCGCACCCTTTATACGAACCCGCGCCACACCCGCTCCAGTACATGTTCACCGGGATAGTGCTGGGGACCGGAAGGGTGACGGCGGTGTCGGATGAGACCGACCACCGCAGCTCCCGTACAATGGATGTGGACTTGGCCGAACACGCCGACGGCCTGGAGATGGGCCACAGCGTGGCTGTAAACGGGGTCTGCCTGACGGCCACAAGACTGGACGGCGCCGTGTGCACCTTCGAGATGATACAGGAGACCGTATCGACGACCGCCCTGGCCGACCTCCGTCCCGGCGACGCGGTCAACATAGAGCGGAGCCTGCGGGTCGGCGACCGGCTCGAGGGCCACTACGTACTGGGACACGTCGACGGCACCGGCACCATAGAAGCGATGGAGGAGGCCCCCGGCGAGGTGCGGGTCCGCGTCCGCGTGCCCCCGAGATTGGCGGCGCACGCAGTAAGGAAGGGCTCAATAGCCGTTGACGGCATAAGCCTCACAATAACTGAGTCGTCCCCCGATTCGGTGGCCTTCTCGCTGATACCCCATACCATACAGACCACAAACTTCAAGCACCGGAGGACCGGAGACCGGGTCAACATAGAGACGGACATTCTGGGCAAGTACGCCCTGAAGAAAAACATACCAGTATAATGGTAATTACCATAAACCCCGTAAACTTATAACACCGCCTCCAGCCCCACCACCCCGTGTCTGTCCGTGAAGCTGCCGACGCCCTGCGGAGGGGCGGATTCGTCCTGCTCCACGACGCCGAGGGCCGCGAGAACGAGTTCGACATGGTGGCCGCCGCCCAGTTCGTCACGCCCGGACACGTGGCCACGATGCGGAGCCAGGCGGGGGGGCTGCTGTGCGCGGCCGTGGAGCACGGGCTGGCCGCCCGGCTGGGCCTGCCGTACATGCACAACATACTGGCCGGGGCCGGCCTGCCGCCGGCCATGATCCAGGGACTGGCCCCGTACGGCGACCACCCCACCTTCTCCATATACGTGAACCACGCCAGCTCGTACACGGGGGTGACCGACACGGACCGCTCCCGCACCATCCGGGAGGTCGCGGCGCTGTACGACACCGACCACACCCGGGAGGAGTTTGCCCGCTCTTTTCGCACCCCCGGCCACGTGCCCCTGCTGGTAGCCTCCGAGGGCCTGCTGGAGTCCAGGGTGGGGCACACTGAGATGTCTGTGTACCTGGTCCGGGTGGCCGGGCTCCGGCCGGTGGCGGCCATCTGCGAGATGATGGACTCGCATACGCATTCGGCCCTGGACGCGGACGGCGCCGCCGCATACGCGAAGCGGCACGGCCTGCCGACGGTCGAGTCGCAGGAGCTGCTGGAGCACGCGGGGGTGGGACGCTGAACATAGGGATAGTGGTCTCGGAGTTCAACTCGGAGGTGACCGGGAGGATGCTGGAGGTGGCTCTGGAGAGGGCCGGCTCGCGGGGGATGCGGGTGGTGCACGTGTGCAGGGTGCCGGGCGCCTTTGACATGCCGGTGGTCGTAGATGCGCTCCTGCGGAAGGATGCAGTGGAGGGGGTGGCCGCCCTGGGGGCGGTAATAAAGGGCCAGACCAAGCATGATGAGGTCATATCTCACGCTACGGCCCGGTCCCTGCAGGACCTCTCGGTGCGGTACGGCAAGCCCGTCTCGCTGGGGGTGACCGGCCCGGGCATGCGGGAGAGGCAGGCGTATGCCCGGATACGGCCGGTGGCCGAGCACGCCGTGGATACGGTGGCGAGCCTGCACGCCGGGCTGGAGCGTATACGGGGGGCGCCGGGGGACGGGGAACTATGATACAGGTCACCGCCGCCAAGATCCGGGGGTACGGGCCCTGGACGCTCACTCTAGGGCACGACCGGGAACACCGGCTGCAGACGCTGCAGGCATCGCTGTACGCCGAGGCGCAACGGCTCTTCTCGGAGAGGGATTGCTTGGTCTTCTCCAACCGGCACGACGAGTATGTTATAGTGTCCAACGGCCTGAATGAGGACGGGCACCGCCGCATACGGGACGAGCTGGAGGAGAGGTTCGGGGTGGACCTGCAGATGCACGTGGGGAGGGGCCCCACGCCGGCGGCCGCCGACAGCGCCGCCCATCGGGCCCGCCTCCGGGACGTGCCCGTCCTGGGGGAGGCCGGCGGGGACGATATCACCATACTGCACATGGACGTGAACGACCTCACCTCCCGAGTCCGGGACGTGCCGCCGTACGGCGTAAGCGTCCTGATGCTGGAGCTGCATCTCATGATGGCCCGGCACTTTGCCGCGCTCCAGTCGCTCTCGTTCTTTATGGGTGGCGACAACTTCATGGTGCTGGCCGGCGAGGAGGGCAGGAATGGTGTCCGGGCATTCTTGGACGTGGCCGCCGGGGACCTGGGACTCTGCCTCAACTGTGGCGTCGGGCGGGCCAGCACCGGCCGCGGGGCGGCCATGAGGGCTACCAGATCGCTGGACACGATCCGCGAGATCCGCGATGCCGGATCCGGGCCCAAACCGGACATATACGAGGCGGATTGCTGCTAAGGAGGGTCGCCGCCCTGCTGGGGCCGGACCTTACGTACACGTCCAGCGTGGACATCCGGACCGAGGGCGGGGTGTTTACAAAGATAGCGCCCCGCTTGGCCCCTGCCGCCGGCGAGCGTGTGATAGACGGAAGCGGACTGCTGGCATCGCCGGGCTTCGTCAACTGCCACACGCATCTGGGGGACTCGATAGCCAAGGACGTGGCCGCCGGGACGGGGGTGGATGAGCGGGTGCATCCGGTGTATGGCGTCAAGTCCCGCGTGCTGGGCAGGACGGATCCCGGCCAGCTGGCCGCGTTCATGGCAGCCAGCTGCCGCTCCATGTTGGCGGGGGGAACCACCACCTTCGCGGACTTTAGGGAGGGGGGGATACGGGGGGTCTCGCTCCTGCGCCGGGCGTGTCGCGATATACCGGTGCGGGCCGTGATACTTGGCCGCACTGGTACGTATCAGGACG
>JAEFDA010000083.1 GCA_016126025.1 Nitrososphaerota archaeon | reverse complement strand
GGTAGGATGATGCTATCTCCAGGACGGCCCTCTCCAGGGAGAGGCACTCGGAGCTGCCGGCCGACTTCCTGCCCTTGATGGCCCGGTATACGGAGAGCAGCCGGTAGTAGCAGGATATGTCGGATTCTCCGTTCCTGATGGCGTACCATTCGGCCTCGCGCAGGAGGTGCACCCAGCACCTCTGTCGGATGGGCAGCATGTCGTAGACGACATACCCGTCCGAGACGGCCGGGATATCCAGGATCTTCCCGAAATGGATGTCCAGGACGGCCGCGCCCCGGCTGGGGGCGGCCACGATGTACGTGGCGTCCCGGATGGTCGCCAGCCAGATGTACCCCCGCTTGCCGTTCATCCTGACGGGCGCCTCGTCAAACTGCACGAACGGAGCCTCGGCGATGTGGCCCAGGATCTCCCTGTAGGTTCCAGACAGCAGGTTCCTGATGGCTTTCCGCGCGTTCCAGACGGCGTTCTGCGATACGGCAAACCCGTAGAGCGCGTCGAAAAAGTATGAGATGGTCTGGTCGGTGCACCTCCCCGCATAGTACTCCTCGATGAACCCCAGTATCCCTGGCCCGAACGACGTCCCCGGGATGAGGGGCGCCGTTGCGGTGGTGATCATCCCTCCGCACCTCTTGCAGGATCCCCTCTTCATCACGTACGCGACACACTCCACTATCATGGAGTTGCCGCCGGCAAAATCATAGGCCATCTTGACGACCGGCGGCAGCTTCCTGAGGTGGCCGCGCCCGCACGTGCCGCACCGATAGACCTTCAGCACGACCGTCCGGTCAGCCTTGTTCTTGTGGGAGATGCCTGCGTGTCCGGCCGGCGGCCCCCTGCGGGACGGCTCACCCTCCGCCTTCCCGCCGTCTCCATCGCCATCCGGTTCAGGTCCGCCTCCATCGCCGTCCTCGTCGGCATATCCATCCTCCGCCATCTTCTTCCGGAAGGCGGCGCGCCTCTCGTTGTACAGCGAGCCGGTCGAGGACGGGGCGTGTGCGTTCTCGTATTTGCCCATCCTCCTGTCGCGTTCGGCTATCTCCAGCCTCAGCCGGTCTATCTCCGCCTCGAGGGCCGCAACCCTCCTGCTGGACGCGGCCTCCAGCCGGGACGCCATCTCGCGCAGTTCCCGGTTCTCTACCGCCAGCCTGGCCAGCTCCTCGCGCAGGATGGCGGTCTCTGACTTGCGGCTCATCCCCGGTTCGCGGATATCGTGATCAATAAACCTATGGCCCGGCTAGACATCCGAATTGGCCGCTTTGGGGACTTGAGTCCATACTGGTGGCGTCCGGGTAGGTTTTTATGTATACCACCGGCAGCATTGCCGCGTTGTATTCGGTGGAAGTACTGTCACGGGACGATGACAGGATCACTGTCCGCCTGCACAACTTTCCCATACAGTACGCCAACGCCCTCCGCCGCATATGCCTCAACGGCGTCCCCGTCCTGGCGGTGGACATAGTGGACATAGTGCAGAACACCTCGGTGCTGGCCGACGAGGGGCTAGCCCACCGGCTGGGCCTCATACCGCTGATCACGACCCGAGGCAGGCTCAACACGCCGGAGGCCTGCGACTGCGACCGGGAGGAAGGGTGCGCCAACTGCCGGGTCCTGCTCACGCTGGACTCGGGAAGCGCCGGCGAGACCACCACCCTGACCACGGCCCGCATCTCCTCGGACAACCCCTCCGTCAGGCCCGTGTCCGACGACATACCCATAGTGCAGCTGGCCCCGTCCCAGAGGGTCGAGGTTGAGTGCCACGCCCGGCTGGGGAGGGGCACCGACCACGCAAAGTGGAACGCCTCCAACGTCTCCGTACTGACCGGCAGCGAGGAGGAGGGGCTGGTGCTCACCGTGGAGTCGGCCGGGGCGATGGATCCCGCCGACATACTTCTGGCGGGCATGGACGAGCTGGCCGGGCGCCTGGAGGCGTTCAGGGAGAACGCCTCGGCCATCCCCGCCCAATCCTAGGTTAATATTGGAGTCGGAATGCCCAAAGCCCCGTTGGTCAACGAGCACCGGATACGGATGGCCCGGTATTTGAAGAGGGCGTCAGCCGAGCACGGGGCGCCCATCTGGAGGAGGGTCTCCGAGTACGCCCTCAAGCAGTCGGCATCCCGGCGCACCATCAATGTCAAGGGCCTGGACTTGCGCACCAAGGAGGGGGACGTGGTGGTATTCCCCGGCAAGGTGCTGGGGACGGGCGCCATATCCCACGGCGTCTCGCTCTTCTGCTTCGGGATATCCGAGTCGGCCGCCTCCAAGATACGCAAGGCCGGGGGCCGCATACTGGACCACACCGGCGTCGTGTCAGAGCGGCCCACCGGGCACGAGGTGGTGCTGCTTGGCTGACGGGGACATCTCCCAACACATAGTGGTGGACTCCACCGACCACATAGCCGGCAGGCTGGCCTCGTACGCGGCAAAGATGCTATTGCAGGGGAACCGGGTAACATTGGTCAACTGCGAAAAGATAATGATAAGCGGCTCCCGCGCCAGCATAATATCCGAGTATAGGGACTTTTTGGAGATAGCCAGCATACTGCACCCCCGGCACGGCCCGTTCCATCCCCGGCGCCCGGACACCATAATGGACAGGATGGTTCGGGGCATGCTCCCCCGAAAGAAGCCCTCCGGAAGGGCGGCTCACAAGAGGCTCCGGACGTACATAGGGGTGCCCCAGGGGGTCCGCTCCCTCAAGAAGACCCGCATAGAGAATGCCCAGATAACCCGGGCGGCGGCCAACTACACCACGATGGCCGACCTGGGCAGGACGGTGGGGTGGACCGAATGACCAAGGCCGAGATTTACTTTGCCACCCGCAAGACGGCCAGCGCCTTTGTCCACATAAGAAAGGGCAACGGGAGCGTCCGGATAAACAACATACCCGTCGAGATGATATCCCAGGAGACGGCCCGGGAGACCATACTGGCCCCACTGGAGGTCGCCGGGGAGATACGGGAGAAGGTCAGCATATCGGTGCGCGTGCACGGCGGCGGCTACATGGGGCAGGCCGGGGCGGCGGCCATCGCCATATCCAGAGCTCTGGTGGGCTGGACAAAGTCCCGCAAGGAGCCCCGGGACCATCCTCTCCAGAAGCCGGTCCGCGACGACCTGCGGAAGCGGCTCAGCGAGTACGACAAGTATCTGGTGAGCGGCGACGCCAGGCGCAAGGAACCCAAAAAGTTCGGCGGGCCGGGGGCGCGGCGCCGCAAGCAGAAATCCTACCGATGATCGGCGTCATAATGGCCGGGGGCCGGGGCACCCGGGCCCGCCCTTTCACGGACCACTTCCCCAAGGCCATGATGCCCGCCGGCGGCCGGCCCATAATAGAGCACGTCATAAACCACATGGACGCCAGCGACGCCATATCAGACATCGTCATAATAGCAGACCTGAAAGGCATGGGCGCCCAGATACGGCACAGGTATGCAGGATACGGCTCCAAGCCGATAACCTTCGTGCAGGACTCCGGAAGCGGCACCGGCGGCGACCTGCGGCACGCCGACATACCGGGGGACTTTGTGCTGTGGTTCTGCGACAACCTGTGCGCCCTGAATATACACGATATGGTGGAACGGTACCGCGAATCCGGGGCGGCCGCCTGCATGGCGGTGCGCTCCCGGCGCCCCGAGGAGACCGGCTTTGCGGAGGTGTCCGGCGGCATGGTGGTACGGTTCCAGGAGAAGCCCATACTGGAGCTGCCCTACTGCGAGTGCCTGGGAATATACGTGCTGGGGCAGGCCGTCCTGGACAGGATACGCAACATGCGGGGCCCCGTCAACCTCTCCTATGACATACTGCAGGAGATGGCCTCGGAAGGCGGCGTGGCCGCCTACGACATAGGAGACACACCCTGGCTGGACGCCGAGTCGCCCGCCGTCCTGGAGCGGAAGGGTGCGATGGTCCGCGCCATCACATCAGGGATGGGGGCCCGCGGTCTCGCTCGTACGCGGATATGAGACTCTCGTGCCCCAGGGTTCGGGCTATCTCGTCGAGTCCCTCCAGCAGCACGGTCCTCTGATAGGGGTCCATGCGGAAGGGTATGGTACAGTCGGGCATCCGGATCTCCTGGCACCCCAGGTCCACCGTGACGGGGCCCCGCTCGGCCATGACCCGCCCCGCCTCGTCCGGCGGCAGCCGCACCGGCAGTATGCCGTTCTTGATGCAGTTACTGTGGAATATGTCGGCGAAGGACGTCGACACGATGACGGCGAAGCCGTGGTCCTTTAGCGCCCAGACGGCGTGCTCCCGGGAGGAGCCGCACCCAAAGTTGTCCCCGGCGGCAAGTATGCGGCAATCCGCATACTTGGGGTCGTCCAGGAAGAACCCGGGGCCGCGGCGGTCATGGAACAGGTGCTTCCCGAACCCGGCGCGCGACACGAGCTTGAGAAACTGCTTGGGTATTATCTGGTCGGTGTCCACGTTGGGTTCGGGGAAGGGCGCCACCCGTGATACGACGGTATGGAAAGGCTCCATCATGCCAGCTCCCGGACGTCGGTCAGGCGGCCGGTCAGGGCGGCGGCCGCGGCCATGGCCGGGCTGAGCAGGTGGGTGCGGCCCCCCGAGCCCTGGCGCCCCTCGAAGTTGCGGTTAGACGTGCTGGCGCACCGCTGCCCCGGCTCCAGTATGTCGGGGTTCATACCCAGGCACATGCTGCACCCCGAGTTGCGCCACTCAAAGCCCGCCCGGATAAACACGTCGTGGAGGCCCTGCCCCTCGGCATCCTCCTTTACGGCCTGGGATCCGGGCACCACCATGGCCCGGACCCCGTCGGCCACCCTTCCCAGCTTGGCCACCTCGGCGGCCTGCACCAGATCCTCCAACCTGGCGTTGGTGCACGACCCTATGAAGACCCGGTCCACCCTGATGTCGGTCATCTGGGTGCCCGGCTCCAAGTCCATGTACTCCAGCGCCCGGCGGGCCCCCCGTTCCCTGTCCGGATCCCCCTGTGAGTACTCGTCGGGGTGCGGAACCGGCTCTGTGATGTCGCAGGTCATGCCTGGGTTGGTGCCCCACGACACTTGGGGGGCCACCATACCGGCCTGCATGGCATGGGACTTGGCGAACCGGGCTCCCGGATCCGAGCGCAGGGTATCGCGCCACACGTCCACCATCTCCTCAAAGTTCTCCTGGATATGCCGCCTCCCCCGCAGGTATTCATACGTGGTGTCGTCGGGGGCCACCATCCCGGCGCGGGCGCCCCCCTCGATGGACATGTTGCATATGGTCATGCGCTGCTCCATGCTCATCGCGCGGACCGCCTCGCCGGAATACTCGAACACGTGCCCGGCCCCGCCGCCGGTTCCTATCTCCCGTATCAGGTACAGTATGAGATCCTTGGCCGTCACCATATGCCCGGGGCGGCCGTCCATGGTCACCAAGTACGGCCGGGGCTTCTCCAGCCATATGGTCTGCGTGGCCAAGACGTGTTCCACCTCGCTGGTGCCTATGCCCAAGGCAAAGGCGCCGAACGCCCCGTGTGTCGAGGTGTGCGAGTCGCCGCACACTATGGTGGAGCCGGGCAGCGTGATGCCCAGCTGCGGGCCTATCACGTGCACTATGCCCTGATGGGGGCTGTCCATTCCGAACAGCGTAACGCCGAACTGCCGGCAGTTGGACTCCAACGTGCCTATCTGTACCCGGGACGTCTGGTCCACTATGGGCAGGCCCCGCTTTGTGGTGGGTATGTTGTGGTCCACCGTCGCCACGGTGAGGTCGGGGCGGCGCACCCGGCGGCCGGCCATCCTGAGCCCCTCGAACGCCTGCGGGGAGGTCACCTCGTGGACCAGGTGCCGGTCCACATACAGCAAGGCGGGGCCGTCCCCGCCGTCCACCACCGTATGGGAGTCCCACACCTTGTCAAAGAGCGTTTTGGCCATCACTCCGGGTCGTACCCGAACAGGCCGCCGGAGTCTATTATCCTTCGGATTATCTCGGGGAATGGTTTGATGGAATATGACCGGGAGGTGGTGTGGTCGGTCAGCGTGCCGCCGTCTACGTCCACCGATATGTCGTCCCCGTCGGATATGCCGCTGTACGCGTCCTGCTCTATCTCGATGGGGAGCAGGAAGGCGCCGTCCACCGAGTTGCGGTAGAATATGCGCGCAAAGGAGAGGGCCAGCACTGCCCGGATGCCCGACTCGGCCAGGGCTATGGGGGCATGCTCCCGGGAGGAGCCACATCCGAAGTTGCGGCCCGCTACTATGTATGAGCCGCCCTTGGAGTGGAACGAGGGGTCCAGCCCCTCCATGGCGTGGGTCGCCAGCTCGGAGTAGTCGTGGATCTTGAGATACTGCCCCGGTATTATGACATCGGTGTCTATGTTGTCGCGTTCGTACTTTATGGCCCTGCCGGCCGGGCAGTCCACGGTCAATCCAAGTCCCCCGGCGGGGTTATGCGCCCCGTTACGGCCGAGGCGGCGGCCACGGCCGGTGACGCCAGGTACGTGCGGGAGCCGGGGTGGCCCATCCTGCCGGGGAAGTTGCGGTTGGTGGTGCTGATGCATACCTCCCCGTCGGCCAGCACTCCCATATGGGCTCCGCAGCAGGCGCCGCAGGTGGGCGGGCCCACCATCGCCCCCGACTCGATGAACGTGGAGACCAGCCCGTCGGCCACTGCACGGCGGTATATCGACATGGTGGCCGGGAGCACCTCGGTGCGGATCTTCACCTGGCGGCCCTTCAGTATGCGGGCGGCGGCGGCCAGGTCCTCGTACTTGGCCCCCGTGCACGATCCTATGTAGGCCTTGTCCAGATCCTCGGAGGGCGCCTCGGCCACGGGCGTTATGTTGTCCGGGGAATATGGCTCGGCCACCACCGGGACCAGGGACTCGGCATCATACTCTATGGTCTGGTGGTATGAGGCGTCCGGATCCGGGCTTATCGTGCGGACCCCCCGGGCGCCCCGGGACTCCAGATATGACACCGTCTTGGTGTCCGGTTCCACTATCCCGTTCTTGGCTCCCGCCTCGGTGGTCATGTTGCACATGGTGAGGCGGTCCTCCACCGACATATTCGATACGGTATCTCCGGCAAACTGCATGGTGCGGTAGGCCCCCCCGTCGGTTCCCATGTCCCCTATTATGCGCAGTATGACATCCTTGGCCGTGACGTCCCGGGGCAGCCTGCCCGATATCCGTATCAGGATGGTCTCGGGGACCCGGAACCATATCCGGCCCTTGAGCAGCACGTACGCCATGTCGGTGTGCCCCAGGCCGCAGGCGAATGCCCCCAGGGCCCCGGTCGTGTTGGTGTGGGAGTCGCCCCCCACGTACACCTCGCCGGGGAGCACCAGCGCCTCCTCGTGGGAGAGCGAGTGGCAGATGCCGTACTGGCCCATCCCGTACCTGTAGTATTTGGTTATGCCGTGGGATCTGACGAACTCGGAGAGCCTGACCAGATTCTGGGCGGATATCTTCTCGGCGGACGGCACGAAGTGGTCCTCGGCCACCCATACGCGGGAGGGGTCCCAGAGCCGGCTCGTGTCGATGCCCCTCTTCTGGAGCTTCTCAAAGACCTTGATGACCCCCGGTCCGGAGACGTCGTGCACCATGGCCCTGTCCACGTCGGCGAATATGACATCGCCGGGGGAGACGCGCTCCCTTTTGGATGCCCTGGCCAGTATCTTCTCGGTGAGGTTCATAGTATGGCGTGGCGCACGGCGGGGTTTTAAAATTTCGCGGCCGTCCCGGGCGCGCGGCCGTCATGACACGCCGGATGATATTCGCAATCCCCAACTTTGCAGCGGGTTCACGCCCGGGTGGCGAGTGGTAGAGATTGCGCAGATGTTCCGCTATGGCCGCCTCTTCCTCCCCTCCAAGGCCTTTTTGAAGAGATCGTTGGTCGGGGCGATCTGGCCCGCCGGTGCCCCGGGGGCCGCATTCTCCCGGACCGCCCATATGGCCCGGGCGCCGGGGCTGCCGGCGAGCGTCCGTTCCCCCGTCCAGGAACTTCTGGCGCCAAGTATGGGACATATTGGGCGCGAGGCCGCACTTCTTGCCTGTGTCGACGGTGCTGGCCTACACGGCGGGCTACATGACCATACCGGCCCTGTGCCCAACGGTCCAGCGCCTCTTGATCATGGCGTGGTCCTCTCGGGCAGAGTCAAAAACTCTCGATCGGCTCTCTCTAAGGAGTACCGCCACTGGCATTCCGGCGCCGACCTGCGTCTCTACCACTCACCGACCGCCGAACCCACACCACAGCAGCCTGCCAGTCCAAGGCGCGTAGATCCAA
>JAEFDA010000117.1 GCA_016126025.1 Nitrososphaerota archaeon | reverse complement strand
ACGCTGCCAAACGGCAGGGTAGTACTGGAGCGGGGGAACCCGAACCCACTGTGAGAGCGGGTCTAGGGGAGCCCGAGCGTGACGGCGTAGGACCCATAGCCGACGACTAGGCACCGTAGCTAGCTTGCACTACTATTCTGCGATGTTTATATACAGACAGACGGTACTGGAGACGTTATGATGAAACATGTCAGCGGCAAGGATCCAAAGTCACGAGGACCCGACGATACGGACCACACTGAAACACATAGGTACGACTTGGCAGACATGCTATCCCGGGTAGATCAAGCCAACCGCCATCCCGAGCACGAGACGGGTCCGGCTCAAGGCAAGGAAGAATGGTAGCTGGCGATGCAAGTTACGTGCCGGAAAAGGGCGACATAGTTTGGATCAGTTTTACTCCACATGCTGGACACGAGCAAGCCAGTAGACGGCCCGCCATAGTATTGAGCCCGGGCACGTACAACAGGAAGAGTGGATTGGCGCTCTTCTGTCCTATTACGTCTATGATCAAGGGCTATCCGTTTGAGGTAGTCCTTCCGGACACGGGAACCATCAAGGGCGTGATTTTGGCTGACCAAATCAAGAGTTTGGACTGGCGCGCCAGACGCGCTGAGTTTGCATGCCGTGCTGCGCGCCGGATTGTTGATGAAGCATCAGGGAAAGTTCGTGCCATTCTGGAGCAGGAAGGCTACTGATGGTTTGGCCGGTGAGCGCCGTTGCCAAATACGCCCTACATGATAGTGAAAATACAGATGAGACAACCCCGCCAGCGCGTCTTGGCTCGCACCACTAGGTAGGCGGGTCTAGGGGGATCCGACATCTTTCAGCCGGGGCCGCCTAGGCCCTGATCCGAACGCTGGCTCCGACGGCCGGGGGCGGAGCGGCCCGCTGGCCGGGGAGGCGCCGGATCTCTTTTTGGCGATCCTAGCGCGGCTCCCGGATCCGCGGTCGATGCGCGCCCAGCGGCGCCGGGGCATCCCGCAGGGCGGGTAGCCGCCGACGGCCGGCGAATTCTACGTCCCGGACGGCTCCGGCGGGTTCGCCAACGCCTTCTACGGGTAGCGCGGCAAGGCGCGCCGCTTCCGCGGCCCGGGTCGGAAAAGTCGCGGATCTCTTCACCGGTGGAATCTTAGCCGATCGTCGACTAGGCGCAGGACATGTCCCCGATACATTTTGAACTACAGCATTACGGTTTCTTTGGGTATCTTCGTGATGAGTGGAATATCCTTCGGATGCTTGGTTTTGCATTCCTCATAGACCGCCTTGATGTCGTCTCCGGATGCCACGATTCCACCTCCAACCACGGCGATCCGTTCTACAAGCTCTTACGGACCGGACATCAGGTTTCCAGCGCCCGGATGACCCTGCGGGCGATCTCGGCACCTTCATGGCAGCCGCTCTCCTCAAGCTTCCGCTCGTACTCGCGCAGATTCTCGATTGTTCCCATGGCATAGCATACGCGCAGTGCTTTAATAAACATGGTGTCGGGGTAATTTTTGTGGTATTGAACGATGACCAAAAGTCCGTCTTGGAGGAAATGCGTGAAAGTTTGGAGAATGAATTGGAGAAGGCAAATGAGGATTACAAGAATGCGGCAGAACGGATAACAACACTCACGGCGGCAATAAACGACATCAATTCTCTGTTGGAAGCTTAGGTAGTTTTTCGAAACTCATACGTCAAATCCAAACGCAACCGAACCCGCCGTGGCCGGGCACAAATCAGGCCGCGCTCGGCCGCCATCCAGAGCGCCGGGCTTTCGTCCCACTCCGACTTGTCGACGAATCTCTCGAAGTGGAACGGCGACCTGACGTAGGCGGCCGCCCGGCTGGTGATCCGCCAGTACATGTCCTACTCGGCCGCCTCGGGGCTCTCTCCGGCGGCCGTCCTGGCGCGCCTCGGCCATCAAGTCGTACCTGGCCGCCAACGACCTCCCCGTGGAAGTGCGGGCCGGTTACAACATATACGTCTAATGTAGGTGGATCTGACTCACCCACTTGACACCCATTACACGCGTTGAACATCATCACACAGAATGAACACCACATACCATCACACAGACTTTGAACAGTTACATAGGTGACTATATGAGATATAGCGATGATTGAAACAAAGAAACCGATATCATGGGCGAGCTGGCCAGCGTGCTGACCATACCAAAGAGGTTGCATGGGAGCCTGCCGGGCAGCTACGACTGTGTGGTGTCCGTTATGGTTACCCGTGTGGGGGGGACGGCATGAATGATTTTGTGGAAACTGCCGTGCCGGTACGGCGACATACGGACACACACCTACAAGTCACCATCCCGCCAGAAGTTGCAGACCGACTCCACATACAAGAGGGAGATTATGTGGAATGGCTGGATGGGGTGGGCGACGACATACCGCATGTCCGCGTAATAAAGAGCGACGGGCGTTTGTGAGAGCGGGCATGAACCGCCCACACCGCCTTGGAGCAGATCGGTGGTCATCACTCCATCACCCAAACTTAACACCAGATCCCATCACACACTAAACAGCCTCTGAATGAGGAGGTGGGGGTTAGTACTCAAGTATATAGGTCCCCGTGTAGCCAGTTTCATAATCCGATGGCGTCCATTATGGGTCCGTTGCCGCGGCCAGACAGACCCGGCCCGCACGGCAAGCCATGAGGCGGTTTGCGCGTGTCCGGGGCCCAAAGCGGGTGAGCGGGGCATCCGTCCGTGTTGTTTGGTGGCATGATCCTGGTCTTTGACGGTATGGAGCGCGCAGTGCCACCCGGCGTGGCTGGAGCCGTACAGTGTCATACCCCCGCGCACACCGCCCAGGCGGCCCTATCCCTGACATCTTAGGCGCGGTTGTAGGGGAACGTTCCATCTTGGTGTCGATCTCAATATAGGCGGTGTGCGACAGCAACGCCCCCGCCGACTCCCCAAAGGCGCGCTTGAACGCCGGTATCACGATCTCCACCAGCCACCGCAGCCCGAACATTATCCTCTCTCCACCCCTTTTGGTTGGCCCGATGCTCGGACTTCGCCATGCGGCACAGCTCCCTTCCCACACCCCTTCCCCCCGGCCGTTCCAGTATGGCCTCGGATCGGACCTGGTTCATGTCCACGGCGCGAGTATTCGAGTTTGTGCACACCATGATCAGCGGGGCAATGCCTAGGATTCCAGAAGCGAGAATTTGTACCGAACATCGTAGGCGCCGTCTCTCCCAGCTCCTTGCCGATGCCTCCATTCTCTGGCGCTCTGCGTATCCTAGGTTGCCATCTGCCGCCGGATTCCACCGCATCCCCCGTATCTCCACCGGGCAGCCAGCGGCCCGTCGGGATCTGGCTGTGGTCTTGCAGTAGCGCCCCCTCACCCGTATCCTCTTCCGGCAACCATTCATCTTGTGTGCCGTGCTGCGCGCTGGATTGAAGCATCAGAGTTCGCGCCATTCTGGAGCAGGAAGGCTACTGATGGTTTGGCCGGTGAGCGCCGTTGCCAAATATGTCCCACATGATAGTGAAACCGTTACAGATGAGACAACCTCGCCAGCGCGTCTTGGCTCGCACCACTAGGTAGGCGGGTCTAGGGGGATTCGAACCCCCGACAGCCGGATTAAGAGTCCGGTGCTCTACCTGGCTGAGCCATAGACCCGCTGGCACCTTGTGTACAGTTGTTATTAACCTTGGGAATTCGAGAGATTGCGCGGCCGGGCATTCCACCGTGTATGGGAGTGGCCCGGGGCCATCCACAACCTGCCGTGACCAGCCGAAGTCTCCGGCCAGCCGTCCCCCGCGGATCCTCCACAAATGGTCTTGGCGTACCTTGCCGGGGTGATGGTCACCACGTGATCGGGCGCCCGCTCTTGCCGCGACCCGTTCCGGCAGTCTCGCAGCGGCGACCGGGAAACCAGTGGAGGATGTGGCCGGCCAGCGCATCCCAAAACACTCCAACGCGGCGACTCGCCCCGAGCCCGGCCTTTGGCGTCCGGCCTGATCCCGCCGGCCGGCCCAGGCGTGGATATCATCCGGGTGGGATGCCGCTTCCCGACCACCCCCGGGATATCCCGGGGGGTGCTATCCCCCATCAGCCTTCCAGTCGCCGTCGGTCACCTGGGCAAATCAGTAGTTAATAATAAATAAAGGAAAGTTATTAATCAACTCCATGAAGGCGGCGACTCCAGCGGCCAGCCCGGCCGCCGCGGTTCCATACTCGGGCACCATACCGCCATACGGGGGCACGCCGCAGACTCCAGCGGCCAGCCCGGCCGCCGCGGTTACCCGGCCGCACTTGCGGTCTTTTATTCGGCGACACAATGTCGGCATGACGGACATAGGAGTCTGGCGGCGCGGCGGGATGCTTGCATGAACGCCGACGCGATACTCAGATACGAACTGCATCTTGAGTCCGGCGACTGGGCGCAGTATCTCAGGGCGCCAAAACTTGTACAGACGGCATTGTCGGGGGCCGATGTCGTTCCGGCTATGCCTGAAGGCAGCCTGAAGAAGGCGATATTGTCCACCGCTTCGCTGGCCAGAAAGTGGAAACGCGGCGACATGTCCGCCGCCGCCCAGCTGGCCGGAATCTATTCACGCGACGATACGACCTGCCTGATACGGAACATGTACGAATCCACGTCGGTACCGAGACAGAAAGACGTAAAGCCCAAACGCATAGATGCCCCGTTGCCGCGGCCGGCGGCGATAGACAGGCGCGCCGTCAGGCGCCTGCTGAGTGCGGCAGAATCAAAGAAGGACAGCTTCATGCCGTACTGCGCGCCGCACGGCCTTGCCCCAGATACGGTAAGGCGTCTGGCCGCCGCGGTGGGCGTTGACGCGATACTGCTGGCGAAACGGGGAAGAAACTTCAACTCGCTGTACGAACTTTCGGGGGAATGGCCGGTCGTGGTGTTCGGGCCCACCGCCTCGCTCACCTCCATCTACCACGAGCTCGTGCACCATGTGGTATATGCGGAGAACGGCAAGCTGAAACGCACCAACAATATCATGAGGCGCGCAGAGGTCGTTGCGGAGTGCGCCGGCGCTGTGGCGGCGGACATGCTGCACGGCCTGCCGGACCGGGAGAAGCAGGCCGCCGCCGAATACATCAAGCGCCACATGGACGGGCCCGCCGCCGAATACATGGACGAGATATGTCTGCGCGCCGGGGTGGTGGTGGCGGCCGCGCGCCCCGTGCTCTCGAAAACGGGCGGCGGCCCGGCCGGCGCGTAGGGTCTGCGGAGCCCGAAGCCGGCAGCAATGCGGCCGCGCCCGGGCAGGCCGCACCTCCGCCGGGTCCGCTAGAAGCACGGTACCTGCCATACGCCGCACACAGGCGGGGCTCTTGGAATCCCGGCTGATGCAGTTTTTCAGCGGGCTCTGCCCGGTTCCGGTCAGCGTGGACCGCACTACTCCCTTGCCGTACCCGGAGCGGCCGGGAGGTCGTGGGGGGTGTGTGGGTCCCGGCTATCCCAAAACCTCCAACCCGGCCTTTGGTGTATGGCCTGATCCCGCCGGCCCGGGGCGGATATCATCGAGGTGAGATGCCGCTTCCCAACTCCAGGATATTCCGGGGGGGTGCCATCCCCCGCCAAATTTCCAGCCACGCATCGGGAATGTTTTTAACCGCTCCGAGCCCACCGCACCCAATGAACGAGGCGTATGTCCTTCTCAATGTGTCGTACAAGAGCCAGCGGGACATAGTAGAGAAGGCCATGCAGATTCCGGTCGTCAAGGCGGTCAAGACGGTATACGGCATATGCGACGTCTTGGTTATACTCGAGTCCGACGACATGCAGAAGATCAAGGACGCCATAGACAACGACCTCCACGGAATGGACGGCATCACAAACCTGACCTCCCTGATCGCGGTAGACTGATACTGTATGGCGCAAAAGTATGAAGTAGTGATAGTGGGGGCGGGGCCGGCGGGGCTCTCGGCGGGCATGTACGTGGCCAGGCAGAGGGTCTCGTGCATGGTGATATCCAAGGACCTGGGCGGCCAGATGAACCTGATACCCAAGCTGGAGAACTACCCCGGGACCATAATGTCCAGCGGGCCCCTGCTGGCAAGGACCCTGGAGAACCAGTACCTCTCGTTCGGCGGCGATCTCATATATGATACGGTGGAACGCGTCGAGGAGACGGACGGGGAGCTGCTGGTCAAGACCGCCAGATCCGAGTACTCGGCCAAGGCGCTGGTGGTGGCGGCCGGCAAGGTCCCCAACAGCCTGGGACTGGACAACGAGTCCGCATACCAGAACAGGGGGGTGCACTACTGCACCAAATGCGACGCCCCGTTCTACCAGGGCAAGACGACCGCGTCGGTCGGCGTCGGCGCCTACCTGCTCGAGTCGGGCATACTCCTGTCCAGGATGGCGAGCCGCGTCTATGTCATATTCAAGGGCGGCAGGCTGGGGGGAGATCCGGACCTGATAAAGTCCCTGCAGGGCAAGGAGAACGTGGAGCTCGTCCCCAACTCCAGCATAAAGACCATCTCCGGCAACGGGACGCTGCAGCAGATCACCATATCCGACAGGGCGGGGGAGGAGACCACCATACAGGTGGACGGCCTCTTCATAGAGATGGGCTCCAAGATCAATCTGGGGTTCGTCAAGCATCTGGTCGAGCTGAACCCCAAGGGCGAGATCAAGATATCAGACGGCGGAAAGACCTCGCACCCGGCGATATTCGCGGCGGGCGACGCCACCGACATCCCGTACAAGCAGATCGTGGCGGCGTGCGGCGACGGCGCGGCCGCCGGCCTCTCCGCATTCAACTACGTGGAGAAGCTGAAGGGCAGGCCCGGGGTGCGCGCCGACTGGAAGAAGCAGATCGGCGGCACGGTATTCCACTACTAGGCCGCGGGCGTAGGGGCGGGCTGGCGCGTCACATTGGGCTGCACGGATCGTGCGAAAAAATGAAGCCGGGGCTTACGGACGAGACCGTCTGACGGCATTGGGGGACTGGACCATCTCGCCACGCCCGCCCTGCGGAATGCCCATGGCCCAGCGAGCACTATACGCCACTTTCACATCCGCTCGGCGTGCGTTGCGCCCCCGGACGATGGTCCCCGCTGCTGGCCACGTGTGGGCCGCCTCTGTCCGTCCGGGCAGTTCCTGCTGGGGCGGATTGGGGCCGGGCGCAGTCGTGCCGGTTGTCTGGGCCGCGACCGGCTGATCCAAGTTCCTCTCGGCGGGTCCTGGCAGACTCGTATTTGGACAACGGCCAAGGCCGCCCGCCGGGGTTGCCTGGATTGCGAATGTTCTGTGTGGGTGCAGTTATTGGCTTCCGGGAGCCACCGCCGTGGCCCGGGTCCTGTCGTACTCTTCCAGTATGGCCGTAAGCACCGTGGATACGGGCAGGTCGTTCATCCTCTTCTTCTCTTCGAGCAGCTTGCGGTATGCGTCCAGCGTTATGTATACCGGAATGGAGCCATTGCCCTCCAAGAGGCCCCGGACGTTGTACAGGGCCGTCTCCATGCCGCGCTCTGCGGACTTTGCGAACTTTGCCTTGTCCATGATGCTGCCCAGCGGACCGAAGGGCATCTCGTACTCCACGGTCATGGTGACCCGGGTAAGCGAGGGGCCCAGAGACTCGAACTCGTTGGTTATCTGCCACCTCTTGAAGGGACCGTCTATCTGCTTTGCGGATATCCTCTCGTTGCGGTCAAAGCGGGTGGTCTCGCAGTCCCACTCCAGACGCTTTCCGTTGAAGTTGCCTATCACGCGGAAGGTGGTCCCCACTCCCATGCCCTCCTTGATGTCCATCGGGACGACGGCCATCCCCACGCCCTCGCTCTTTATCTGGTCGGAGACATGCTCGGGCCGGGCAAAATACGTAAAGACGTTCTCTACGGGGGTCTTTATCTCGATGGATTTTCTGACCGTAGTCAACGGCGGTGACTCTAGGCGGTCTTGATTTAAAGGTTATGAACCGCCCTTGGTACACACTCAACCCCCCCAATCTGTTTGGGGGATGCGATCTTGCCACACGACTAAACTTCCGTGCGTTGGCAGTGACTGATGATCGATGACGTGTTCCCAACCGTATGGCGGTGGTATGAGTCCGAATGTATCTTGCATGAAAAATGTCGGCATGGCCAACAACATGAGCAGGGCGGGCTGCCTTGCCCCTCCCACCCCATGGAACGGTTGCGGCGGGGCAGCATAAGGTGGCCTTGCGGGTATGCTCGTGGGCAGTGTATCTGGGCGGGGTGCGGGCAGCATGGGCGGCGCAGCGGGCAGCGCCGGCTGGTGTGGGGGCATGGGCAGTGTATCTGAGGGTGCGGGCAGCATGGGCGGCGCG
>JAEFDA010000134.1 GCA_016126025.1 Nitrososphaerota archaeon | reverse complement strand
GGGGCGCCCCGCGCACATGCCCGGGACGGGGCGCCGGACGGCCGGGGGCGGAGGCCGTCCAGGATGGAGGCCAGGATGGACCGGCTCGAGTCCAGGATCAAAAGGATTGAGGACAGGCTCGCCAACTAGGGTCGGGGTCCGGCCAGCCCCCGTGAGGGGGTGTCCTCGATGATCATCCGGACCCGCTTGCCCTCAATCCCGTCCGGAATGCAGCCTCCGGGGAACTACGACGACCCTCGCCCTCCCCTGATGGGACACCGTTGCCGCAAGGTTCAGGACCCTGGCCACGCGGCCGGTCCGCGTTTGATACGGTTTGGAGGCGTAACATCTGTGCGGGGGACGCTTTCGCCATCTCAGAGTTGTTACAGTTTCTGCGCGGCTCTCTGTATCGTGGACTTTGCGGAATGGCGCCGGGAACGGACATCCGGGTGCGCGGGCCATATCGGGGAGGCCCTGCGCGGCCGGCGCACGGAACGGCGCGGGGGCGGAGCGTCGCGCGCATGGTGAGTGCTTTGGCGGAACGGCCTGAATATCCCTGGCGCCTGGCATCCCCGGCGCAACGGGGGAAGAAGGCGGCGCGGCTCTCCGGCGCCGGCTGTTCTGCGCGCGACAATATGCTCTGGCAGCCTTCGTGCGACAGTGCCGGAGCGGAGCGTTGGGCGGACTCGGACGTGCGCAGCCTGTCGGCTCTCTCTCCGGTAACATTCTTCGACACACTTGGAGATGGGCAGGGGGTGTCCTGTGGCGCTGTGCGTGTACGGAACGTCGCTCTGCCCATGGAATGCGAGTGGAAGGTCTGAAGGTTGCGCGTTCTGGGCCTTCCCTCCGGCGCTGGGTGCGGGCGGCTTTGCGCGTGCGGAACGGCTCTGTGGCATGGTGTTTCTGTGTGCGTGTGGCATGGGACGTCTCTGCGCGGGACGGGCGGCCCTGCGTAACGGCGGGCTTCAAGGTTGTGGGCGTCGTGATGATATGATGATGATATGATGATGATTATGATTATGATGCGGCGGGCGGCAGCGGCAGCGGCAGCGGCGTGAGTTTAGGTTTGGAAATCGATTTTGGTATTAACGTTGTGGGACGGCGATGCGCGAATGGCCGGTCGCGTGCTGTATGATGGCCGACGGTATCGGGGACGTACGGAGGCCGATGTCGCGCGTGGCGGGATGGCCGGCGCGATGTGGCGGGATGGCCGAGCACAGCGCGCGGGGGCCGTGGCCTGAAACTTGTCGGTATTTGAGACGGGTGTTTTGATGTTGCGTGTGCAGATCATATTAGAGGGGGCGGCAGGAAAACACACTGCGATGGCGGCATAAGAGGAAGTTGGGGCGGTTTGGCATAATGGGTTTAACGGTCATAGAAATGGGCCGATTTTGAGCACGAATTTTGGGTGCTTTTGGCCGAAAAATCCGTTTCACGGCCATTTCACGGTCATAGATTTCGGGTGCTTTTGGCAAGTTTCCCGCTGGTTGGGGGGCCTCGCCGCGTGCTGCGCAACCTGCGCCATGGTGGCGCAATCTGCGCATGCACGTGTCGTGCGGCGCGCCGGCAGGGCAGCCCGCTCCGTGGCGTGGGGAATGTCCTACCAGGGGTTTCCGGCCGCGCTCCTCGCCAGCGGGAGTGTTTCCCTGGGTGGCGTGGGCAGCGGCTTGCCGTCGCGCACCGCCTCAAAGACCTACCGCATCCTCAGGTAGGGGTTGTGCGTCGGGTTCTCGTGGAGCTCGTCTGCGACCCGCGCCACTATCGGCATCATGGAGCGGCACAGCTCCCGTATCCGGTATAGGTGGCCGCCGCAGCTGGCCGGGTTGAGCCCGTGGTGCCACTCCGTCTTCATGGGGGCGACGGGCTTGGGCTCGTACCACTTGTCCGGCCTGTCCGCGTACCGCTTGTAGTTGTTGTATGCCTTGGACGGGTTCCTGCCCGATATGACGCCGGTTATGTAACGCATCCCATCCCTCCCCCGTCCTTGCGGGAGGAGCCGGCTCAGGGCCTTGTCCAAAAAATCTTCCTGAAATGGCAACGATTTTCGTTTATACCGGGGCGCCGGGCTCCCTCCCCGCGGGCCGGCATTCCGGGCGCCCGGCCGCTCTCAGCTCCCTGTCCGCGCCGGCACGGCCGCACGCGCGCGATACATGATTGGCCATATACACCGTTAACTCTCCATCTCACGTACACACGGCCTATCTCTTATTGTAATCGCCCAGAAACTCGTCCCGACTGAGGCCAACCTGCGCCAGTATCTCCAAGAGCAGTCCCCGGCCCACCTGCGCCCTTTCCGGCACCACCACCGTGCGTGTCCCGCGCCTCAAGACGTGGTGCGACCCCCTGGTGTGTACATGAACGAAGCCGTGTGCTGCCAAGTACTTGATCAAATAGCGCGAAGAGACAAGCGGGAGTTTTGCCACTACCGCCTAGGTTCCGGGGCTAGGTTAAACTGTTTGTCAATGCCCCGGGATTCGAAGTATGCCGATATTGCTTCATTGGCATTGGCCAGTGCGGCATCGCGGTTTTCGCCGTCGGTTACGACGCCCTCAAGGTCTAGGCATTTGGCAACGATACGGCCGTCTTCGTCTTCCCAAACGGCAACGCGATAGCTGTCCTGCGCGGCTTCCAATACCGCCAGCCTGTCGCCGAATTCCTCTGCGCTGTCTGGTGGAATGTCCATGCATCTCATCACATTAGCCAGAATTTAAGCATTTGATTGGCAGGTTCCTCTCGAAGACGGGTGGTGAGTAGGGAGACATGTCTCTACGATCTTAAATAATCTGTCGGATCGGGGCAGGCATGGGACGCAAGAAGCCCCGGAAACGCCGGAGAGACAGTGGCGGGGGACCCATTAGAGCGAGACCGATCCGTAACAAAGACATTCGGAGTAAAGCCGGGAGGTACATGCGATGACCAAGAAGCGGTGGAGCGCGGAGGAGAAGTACAGGATAGTGATGGAGACGCCCACCACATCTGAGGAGACGGCCGAGATATGCCGCAAGCACGGCCTCTCGCCCAACACCTTCTATCCGTGGATGGAAAAGTTTCTGGAGGCTGCCAAGGCCGCCATGGCCGGAAAGTCGAATACGGCCGCGGCCAAGGCCCTGCAAAAGGAGAACGGCCGCCTCAAGACGCTCTTGGCAGAGTCCACCCTTGCCGTCGACGCGTTAAAAAAAACCTTGGAGGGGAGAACTCTGTGTCCTAATAGCGCCTGAGCGCCGCCCGTACGGGCCGAAAGGCACAATGATCATACCGTTTGGCCATCCCTTCCATGACAAAGACGGACAACGAAAAGTACGTCAAGCGGGGGGCGGGCATGTTCATAGAGCACAATCCAGAGTGGAAGGGCGAGGTCAGCCACGCAAACGAAGGCGGGCGCCCCGTACCGGTACTCGGAGACGCTGATCATGCCGGCCGCCGCCCTCCGGGTCGGGCTGGGAGTCAGGTACAGGCACCCATATGGAAACCAAGGTATGTAGCCAGTGCGGGAGGGAGCTGCCCACATCAGAGTACTATGCCAAGTCCAACCACAAGTATGGCAGCCTCCGGGCCGCGTGCAAGACATGCTACCACAAGTACAACCATCCGGCCGCCGTCAAGCGGCGTGCAACGGACGGGTATGTCGGGCTGGTCCGCAACTTGGGCAGCAGCCGGGGCGGGGAGACGTGGTCGGTCACCATCTCGCATGCCGTATATGAGGCGCCGGGGAGCCCCGCATGATACGCTGGACCATACGGGACGGCATGGTGCTATGGACGTGATGGAGTGATGGAATGGTGGCATTCTGCGTCAACTTTCCGGTTCTGCATGCTCCGGCGGGTCATCCACAAGCGAAACACGCACGAACTGCTCCGCGCCGTTCCTGTAAACCTCAAAGGAAACACGGTATAACGGAACGTCCCAGTTGCCCAAATAGTCTACAATGTCATGTGTGGTATCGTTGAACTCGGACGCGACAACGTACATAATATGATGCTCGTTCCACGTTTCTGGTATGGTGCCGAACCTTGATCGGAGCAGGTCACGCAGGTCCACACATGAGCCAAGGTGCCCCTCCCTTGCTATGTCATTGAGGTCGTCGTATTTCATGCCCTCTACCGATGCGGCATACCCCAGAACCTGCGCTACTACGCTCCTGGTGGCCCTCCCGCGCTTCAGCTCTATGATGGCGGTGTCCCCGTTCCTGTCTATAGCCAGCAAATCAAGCCTACCGCTGTCACCCATTATCACCTGTCGCCCGATCACACACAGGTTGGGATCCAGCATCTCTATGTGCGCCTCCAAAATGTCCTCCAAGCTCCCCTCGTCCAACCCAGCCTTGGAACACCCCACTATGACTCCGGACCCGTCGGACCTCATCTTGTAGAGCCGCATGGGATCGGACTTATGCTCCATCATCTGTCACCTTGCGTATGGTCTCGATCCACTCCCCGTCCACCTTGTCGATATCCCACACCACGTGTATGCCGGGCTCCAGGCCCAGCTTCTTGGCGACATGCTTGGGGACGGTTGTTCTGACAGACTCGCTTCTCTGCACGGCCAGAACTATGGCGGTCTCGCCGTTGCCACGCGTCATGCCGGTTGGTTAGCAAGATGTCTATTATTACCTTGCCTGTTACAGAATAGGTAAGGATACTTAGTGGCTGTTCAATCTGTGTGGGATGGCGAATGTTGCGCCACACACAGATTGAACAACTCCGCCGGTACCCTGTCCCCGCCGTCTCCCTGATCAGGTCGCGCACTTCCTTGGCCGTCCAGCAGGTGGTCTTCTTTATGGTCCTCCATATCCCATTCATGACCCTCTTGGAAACAAACGGAGGCCTGCCGGACCGCGGCCTTGTCCGCAGCCCGGGCAGGCCGTACTTTAGGTACCGCCCGTACCACTTGACGCCCCAGGACCTCGCCATGCAGGGGCGTTCTGCGGCCCCGGTCCGGGTCATCCCGTCACGCTCCACCAGTATGGCCAGCATTATCCGTTTGACGACATCTGCATCCTTTTCGGTCCTGTATGCTTTGGCGGGATCATCTACGGTGGGTTTTTCCTTGTTCATGGATGGTGTGGGGCGGCGTGATCAATGAACGTTTCGCTTGGGGTCAGGATCTCGGACACATCTTCCAGAGTATATGTCGTTTGACTTTCTATTTTCCTTTCACCTCCTTTTTCCATGGTTGGCAGGTAGCAAAACTGCAGTCACCTATGAGGGCTCGAAGCCCATTGAAGCCGCAGCTTGAGATAGCCCCATCCAGTCCGAAGGGCTCGAAGCCCATTGCAAGTAAGGGGTCCACCTGCCGTGCGCCGTCAGGCAGAAGCAAATATACCTGCTTCCAGTCCCTATACCGGCAATGACGTAAATACGCCAAACCGGCAATATGATGTTGTATGGGAACCCCATTTCACACGCCAGATGCCGACGGGAACACAAACTGCGATTTTTGCTCGAACTGCAGGGACTGCCACGATTGCCTGAACTGCAAAAGTTGTACAGACTGCTGGAGCTGCGAGGGTTGTACAGACTGTCACGGCTGCGACAAGTGCCTAAACTGCACCGGACTGACCGGCAAGACCGGCTGGGCAGACAACCAACCGCCCGCTACACCGTGACGCACTTTGCCAGGTTGCGCGGCCTGTCGACGTTGCGCCGCGCCGCCGCGGCGGCGCGTATCGCCAGCATCTGCAGCAGCCAGACCTCGCGCATGAACACGTCCTGAACACCGCCGGACACGTCGATCTTGACGTGAGTGCCATACGGCGGACGCGCATCCCCCGACATGACAATGGCGTGGCCGCCGCGCGCCATTACCTCCTGTATTGTGTCGGCCGAGTCGCCAAACGCGTCAAGTATGATCACCGGCGTGCCGTTCTCCAACATGGCCAGCGGGCCGTGCTTGAACTCGCCGGCGTACATGCCCTCGGCATGCGCGTACAGCAATTCCTTCAGCTTCAGCGCCCCCTCGAGCGCCGCCACGCGCTGTATCCCAGAGCCGAGTATGTAGATGTCCGGCGCGCCGCTCACCATGTCTATCACGGTGGAGTGTATTGCGCCCGGATCAGGCATCTGGCCGCCGCCGTACGGCATGCCGGCCGCCGCCATGATTATGCCGGCCTGCGCCATGAAGCTCTTTGTCGCAGCGACGCCTATCTCCGGGCCGCACCCCAATGGTATGGTGCGGCCAGACATGGCCGCCAGCGACGACCTGGTGTTGTTCGTGACTGACACTATGTCGGCGCCGGAGTACGACTCCACGGCGCGCAGCACGTCGCCGGTCTCGCCGGACTGCGATATGGCGACAAGCGTTGTGGCGTCCTTGGTGGGCGGGTGCGACGCGTACTCGCAGGCCGGGAACGCCTCTACCCGCCGCCCCGCGAGGCGCATCAGGTGCTCGGCAAGCAGCGCCGCGTGGTAACTGCTGCCGCTGCCGGTTATCACTACGTCGCCGTCGGGCACGCGCCAGCCGCACTCCAGCCCGGCCAGCAGCCGGGATCCATCCAACAGTTCGGCCTCCGTATGCGATATGGCGGAGTCCACGCGCGGGGTGGCAACCTCCGGGGCGACCCTCTCGTACCGGAACGCTATGGGGCGGCCGTCGCTGCCGTACGGCCTGCACGTTGCATGGTCCACGTATGCGTAGGTGTCATTCGCCATGTGGTATACCATGTCGGCCCGGGTCGAGAACGCCATGGTGTCGCTGGCGACATGCATGCCGTCCTTGGCCTTGCCTATCGACAGTGACGGGCCGCGCCGGATGCAGCCCAGCCTGCCATTGTACAGTATGATGCACGAGAACCTTCCCTGCACTGTTTCCATGATGGCGCGCATGTCGCCGCGCGCCTCCCCGGCCACGTGGGCGACGCACTCGGTGTCGTTGTCCGATATGAATCGGCAGCCGCGCGCCTCCAGGTCTGCCTTGATTTCATAGTAGTTTGATACGGTGCCGTTCATCACTACGGCGACCGCGTCCCCGGACACCTGCGGGTTGGCATTGATGATGTCGTTGGCGCCGTGCGTGGCCCACCTCGTCTGGCCTATGCCGGCGCGGCCCGTCATGTCGTTCCCGGACAGGTCGGTGCCCATCACCTTTACTGTGTTGGCCCGGCGGCCGTCCCACACCGACAGGCCCGCAGAGTCATACCCGCGGTACGCCATATGTGAGAGCGACTCGGCGATCTCCCGGGCTGCGGGCAAGGCGCCGGCGTATGCCGCTATCGAACACATATGGGCGCCGTGCGCAGCACCGGTATTTATGTTTGGACTGGGGGGGGGGTTGGGCTGCAACGTTTTGGTAGCGCGCCTGTAACAGACAGCGTCTGACTGCCGGCCACCCCAAGCCGTACGGCATGGCCGCTAACAGTCCGGACAGACTCCCGGCCAACACGCGCACCAACATAGTCATATGGCACGCGGTGCGCGTGCGGGAATGCGTGACGGCCATGGCCGTGATCCCGACACCCCACACCCATACCGCACAACTCTGTGTCCTAATTGCGCCTGAGCGCCGCCCGTACGGGCCGAAAGGCACAATGATCATACCGTTTGGCCCCCTCCATGACAAAGACGGACAACGAAAAGTACGTCAAGCGGGGGGCGGGCATGTCCATAGGGTACAATCCCGAGCGGGGGGACGAGGTCATCCACGCAAAGGTGGGCGCCCCGTACCTATACTCGGAGACGCTGATCATGCCGGCCGCCGCCCCCAGGGTCGGGATGGGTGTCCGGTACGGGCAGCTTGAGGGCGCAATCGGGAAGATAAACGGAGAGTCCGGGACGCCCTCCTTCAGCCAGCTCCGCAAGCGGATGGGGAGGCTTGACGTGGGCACGTACCGGGGCGGCATGATAGCCGTGTCGGACCCGACACATTCCAGGGTACCGGCGGCCGACGCGACCGGGCCCCAGCACAACAGGGGCGGGTGGATGGGCAAAAAGCGGGGGGTGAAACGCGGTTTTGTACTGCACGTGATGGTCGACACGCAGACCATATGGTCGCCCTGTCGGTCACCGACTAGTCGGTGGGCGACGTGACCGAGTTCCGCCCGCTGCTGGGCCAGAGCATAGGCGCGGTGGGGGCGGGGGGGGGGCGGCGCGGATGACGCTCCATGCCATTCCCAGGATCCGGGGCCGGACGCCCCGGCCAGAGGGCAGGACTGCGCCCCGCCGTCCCATATACCAAAACCGCCTCGCGTCGGGCATCCCGCCCCTCGCATCGCTCTGCTCGGACTGCCCGAATGCTGATCCGGCGCCCGATATCATATACGGTGATGCCGCGTACGGCTCAAGGTATAGCGTGGCCGCGTGTGCCTGTGCGGGTGTGGTTCCGGGCATCCTGCACCGAATCAACGCGACGGCGCGCGGCAAGGGGTCGGGCGACGCGTGGGGCGTATCGGTAAGGGACCAGCTGGGAGGGGGCCCCGAGGCCACGCGGCTGGACCTGCTGA
>JAEFDA010000026.1 GCA_016126025.1 Nitrososphaerota archaeon | reverse complement strand
TCGTATGCGGGAGATGCGGCGCGCCTGGGGATGCTTCAGGTCAACGCGGAGGCCGCGGGCGCGGTGCATATGTGTCGCGCTTCGGCGCACAGACCCCATAAAAACCGTACTGTATGTGTTTGTTCAGGTACCATACTCCAACGGATCTGCGCGCACAGCGCATGCCTACTCAGCGATATAATTCTCACAATCTGTACCGTAATTCTATTATACGCAGGGCGAGTGGTATAGGCAATGAGTACAGCCGAGTTGAAGGGATGGATACTTCCGGACATCACAATGATGGGGCTCCGGGCCGCCGTGGGTACGGTCTTTATCGTGCACGGGGCCGGCAAGTTCAATCCTGGATTCGCGTTTGCCTTGGACAGCTGGGGAATACCTGCTGCCATGCAGGTACCCATAGCGCTGGCAGAGCTTGTACCCGGAATACTGCTGATCATCGGCGTGCTGACACGCATATCTTCGGCACTGCTGTCAATCGTGATGCTGGGTGCCATATTCCTAGTTAAGGGGGCGCAGGCATTTACCGGCGACGGCGCCACCGAGTTCGACATTGTGTTACTGGCTGCCGCTCTGCTGGTAGTGGTTATGGGTCCGGGCCGTATTTCGATATCGCACTTGGTGGGGCGGCTGCCGCGGTTCATACACTAGGGCGGCTCAGCAACCACATCATCATTTTTGCAGTCTTCTCCATGTAGTCTATGCGCGCGTACTCGTCGGGCGCGTGGAGACGAGCATGCACGTCGGTGCCGCCAGCCAGCACGCAGGGCGCCTTCAGCTTGGTGGAGAAATGCCACATCGGGCCGGTCTCGGGGTATGTAACCGAGAGTACGTGTGTGCCGTATGCCGCATCCGCCGCGTCCCGCACCGCCTGCACGAACGGATGGTCCAGGGAGGTCCGGACCCCTGGCTCTCCATGGAGCAGCTCCGTCTCTATGTCGCCGTAACCACTATGCGACAGGTGGTCCCGGAAGCGGTTCCACTGCACCTGCGGATCCATTCCGGGAACCAGCCTCATGTCCAGCTTGGCCGAGGCGCGGGCGGGCAGCACAGTCTTGGTCCCATCACCGGTGTATCCGGACCAGATGCCGGCTATGTTGCAGGTGGCTACCCCGGCCAGATCCTCCTTGGCCTGCAGGGCGTCCTGCCCCTGTACGAACCTCTCTATACACATCTCCTCCTTGACGGCACCGGCGTCATACGGCATCTTTCGGATCTCCTCCATGTCCGCCTCGGAGAATGGCTGCGCCTCGGCATACCACTCCGGTATCCTTATGCGGCCGTCGTCCCCGGCCAGCGTGGAGAGGGCGCCCACCAGCTTCCAGGCCGGGTTCTGCACCAGAGGGGCGGCCCCTGAGTGCAGGTCTCGCCCGGGCCCCCGGGCCGTCATCTCGACGAACATCAACCCCTTCATGCCCAGCCCTACTACGGGCCGTCCCTGCTCGTCCACGTACCCGAACTCCCAGACTATGCCATCGCAGGACATGATCTCGCCGTACCGCTCCAGATATGCGGGGATGCCCCGGCTCCCGTTCTCCTCATCACCCTCGATGACAAACTTTACGTTGCAGGGCAGCTCCCCGGCCTCGGATAGCGCCCGCACGGCCTCTATGCGGGAGACAAGCTCCCCTTTGTCGTCGGTGGCCCCTCGGCCATACACTCTGCCGTCCTCCACCACACCTCCGAACGGGGGGTGCTCCCACAGGTCCAGCGGCTCGGCCGGCTGCACGTCGTAGTGGTTGTAGAAGAGTATGGTGCCTACACCTCTACCGGGCAGATGGCCGTACACCACGGGGGCGTGGCCGGGGATGGTCAGTAGTCTGGAGCGTATGCCGTTCTCCTCCAGCATCTCGGACACCAAACACGCGCACTCTCCTATGCCCTCGCCGGTGGCCGAGACGCTGGGCTGCCGGATCAGTCGCTGCAGGTTGGAGACCATCCGGGCGGTGTCCGCACCGGTCATGATGCCGTCCGGTCTAGGGGTCCCATTACCCGGGGGATGAGGGGTATGAGATCCGAGGCGACCATGTGGTATCCCACATCCCGCTGGGCTAGGGCGCCTGCGCGCTTGTTGATATATGCGGCTGCGGCGGCGGCCTCCACGCCGCTGCGGTTTCGGGCCAGTATGCCCGCCGCTATGCCCGACAGGATGTCTCCGGTCCCGCCCGCCGTCATGGCCGGGACCTCTCCGGTGTTGACGTACGTGCGCCTGCCGTCAGATATTACGTCTGTGGGGCCCTTGAGCAGTATGGTGGCACCGCACTCGACGGCCTTCGCACTGACCAGCTCGGCCCGGGACGCGGTGTCGTCAGGGGGCTCGGACCCAAAGAGCCTTCTGAACTCGCCGGCATGGGGCGTCAGTATGCAGTTTTTGTCACCGATGTGCTCCAGCGCGTGGGGCAGCAGGGCGCCGGCATCCAGCACCACCCGCACGTCCATGTCCACCAGTCTCCCCAGCAGCACTCCCAGTCCGTCTGTGACGCTCAGTCCCATGCCGACGGCCGCCGAGTCCATCCCTTTGGGTATGGCGCCGGCCAGCTGCGAGGCCGCCCCGCGGGTGAGTTTCTGGTCGGCCATGGGAATGACTATGAGGTCGCAGGATGCGGCGCGCACCGCGTCTGCCATTATGTTGGGGACGGCCGCGTACGCCAAGTCCGCCCCGGACCGCAGCGCAGCCATCGCTGCCAAGGCCGGCGCTCCGTGGTAGATGCGGCCGCCGCCCACCACCAGCACCCTGCCGTTGCGGCCCTTTCGGGAGTCGAGGCGCCGCGGCGGGACGAACGCGCCGGCCAGCTCCGCGGTCATCGTGTTTGGCATCAATCCTCTGCCCTCTCCCCGTCCCGCTCGAAGTAGGCCTTGCGGGCGTAGCACAGGTATGCGGTGTGTCCTATGCCGTGGAACGAGTGGCGGGTCTTGCCCTCGCGGGCATCTATGGTGCGCAGGATCCTCTCAGAACACTCTATGTCAGTAAACTCGTTCTCGGTCAGGGCCGCCGCCAGCTTCTCCAGCTGGTTCATGGTGGGACACACGGCAAAGAGGGATCCGCTGCCGCGCAGCATGCGGCGGACCTGCGGTACCGCGCTCCAAGGGTCGCCCAAGTCTATGACGGCCAGGTCCGCGTCGGAGACGGGCAGCTTTGTCATGTCCATGACGTCCGCGGTGTACTGCACCACGTACTTGGACATGCCGGCCCTGCGAATGTTCTTCTCGGCTATCCTGATGAACCTCTCGTCCACGTCGAAGGTGTGGACCCTTCCCCGGGGCCGGATCACGCCTGCCAGGGCGGTGGTGAGGGCTCCGCTCCCCGTACCGATCTCCACGACGGTCTGGCCCGCCTCCAAGCCGGAACGGGCCAGTATGTACCCAATGTCCTTGGGGTACACTATCTGGGTGCCGTGCTGTATCTTCATGATATAGTCGTACGTGGTGGGCCGGAGCAGGTACAGGTACTTTTCCTTGTTGGTGGTGATGCGGGAGCCGTACGGCCTTCCGATGGCGTCGGCATGCCGTATGACTCCTATGTGAGTGTGCAGCGTCTCATCCCCAGATACGGTGACCAGCCACTTCTTGCTCTGGTTGTACTGGAATAGCACCGGGGACCCTTGGCGTATTATGTCCACAGCCTGCGCGAGCCGGTGGCCCCTTAAAGCCGTTGAGCATGGGATGGGACCGTGTACTGTATGGAAGTCACACCGCTTAGGCTCATCATGAGTACCGCTTGGCTATCGCCGGCACGTCAGGTGTGGCCAGATGCTCTGGCATGTAATATGGCCAGATCATGGCCTGTATGCCTGCAAAAACCGCCAGCAGTACGACAAAGGCCTTCTTGAGTGTGGTCCGGCGTCCCGCTGAGCCTAAACTAATACGCAAAGTGTAACAACTGTTATAATCTACCATAGTTATTGGGCCTCCAATGAATCAAGTTATAACCGCATTGGCAGCATTAGTTGCCATAGCTACAATACTAACTGCTCCTGCGTACGCGCAGACATCAGGCGACTCTGATGCCGACTCCATGATGATGATACCCGAAGGCACCATCGTATATGCGGGCTCGCTTCTGCCGCTGACCGGCGTATACAGCTCCGTCGGCGTGCAGGTCAACGCGGCCACCGTGCTGGCGGTGGAGCACTTCAACGAGTATCTGTCTGCCAAGGATGCCGGGTGGGAACTGGTGCTATTCCAGGAGAATACCGCTAGCAACCCGGTCATAGCACTGGAGAAGGCTCAAGCACTCCACTCGCGCGGCGCCGACATCATCTTCGGACCCGCCGGCAGTTCGCGCGTCAAGCACATCTCGGGCTACGTAAACGACAACAACATGATACTGCTGTCGTGCTGCTCCACGTCCACCGAGATGGCCATAGCCGACGATCGTGTGTTCAGGGTGGTGGCCGACGATGCCAACCAAGGCAAGGCGTTCGGCATAATACTTGCAAACGACGGCATAGAGGTTGTCGTCCCGTATTGGCGTGTCGACTCGTACGGCGACAGTCTGAGGAATGCCGCAGTAAGCGAGTTTGAGGCGCGCAACGGCACGTATGACGAGGGCGTAAGTTACAATCCCGACGTGCGTGAGTTCTCCGTGTCCATAGATGCTTTGGCCAGAATCGTCCAAGGATATGTGGACAGCCACGGCGCCGACAAGGTGGCCATAGTGGTGGTCGCATATGACGAAATAGTGTCCATAATGCAGGCGGCCGACAGCTATCCAGTACTAAAGGAAGTCAGGTGGTATGGCTCAGAGACGCTGGCACAGAACCCCTTCATAGTAAAGGACAGGATAGCCAATGACTTTGCCATCGAGGCCGAGTTCGCCGCCATCCAGGTGCCCCTGGGCGATGGTCCAAGAGCACAGAATGTGACCGATGCCCTGTCCGTACCGTTTGGCGGGACGCCCAACGCCTTTGCATACAACGCGTATGATGCAGTGTGGCTTGCCGGACTGTCCATCGAGAGGACGGGCAGCACCGATCCGGCCGACATTGCAGCAACGCTGCCCAGTGTGGCGGCCAACTACACAGGCGGCGCCCTCAGCTCCACAGCACTGAACGAGTTCGGTGATCTTGCAGCGGCCATATACGGCACGTGGCATATCAACGCCACAGACGGCAACTGGTACGTGGATTCGGTAATCAGCATAGACGACGAGAGCGTCGTTCCGTTTGAGTAGACCATAACCTACTTTTTGTTTTATTTTTTATGCCAAGGCGGCACCATTTCCCCCACATTGGATGGTCCCGGGACTGGAGTTGTACAGCCTCGATCAGATGCAGGCCAAGAAAAGGCCTATGCCGGTCCTGATGGTTCGCATCGCGGTCCACTCCAAGATCCGTATATACACACAGAATGCCCTCGGAGGGTAGGATCTTCCGCATCGCGTGCCCGTTATACATGATCCGGCATGCCCGCTGGCAGCTTGTATCGTGACCAGCCCGGCGCAGACTGATTACCGTGCAGAATACAACGACCTACCGCCGGTAGGCGTCCGGTACCGACTGTCCCTCCTTTTGGGATGGACTGCTTTAGGGCGGCCCTGCCCAGAGGGCGCGGAGTGTGAGCGGATCCTGTCTCCCTGAACTCGGCCCGCAGCCTCCGGATGTGCTTGGGCGCCAATCCGGGCATGGTGTCCACAGCCGACGCGTTCCTGACCCTCTCAAGTTGGCGCATGGCGTACAAGGATGGCCTTTACCGTCAGGCGCTTTGTCGTGTTTTCTCCTGCTTGGTATAGCACAATGCCCCTTTACGGCTTGGTGCTGATGGGCCTTGTCCAAAAATCTGCGACATAAAGCTCAGGACCCGGACCCGCTGCCGAGGCCCGCCGGGGACCGCAAGGTACTTGGATCGGCCGATCGCGGCCCCAGACAATGATCAAGAACAAGAAGGCAGGAAAGAAGCACAACCCCAACCGCACCAGAAGCAAGAACAATCCCGGTGGGAGGAGGAACGACCCAAAGACGGCTGGTCCGAGTACAACAGGGGCCGCCGCGCCGAGGGCCAAAGGTATGTCCGGTGGATGCGCCGGATAGCCGACATTGCACGCGAGATCCTGGGCATAGCGCCAGGCACGCGCGACAGGCGCGTGTCAGCCATACTGGTGTCCATCCTCAAGAGCGAAGAGAATCTCTCCTATTGGGGCCTGATCAAACATTTCGACAGGCATCCGGGCGACCTGGAGCTGTGCGAGCTGTCCAGGCCGTACTGCAGATCATGGTATCAGCTCCGCATATCGGAGACAGATCCCGCAGTACTGCAGAGGGTAATAGCCAAGATGGCCGGCTGCGACGCCGTCCACGACACCCTGCTGGTCGACTCCAGCGGATTCAGCATAGCCAGGTACGTCGACTGGCAGAACGCCAAATACGGCAAGCTCAGCGTGCGGCTGTTTGCCAAACTGCACATCATGCACACGCTGCACGGCATGGTGTGCGCCGCGACGGTCACCGCCGGAAACGCCAGCGATTCGCCGTACCTGCGCCTGATGGTGGAGACGCTGCCGGAGGGCGACGGGGACGTCCTGGCCGACGCGGCCTACGGTGGTATCAAGAACTGCAACGCCATCCGGGACAGCGGCCGGAGGGCGATCATCGACTCCAAATCCAACGCCATCATCAAGGGGTTCAACGCCCGCGCCGCGATGCTGAGGTTTCGCGAGGCCCACCCGGGGACCTTCTACCAGATGCTGCGCCTCCGGAACAACATCGAGAGCGTCTTCTCGTCCATGAAGGCGCTATTCGGCGGGGTGGTCCGGGCATTCAAGCCGCACACCCAGGCCGTTGAGCTGCTGTCGATGACCATCTGCTACAACATGGCCTTCGCCTGAGGCCACGCCGCGGGGGCGGCACCCCCGCGGCTATGGGGAGGCTGCGCACGACTGCCCGTGGACCGCCATCGGCGACGGGCCGGCGGGCAGCAGGAACGTGATCCGGCGTCTGCCCCGCGCCTTCCTGCCGGTCCAAGTGCCTCCGTGTGCATCAAGGAGGGTCGTCAATTTTGATTTTTTGGACAAGGCCGTGCTGATGTGACCTGATTGCCATATAATAGAAACAACGTTCATCGTGGGATCAGTTTATATACCTCAAACAGCATTGTCACGGCTATGCAAATGCGGCCAGCGAAGGTACTCTTGGCTATAATGGCGACGGGGGCGGTGATGGGAACCGTGTATGCTGGAGATGCATATGCCCAAGTGCCCGACGAGGTCGAGATTGCCGTACTGCTTCCCCTCACCGGAGAACTCTCCTCGTTCGGCACTCAACTCGACTATGCGACGGAACTGGCGGTCGAGGACTTCAATGCATACCTAGAGGAGCGTGGCGTTGCGTGGCGTCTTGACATAGTGTCCGAGGATACGGAGACCAATCCCGTACGGGCTCTAGAGAAGGTCCAGGCACTGCACGCCAGGGGAATTGATATCATAGTGGGCCCGGCCGGCTCGGCGCAGCTCTCAAGCATACTTGCCTACATGAACGACAACAACATGATTGCCATCTCCCCCAGCAGTACGGCACCGGCATTGGCAATACCCGACGACGCGGCGTTTCGGACTGTTCCTGACGACTTCAATCAGGGAAGGGCCATCGGTGCCCTCCTAGAACACGAAGGGGTTGAGGTAGTCGTCCCGATATGGCGGGGAGAGGTGTACGGGGACGGCCTAGTGGATGCGGCTGTGGCAGACTTTGAGTCGCGGGGTGGCATCGTGTACGAGGGTGTTCGGTACAACCCCGAGTCCAGCGAGTACTCGGTGAGCGTGGCTGATCTGGCCGATACTGTCTCAGAAGTGCTGGAGACGCACGATGCCGACCGAACTGCGGTATTGATTGTGGCGTTTGACGAAGCGGTGCCAATATTCCAAGTCGCCGCCACCCATGATATACTGGATGATGTCCGGTGGTTCGGCGGCGAGGCCGTCGCCCAGTCCACCGTTATCGCCTCCGACAAGATCGCGTCCCAGTTTGCCATTGACACCAAACTGGCCACCGTCCAGCTGCTCTTGGACCCCGGTGATCGAGCCGACTCGGTGAGCGAGCGCATCAGGGAGTGGCTGGGCAGCGAGCCAACCGCCTTTGTATACACAGCATACGATGCCGTGTGGCTCGCCGGACTGAGCGTGCTGGAGTCGGGGAGCGTCGATCCTGCCGACATCCGGGGCGTGATACATCAGGTGGCCGCATCATACTCGGGCGGCGCCCTCAGCTCCACCGATCTGAACGAGGCCGGGGATCTGGTACTGGCCAACTACGAGACCTGGCTGCTGAGGGAGGCCGGCTGGGTGAGGGGCGTATCGTATGATGGCCAGAACGATGTCATTATGCCCGGCGGGGTGGTAGGCGAGGTACTGGTCGGCTCACTGCTTCCCTTGACCGGTGGATACAGCTCCGTCGGCGTGCAGGTGGATGCGGCCACGCGACTGGCCATAGACGACTTCAACGCGTACCTAGAGGACAAGGGAGCCGAGTGGCGGTTCGAGCTACTCCGCGAAGACAGCTCTTCAAACCCTGTGGTGTCTCTGGAAAAGATACAGTCCCTCCACTCGCGGGGCGCCGACATAGTCTTTGGTCCGGCCGGCTCGGCCCGAGTCTCGTCCGT
>JAEFDA010000089.1 GCA_016126025.1 Nitrososphaerota archaeon | reverse complement strand
GCTGAAATGCCGTCGAAGTGGCGTACACGACCGGATTAGGCACCCCCAACATTTGGAATATGAGCGAAAATGGATGGGGGTGTCTCGCCATACAGCATAATGTACTATGCGTTTGACGTGGACACCTCCCCCAAGGATCTGGTGAATATAGTGAAAGAGTATCTTGATGGCATCAGGAGGCTACGAAAGAATGACCGCTGCTACATTTTTCTGGACGAGGTGTCGGCGGTGAAAGACTGGCAGCGGGGGATCAAGAGATTGTGGGATCAGGGTAGACTGGCAAATTGTACTGTTGTGGCTACCGGCTCCAACACGATAGACATCAAGACGTCCTCAGAAAAGATGCCTGGCAGGCGCGGCGCATCAAACGATGTGCTGGATAAGATAATGCTCCCGATGAAGTTTTCAGAGTTTGTGGCTGCGATAGACTCGGATGCCAAGGATCTGCTGGAAGCTCACAACCTTGTCTCGGCGCGCGTGCGGCACGATCTCCTCATGAGGATGTTGGACTTGAGCTTGGATATAGAGAAACTCCAGCCATACGTTCCTATGCTGAACCGGCACCTGAGGGACTACCTTCTGACCGGCGGGATACCAAGGGTTGTCAACGAGTACCTCGGCACCGGCATGGTCGGGGAGGACACTTTCGCGACATATCTTGATGCAATCCTAAGCGATCTCCAATCTCTGAACAGGAACCAGAGTACGTTCAAGCAGTTGGTCCGTAGCGTAATCAAGGCCATCGGAAGCACGTCCTCTTGGAGATCTCTACAAAAAGGCACGGACATCGGCAGCCCGGCCACCGTCTCCTCCTACGTTGACACACTCCAGAACATGTTTGTTCTTTCTGTCTTCTACCGTTATAGTGTTGAATCCAAGCGCGGACTGTTCCAAAAAGACAAAAAAATCTACCTCCATGACCCATTTTACTTCCACGTGCTGAATGGATGGATTGGCGGTAACCAACTATCCTTTGATACGGCAATCAGACACCTTGATAGCGACATAAACCGAGGAATAATGGTTGAGGGAGTGGTGGCCAACCACCTTATCCGGATGGCGTTTAACGTCAGCCCCAGAAAGAGGAATTTTGAATACTCGGATCTTCTGTACTATTGGAGATATGGCAAAGACAGGGAGGTAGACTTTGTCTACAGTGACGGAGCCGGCGTGGAGACTCCGATCGAGGTGAAGTTTCAGAACAGTATTACCGCTAGGGACTTGGACGGACTAATCAATTTTAAACGACACACCAAACAAAAGGGCGCCATACTGCTGTCCAAAGACCGACTGTCTATGGAGGGTGAGTGCGCAACCATTCCGGTTTCGCTGTTTCTACTACTCGCCTGAGGGTTTTGCGCATACCGGACTGTCCGTACCATCCGTTCCAGCATGCCCATCACGATGGCCCATGCGTAGGCACGTTTGAAAGAAATGGGACGTAAATTCAGTGTGGATGGCCATTCATATCTTTCAGATTGACTCATCATACGCGGGATAATATTCATGATCCAGCTAACCGCAACAGGCCAGGCGGCCCGGATGGGACTTCTGATTTCCTATCGTGTAGCGTATCTGCCGTCTAGGCAGCGGGGTGGTCATGGCACCAAGCTCATTGGGATGGAATCTTAACCGCGGGTCTGGCGGACGTGACAAATCTGATGTCTGCCACGAAATAGCCGATCCCTACTCCCGGTGTGTAGCATATGCGGCGTGGCGTTCTCGTATGGTGTGGAGCAAATGCATGGGGGCTATCTACGATCTTTGGAGAGTATGCACAGATCCGGTTCTGAATGAAAAACAAGGGAATTTTACGGAGAATGTTACAGCGGCATAGTCCGCGCGTATTCTTCTTAGATTGTGAATATTCTCCATGGTGCTGGGGCCGCCGGGTGGTAGTGCCGCGGCCGCCTAGCCGGGCGCACGTACTCCCGAGGTGAGGCGGGAGTACTCGGCGTCTATGGACTCCTGCATCTGTTTTGCCCCGGCGCCCGTCCTGGCGCGGGCCGCTACCAGGGCGCCCCCGGCCCCGGCGCCCTCCTTGGCGAAGCCGGCCGCGTACGCCCGGAGCCCGGCATGCGCCGACCGCTCCAGCAGCGGGTCGGTCCACAGCACCGGTATGGGGGATATCGTGTCCACCCGCCGCGCCAGCTCGATCCCGGGGTCCTCGGCTATGTACGAGGTGGTTGCCAGTACTGCGCGGGTGTGGTCGTACCCCAGCTTGGATGCCAGTGCCAGGACGGCCAGCATCTGGGTGCCCCCGGCCAGCGCCACATGTGTGGACTCGGTGGCGGCCTGCAGCATGCCGCACACAAACAGTATCATGGGGTCGGCCACCTTGGAGGCCACCGAGACGGGGTCGTCCATCCCCAGCCTCTCCAGGGCGGCGCGGGCCACATCCTCCTTGAGGGATGTGGGGTTGTCCGGCATGCTGGAGCTCACCGGTCCGGGTAGGTTGAGCCCCCGCAGGGTGGCCAGGGCGGTGGTGGTGCCGCCGGGTACCGACTCGCCTATTATGAGGCAGTCGCACAGGGATGCCAACTTGCCGCCGGTATGGCGGCCCGACTCCAGTGCATGGCGCGCCTGGGATATGGTCATGGCCGGCCCCTCCCGTATGTTGCCCCCCGGTTCGATGCCCGCGTCGATGTGGGGCACCTGCGGGCGCACGGGTCCCCCGGCGTTTATGGCGATGTGGGGCAGGCCCGCCGTTATGAGGGCGGCGCGGGTCAGGACGGCGGGGGTGGGCTTGCCGTCGGGGGTGGTGGGTATGGCATCCATGCAGCGGCAGCGCCCGTACTCTATGTACTCGGCATCGGCCGGCGGCGTGTACATCATCGAGTCGGGACCGGCGCCCGCCACCGTGATGCCGGGTATCTCGGCGGTGCGCGTGTACGACAGCACCAGCGAGAAGAGCGCCCGGCCATCCCGCATGGCCTCCAGTACGGAACGGGCGCGGGGGTCGCCGCTGCCGCGTATCATGCCACGCCCAGCATGCGCAGGAACTCGCCCTCGGTCCTGGGATACAGCACCGGGTTGGTGTTGAGCTGGTCGGAGATGGTGGACGTCTTGGAGTCGCCATAATGGTGGCCCGGGTACACCACCAGCGACCCCTCCAGCTTGGCCAGCCGGCGGAGGGAGTGGTACAGCTGCGAGGCGTCGCCGCCAGGCAGGTCCACCCTCCCGCAGCTCCCCACAAAGAGCGTGTCGCCGGTGAATATCTTGCCATCCCCCACCAGGCATATGCTGTCCTGCGAGTGGCCGGGCGTGTGCAGCACCTCCAGGCTCGAGTCCCCGAAGCGGACGGTGTCCCCCTCCCCGACGGCAATGTCGTGGGACATGCCCGAGGATGGATGCTGTATGATGGGGGCGCCGGTGGCCCGGGACAGGGCCTCGTTGCCCAGGGTGTGGTCAAAGTGGTGGTGCGTGTTTACTATGTACTTGGGTGTCATGTCGTTCTTGGCTATTATGTCCTGGACGCGGTCCAGGTCCCAGGAGGGGTCCACTATTATGGCCTCGCCGGTATTCTCGTCGCGTACGGCGTAGGTAAAGTTCATCATGCCACCCACCGGTATCTGGTGTACCATCACAGTATGCCCACCTCGGCCTCGGGGGGTATGCCTATGCGCTCTGTGTATACCCGGCCGGTCGCCTCCGGCCTCAGGGGTATGCCCCGCTTCATGCGGTGGAAGGTGACCGTGGCGTCGGCTGTGACGTGTACGTTGGCGGTGTCCCCGGTGTCCGGGTCCAGGCCCGATGGGGCGTCCACGGCCATGACGAACGCGCCAGAGTCGTTGATGTACGCGATGGCCGAGGCGTACGGCTCGCGTATCTCGCCGGTGATGCCCGTCCCCAGCAGGGCGTCCACCACTATATCATATGTGTGGTCCCCGGGGGAGTCGGCCATCGTAACGGAGGGCATCTGCTCCAGTATGGCGTGGTTGTCACGGCATTCATCGGTCTTTATGGAGTGGGCGCCAGAAGGCATCACGACCCTGACGCAGGCCCCATACCCCGCCAGGTGCCGGGCCATCACCAGGCCGTCGCCCCCGTTGTTGCCCGAGCCTGCCATCACCAGCACGCTTTTTGAGGCGATGTCGGGCACGCACTCTTGGAGGCGGCGCACGGCGGCCGCCCCGGCGTTCTCCATCATGTACCTCTTGTGGAACCCCATGGCGTGGCCAGCGTTCTCTATGTCGTACATCTGCCGGACCGATATTGCCATGCGGAAAGGCCCGCTTGCGGTAAAATAAGCGCTGTTATACGCGGTTCGTACACACTCAACTCCTTCTAGTTTCTAGGCATGGTGAATGTTTACATCTTGAAAATCTGTGCCTATAGGGAAGGGGGTTGAGTATGTACTGGTCCCGTGATGGTATGGTATGTATTGAACCAATGCGTGGCTGTGGTTGTGTCATTCTGTAAGGCTATGGCAACTATATAGATCAACGTATACTTATATATGCGGCTGGGTTTTGGGCGCGTTCTGCCATGGGGATAAAAAAACAGGCGATCGCATGGGGCATACTGCTAGCACTTGTGGTGTTTGGTATCTATGCAGTCGCGTCGTATGACTTTGCTGCTGGTAAGAAGTTGAATGGAATGGACGGGCTGTTTGAGACTTCCGCTACTCTACTGGCGTTCTCCAGCCTGGGTTCGGTCTTGGGGGCACGGTTCAGTTCCGACAAGACCGTAGGCGCTGCCCAGCTCGGCATGCTTGCCTTCATACTGATTTGCGGGAGCGTGGTGATAGCGCTCCAGGCGTGGGTTATAGTGGGGCTGTGCTGTTTTGAGCTGTATGCCAACACGTATGTGGCTGTCATGGGTGTAACAGTCTTCTGTTTCATTGCCACGGCTTTCATAGTCCTGATGTTCGTTTACATGAATAAAGATGAGGATAAGTTAAAGGCTGAGAAGGATAAGTTACAGCCTAAGAAGGATGGCTCGGATTCCTAACATACCCTTACCCAAATAATGACAGATGCACCAGAAGACATGATGGACCTCTTCCATCACCAGTCTACACTCGCGTGCGGTACTATGCCAGGTTATATGCATGGCCATGGCGTCAGGTATGGTATCCGGGGATGGGCACTTGGGTATGTAGGTCCCGAAAATTCCGTGGTGCGAGCGCCGCACCCCGTACGAGCGCCGGTGCATCCTGAACATTAAAAATCCGGAGCTCCGGGAGGCGGGGCATGGACATGCTGGGTATGGTGCAGAAAAGCTACGACTCGCCGCCCGCATACAAGGAGGAGGCGCCCGGCGTGCCCCAGAACTACCCTGACATCCAGACGGTGGGGGACCTGCTGGCCATAAACTACAAGGCGGTGGGTGTCCGCGAGCAGATGCGCCGCAACCTGCTGGCGGCCGCCGGGTCAGATTCTGAGCGGTACCCGGGCATAATAGGCTTTGATGAGGATGTGCTGCCCTCCCTAGACCGGGCCATACTGGCCGGCCACGACATGCTCTTGGTGGGCCAGATGGGGCAGGCCAAGACGATGCTGGCCCGGGGCATAGCCGCCTCGCTGCTCTCCCCCATACCTGTGGTGCGTGGGGGGACAACCAACGACATCCCCACGGACCTGCCGCCCGGCGACCTGGCGGCGCTGCTCGGGGGCGAGGAGATTCCCGACCCCCTGCGGTTCCACGTCAGCCCCGAGGCCGCCCGGGCGATCATGGATGGCGGCCTGGACACCCCCGTGGAGTGGGTGGGCGGGACGGACCGCTCCAGGTTCATAACGGCCACCCCCGACACCACCGTCAAGGACTTGGTGGGGTACGTGGACGCCATCAAGGTGGCCAGGCGCGGCGTCGAGATGTACCGCATCGAGTCGTACTCGGCCGGGCACCTGATGCAGTCCAAGCACGGCATATTCTGCATCGACGAGCTGCCCGTGCTGGACCCGCGGAAGCAGGTGGCGCTGCTCTCCGTTCTGCAGGAGGGCTCGTTCACTACGGGCACCTACCGCGTCATATTCGAGCCCCGGCTGGCGCTCTTTGCCACGGCCAACCCCGTAGACTACACCCACTCCGGGCGCATCATAGAGCCGCTCCACGACAGGCTGGCCAGCCACATACGAACCCGGTACCCGTCCACCACACACGACGAGACCAAGATAATACTACAGGAGGCCTCGCTGCCGCCGTGCGTGCTGGCCGGTGTAATGCTGGAGCTGCTGGCCGGGGCGGTGCGCAGGGCCCGCTCCGACGACCGCATAGACCAGGAGAAGGGCGTCAGCGTCCGCTCCGGGATACACGGCCTGGAGGTGCTGGTGGCCGAGGCGGCGCGCGTGCGGCCGGCCGAGCGGGCCTGCCCGCGCCCCTCGGACATGGGGTGCCTGGAACAGGCCGTCAAGGTGCGACTGGCCGAGATGGACGACACCCTGGAGAACAGGACCCGGGCCGTCCGGGATATAGTGGCCGAGTCCCTCCGGGAGTCGTACGCGCAGATGTGCCCCGCAGATGCGGATACTGAGTCCATCTCTGCCGAGTTCGCCGGCAAAAAGTTCGTGGCGTCCCAGAGCCACGTCTGGAGCGGCGGCCCGGACTCGTACCGAGAGCAGATGAGCCACTTCCCGGCGCTGGGCCGGCTGGTCGAGAGCATGATGCCAACGGACGCGCGGGATATGGACGGGGCGGTGCAGGCGGCCGACGCCTCCGGGCGGCCCTCTCCCGGAGACGGGCTGCGGGCCGTCGCAGTAGAGGTGGCCCTAGAGTGCCTGCGCTGGCGCACGCCCCCCATACTAGAGAGGCGCGAGGATGCATACGGGCCAGCCTAGCGTATATGTGGCCGCGGCGCCCCGGACCGGCGCCCGCCCCGACCGGCGGCCGCCGGGCGACGAGCAGAACACCCTCCGGACGCTGGCCCGCATGGCCATGAGCGGGGGGATCTCCGGCCTCCAAGACATGGAGTCTGCCCTGATATCATATGGATCGAATCCGGCATCAGGCCAGGATGATGCCCCGTACCAGGATGATGCCCCATACCAGGACGCCGCCCGCACCATACGAACCTTGGAGGGGCGCGGCTATATCCGCGACGACAAGAGGTGGCTCACCCGGCGGGGCTTTGAGGCGGTGGGACGCGTGCTGCTCGGCGATATCATGCGAGACCTGGGCATGGGTGGCCCCGGGGGCCACCACACCACGTTCCCGGGAGCGGGCGAGACGGTCACCGACGCCACCCGTCCACACGAGCCCGGCGACGACATGTCCGGTATAAGCGTCCCAGACACGCTGCTCAACTCGCTGCGCCGAACCGGGGACGCGGCATTCCCCCTGGACATACGCCCCGGCGACATAGAACAGTACGTGACCGAGGCCGACAGCAGGGTCGCGGTGGCGTACTGCCTGGATTTGAGCTCCACCATGAGGACCAGGCTGAACAACGGCATGAGCCGGATAGAGGCCGCCAAGAGGGCCCTCTGGACACTGTACACGCTGAACGCCCGGCACTACCCCGGAGACTCCATACATGTCATAGGGTTCGCGTCCATGGCATGCAGGATACGCCCGCACGACATCCCGTATCTGGGGACGTTCACGGCCAACGACGACTTTCTGCACTACACCAACTACCAGGCGGCGCTGCGGCTGGCCCGGAGGATGCTGCGCGGGGAGGCCGCCGAGAACCGCCGAATAGTGATGATAACCGACGGGCAGCCCAGCGCCTGCTTCGTGGAGAGCGAGAGGCAGCGCCGCGGCATCCTCGCCGAGAAACCCTACTCGCACTTTTACGCCCCCGACCCCGCCCTCGTATCCCGAGTGGAAGGGGAGAAGGGGCTGCGGCTGGACGCCGACCCCCGAATGCAGGTCTACCTGTGTTACAGGTACCGCGGGGTGGACGGGCGCGTGGGCTCCCTGACCGAGTCCGAGGCGCGGAGGTGCCGGCGGGAGGGCATAAACCTGGACTATGTGGTGATAAGCGATGAGGAGGAGCTGGCCGGGTATGTGGAGGGGCTGGCCGCCGAGACCGGCGGGCGGATGTACTGGGCGCGGGACGGCGGGATGACCGGGATGCTGGTATCTGACTACGTGCGGGGCGCCAAGGCCGCCAAGTTGCGGTGATATGCCATATCTGGCCGCATTTGCATCTTTTGCGCAGCGCCGTTGGGTGACCCGCCTTCATATGCGCGGTAATATTGAAGTCGCGCATGGAGGACGGCTTGCAAACACAACCCAGACCACCGACCTGCCGGGGTTGGCCGGATTGTAGATCTTTGGAGATTATTCACAATCTGCCTAGGCTGCTACGATCGATCAATGCTGAATGCTGGATCATGAATATTCTCCTTTATACAACTGCGGGCATCAAAAGTTCAACGCTCATATTCCGAATCGTGGGGGTAGTTGCGGCCCTTAACCGCGTGGTTAGACCGAAAGAGATCTATAACCTCAGATCCCCCACGCCCCTATGGCAGGAGCCAGGAAACAAAAAAGGAGAGCGACGGGACGCGGTCCCCTCTTGGCGCTGTTTGTCCTGTTTGCCGACAGCGCGGCGGCAGCTGAACTGTTCCGGATGGTGCGATGGTATGGCGGGGTGTTTTGTCCCGACTGCAAGCATGAGAACGTCGTCAAATACTGCCTCTACCAGAAAAACCTGCAGCGGTACACCTGCAAGGACTGCTGCAAGA
>JAEFDA010000048.1 GCA_016126025.1 Nitrososphaerota archaeon | reverse complement strand
GAAGTTTGAGAGACCCGACTGGGACGAATACTTTATGCTGCAGGCAGGATTGGCCAAGCTGAGATCCAACTGCATCGCCAGAAAGGTTGGAGCCGTCATAGCCAAGGACCACCGGCAGCTGGCCACCGGGTACAACGGAACGCCTCCGGGAATCAAAAACTGCTACGAGGGCGGATGTAAAAGGTGCCGGGACCGGGTGAACGGCCTGGTGCCTTCCGGCGAGGCGCTGGACAGGTGCATGTGCACCCACGCGGAGGCCAACGCCATAATACACTGCGCCATCCTAGGCATAGGAGCCGTCAGCGGGGCCACCCTGTACAGTACAGCGACCCCTTGCCTGGACTGCTCCAAGATGGCCATCACCATAGGCATAGAGAGGTTCGTCTGCATAAGCGAGTATCCCGAGAAGGCCCAGGATCTGGTGGACAGTGCCAATATAGAGGTGGTACTTATGGATGCCAGACGCATCTCCCGGTGGATCGACGGGTTGAAGCTCGGGGACTAGGGCCGGTGCGATGTCGTCCAAGACAGCCAAACCCGACGAGATAGCCGAGTTGCCACCATCGATGCTGGTCTCGGCCACCTACGATTCCATGTCCAAGTCGGCGCTCCTAAAATTCTACGAGCCTAAAGAACAGAAGATAATACTCTGGAAGGACAACACCGGACACAAACCGTACTGCTACTCCACGATGACTCCTGACGAGATAAGGCATGAGATAGGCGGCAGGAGCGACATCATAGACATAAAGCCGACTGAGCTGCACGACCTGGCCGATGACAGGACCATAACCATGTCCAAGATAATTGCCGGAGATCCCCTGGCCATCGGTGGCACCCCCGACAGCATACGCAACAGAATAGAGACTTGGGAGTCTGACATAAAATACTACGAGAACTACCTGTACGACCGGGGCCTCATAGTGGGAAAGCACTACGCCATACGCGATTCCAAGGTGGTGTCCCACGATGAAGACATAACAGAGGATGTCCAGATGGCCCTTAAGTCCCTCCTGTGGGACAAGATAACGAACAAGGAGGTAGTGGATCCGGTCCAGTTCCAGGAATTCATAGAAGAATGGGCCCACCTACTCAACCAGCCCATCCCCGAGATGAGGCGCGTGGCGGTGGACATAGAGGTGGACGCTCAAGAGGGGCGCATACCAGACCCCAAGATCGCCGAGAAGCGGATCACGGCGGTGGGATTCGCCGGAACGGGCGGGTTCAACCGGATGCTCGTATTGGACACCGGCGTACAAAAGGGCACCAACGAGCTGGCCGACGACGTGGACATAGTATTTTATGACGACGAAAAAAAGATGATACTGGATGCGTTCGACATAATTGCTGACTTTCCATTCGTGCTGACCTACAACGGCGATGAGTTCGACCTGCCGTACTTGTACAACCGGGCCAGGGCGCTGGACGTGCCCGGCGATAAAAACCCCCTATACATGATGAAGAACGCCGCCACCCTGCGGCGGGGCGTGCACATAGACCTGTACAGGACAATGTCCAACCGATCCTTCCAAATATACGCGTTCTCGCAAAAATACACAAACTTTTCGCTGGATAGCGTGTCCCAGGCGCTGCTGGGCGAGCGGAAGATAGACTACGGCAAGCCTCTGGGCAGCCTTACCCTGTACGAGACGGCCAACTATTGCTATAATGATGCCCGACTCACGCTCAAGCTCACGACCTTTGATGGCAACCTGCTCATGAACTTGTTTGTGATAATAGCGCGCATAGGCAGGATGCCCATCGACGACATAGCCAGGATGGGGGTGTCGCAGTGGATCAGGAGCCTTCTATTTTACGAACACCGCAGGATCGGGGCGCGCATTCCTGGACAGAAGGAGCTGTCTGCCCGAACCGCCGAGGTAACCGCCGACGCGGTGATAAAGGACAAAAAATACCGCGGCGGGCTGGTCATAGAGCCCGTGGAGGGGGTCCACTTTGCGGTCACCGTAGTGGACTTTGCAAGCCTGTATCCCAGCATAATAAAGGTGAAAAACATCTCGTACGAGACCGTAAGGTGCCCCCACGCCGAGTGTAGAGCCAACACCATACCCCAGACCAATCACTGGGTCTGCAGCAAAAAAAATGGGATCACTGCCATGATAATAGGGTCCCTGCGGGACCTCAGAGTAAACTACTACAAGGCCCTCTCAAAGTCCAGATCCAGCACGCCCGAGGTGCGCCGGCAGTACACAGTAGTCACCCAGGCTCTCAAGGTTATACTGAACGCCAGCTACGGTGTTATGGGTGCCGACATATTCCCCCTGTACTTTCTGCCTGCCGCCGAAGCCACCACCGCCGTCGGACGGCACACCATTCAGGAGACGATCAAGATATGCGAAAAGGCCGACATAAACGTGTTGTACGGCGACAGCGTGACGGGCAACACGCCGGTCGTCATAAAAAAAGACGAGATGGTGCGCATAATCCCAATCAGCCGACTGTATGATCCACGCCTCTCCGGCGTGCAGGTGTGGACCGATGGTGGATTTGCGGACGTCAAGCACGTGTACAGGCACCGGGTCCGCAAGGACATATACCACATCCTGACGACGACTGGCTACGTGGAGTGTACGGGGGACCACAGCCTGGTAATAAACGGCCGAGCCGTGAAACCCACGGACTTGAATGTAGGAGACAGTATAAACCAGTTCGTTTGCCCCACCAGTTCCGGGGCCAGTATCGTATCGCCCGACAGAGCATGGCGCCGGGGGTTCGATGACGGCAGGGGGCTGGGAGCCGGCGGCGAGGGGGGCGCCGCGCCTACGGGCGAGAACGTTATAGAGATCGCGGCGGAGAACTGCGTCGTACGGATCAAAACGTCCGACGCTCTGGACCGCGGAGGCGTTCCGGCCGCCGTACTTAACGCAGGAGTCGCCGCGCGGCGGAGGTACCTCGCCGGACTCCTAGAGGGGATCGGCTGGGCGCGGGGCCGGACTGATGCCATAGAGGCCGAGCCGGAAGGATACTTTCTGCTACAGGGTGTGGCGTACATTATGAATGGGCTTGGGCTGGGCTACACCCTGTCGCGCAAGGACGGGACCGACATCTTGCAGATCAGACCGGCTGATGACACAAAGGCGCCTGAGCCGGAGGACGCCATTCGCGAGATACGCATCCGGCAGGCGGACGAATACGTCTACGACGTGGAGACATCCAACCACCACTTTTGCGGCGGCATCGGCAACATACTTCTCCACAACACCGACTCGCTATTTCTAAAAAACCCTACCGAAGACCAAATCAGCACGGTGGTGGACGCGGCTAAGAGGGATCACGGCGTGGAGCTGGAAGTGGACAAAGAGTACAGGTACTGCGTGCTCTCCAACAGGAAAAAAAACTATTTTGGGGTCACAAAATCTGGGATGGTGGACGTGAAGGGATTGACCGGAAAAAAGTCCCACACTCCACCGTTCATCAAGAGACTGTTCGAGGACGTAATATCCATACTTTCAGGCGTCCGGAACGCTGAGGAGTTCGAGCAGGCCCGAAAGGGAATATCCAAAAGGATAGACGAGAGCGGCAAGCGGCTGGAGGCCAGGGAAGTTCCGGTGGAGGAGTTGGCGTTCAACATGACAATGAGCAAGGCCGTCGACGAATACACAAAGACCATACCCCAGCACGTCAGGGCTGCCAAGATGCTGGAAGCCCATGAGGGCCGCAGGATGAAGCGCGGTGAAATAATCTCGTACGTCAAGACGTTTACGCAGCCGGGCGCAAAGCCCGTCTCCATGGCCAAGGCCAGCGAGGTAGACACCCCAAAATATATCGAATTTATGCAGTCCACACTGGACCAGATAGTCTCGTCTATGGGTCTGGACTTTGACACCATAATGGGCAAGGGAAAGCAGTCTGGACTGGACGAGTTCTTCTGGGGGTGACATATCGGGGAACGGGTGGCGCAAGCCTCCATGCGGGCAAACATGGCGGGCTAAGTTTTTGCTCACGGACGGCGCACCGGCAGACACAGGGCGGCGCCTGTGGCAGCTGGATTCAGGAGTGGTGTAGCGCTTCAGATTTCATTCGTTATTGCCGTAACGGCGGACGTGTTGCCCGGTTCTAACCTAAGGACCGCGTCGGCATCAACCTAGCGGAGGCCGCCCACCGGAATTACGAACAGCTGGCGTTTGACAGTCTGGAGGGCAGCTGCAGGAGCATTGCGCATTTTCGTACTGTATGCAGTACGCTTTTTCGACATTCCGGACTGGTTACGGGCCTAGCCATGTTATAGACCGAACGAAGCTGCCGGCAGCGCTGCCTTGTCCAAGCCTTTCTGGGAACAGCCATGCGTACGCCGCTGCTGCAGATTCATAAGGGCCGTTACAGGTTGGCGTTCATGCTGGTGGTAAATTGCAAGAACTACCGCGAGATCTCCGCCGGAAGCCTGACATCCTTGGCCGCCGCTGCCGCCGCGGCCGCCACCAAGCACCGCATAGACGTAGCCATAGCCCCGCCCCACCACCTCCTGGGGATTCAGGCGGGCCCCCGTGTCCGCGTTCTGGCCCAGCACGTCGATGCAGAACCCCCCGGAAGTACCACCGGGTACGTCGTCCCCGAACTGCTCAGAGACGCGGGCGTATCAGGATCCATACTCAACCACAGCGAACACCGACTGGATTTCGACGCCATACCCACCCTCATAGAAAGACTGCGGGGCTTGGGAATGACGTCTGTGTTGTGCACGCGGGACGTGGCGGAGACGGCATCATACGCCCCGCTGCGTCCCGACTACATAGCCATAGAGCCGCCCGAACTCATCGGGACGGGCAGATCCGTGTCCACTGAGAGACCGGAGCTGATCAGCGAGGCTGCAGAGTCGGTGCGCGGTACGGGAGCTACCCTGCTGTGCGGCGCCGGCATAGTGTCAGGGGACGACGTCCGCCGGGCCTTGGAGCTGGGCGCTGCCGGGATACTGGTCGCCAGCGGCGTGGTAAAGTCCCCAGACCCCACCGCTGCGCTGGCAGATTTGGCGCAATCCATGGCAAACAGATAAAAGCCCGCCACTGCATCATCACCGCATGGCAACCCACGGTTCGCTCACCAAGGCCGGCAAGGTCAGGGGACAGACCCCCAAAGTAGAGGGACGCAAGAGGAGCGGCACCAGCGCCAGCATCCAAAACAAGGACAACTACCGCAAGAGGCTGAAGCTCAACAGGTTTCCGGGCCAGAACAAGCCCGGCCAGAGAAGAAGGCGGCGCTGATCCAACTACGAATGAGTTAAATCCGCCCCGAGCGACTCCCCACTCAATGCGGCTGCGCAAGTTCAGGGTCCGTGCATTCCGGTGCATACACGACTCCGGAGAGATAACGGTGGGCGACATGGCCGCCTTCGTGGGGAGGAACGAGAGCGGCAAGACCACCATACTCCAGGCGCTCACACTGCTAAACCGGGACGAAGGCATCTCGGATCTGGACCTGTGCGACGAGATGTCCGACGAGCTAAAGTCTGAGATGACGCTGGTGGAGGGCAACTTTGAGATGACCGCGGCCGAGACCGCCATGATACAAGAGAGGTTCCCGGACATACCGCCGGTCAAGGGCGTAAGGCTGTTCAGGACCAACACCAACCCTGACGTGCAGTACGACTTTGGCGACGTCCAGATAGAGGAGGAGGACGTACAGGATGCAGTATCCTGGGACACGCTGGCAAGGGACGTCCGGACGTTCATGGACACCATACCCAACCACCTCCGGGAACGCCTTGACGCCTCCTTCTTTGAGGGCCAGCAACCATCCACGCGGCAGCAGTTTGACGAGGGAATGGAACGGTTCCACAAGAGCGTGCAGGCCATAGTCGTGCGTGAGGAGCAGGTGATGGGCGAGTGGCTCACCATATACAAGGATCCCCAAAACCAGTTCGAAAAGCTGCTGGAGGGGATCGGCAAGAGAAAAGCCTTGGAAAAGTTCATCGGGGCCGAGCTGCACCCTCGGTTCGTCTACTTCTCCGACTACAAAAAGATACACGGAAACATAAACCTCAACGAGTTCATCAGGGAGCAGAAGGGGGAGAGGGGCGGCACCATTGAGTTTGTGGAGGAGTTTGACAAGGCCGAGACCGTCAGGAACCTCTTTTACCTGGCAGAGCTGGACTTGGACTCGCTGGAGTCATTCCAGGACAGCCCCTCTAACCTCATCAAGATACTCAACGCGGCCAGCAACAAGCTCACAAAGCGCCTCAACCCAACCTGGAAGGGAGATCCCATACATGTGGACCTGCGGTACAGCCCCGGAAACATAATGAGTCTGGTGATATCCGACGTCCACCGGGACGGCACCATCACCAACACCGGGCTGCTGAACCGCCGCGCCGAGGGTTTCAAGTGGACGTTCTCATTCATAGTGAACTTTGCCGCCGAGACGCAGCGGGCCGAGCTGAAGGAGGCCATACTGCTGCTGGACGAGCCGGCGCGCAACCTGCACCCCACGCAGCAGATGGGGATCGCAGATTTGCTCAAGGATCTGGCTGGATCCAACCAGGTACTGTACGCCACCCACTCGCCGTTCATGATATTCGACTACAACCCGGGCAACCTGCTGGTTGTGGAGCTGGACCGGCGCCGCCACCTCAGCAAGATATTCTACGACTACTGGAACGCCGACGACAAGACCCTGACCCCCATACTGTATGGCCTCTCCCGGGGGCTGGTCCAGTCAATAACCGACCGCAGTATCGGCTTCAACTCCCGGCCGGTCATCATAGTGGAGACCATGTCCGACGCCATGTACCTGAACGCCTTTGACAAGTTTCTTGAGGACCCCAACATATCCATGAACCCGCTCAACGTGGTGGCCAGCCATTCCAAGGACGCGGTCCTGCCCCTGGCCACGTTCTATCGGGACCACGGCTACCGGACGTTCGTTCTGCTGGACGACTCCGCCGAGTCCCGGCACACATCCAGCCAGTTGGTCCGCAATGGGTTTGCCCCGGCACAGACCATACTATACGAGAGAGAGGGCAAAAAGCTCAAGTCCATCGAGGACTATATCGTTCCTAGCGACTACCTGCATGCCGTAAACCAGACCTACGAGGTCAAGCTGCGCCAAGAGGGGTACAGGGGACTGTCGGAGAGCGACCTGCTTGGCGAGGACGGAATGGTGGATGCCCTCAGGTCCATATGGAGCAGCCACGACTCGGACGGGTGGGGCGAGTTCAGCAACGAGGACATAACCAGGTACATATGCGACAAAATCGCCGCTGGCGAGACCGACTTTCTTGGCGAGACCACCAAGGACAGCTTCCGCTCCCTGTACAGGACGATAGCCGAGCGCATACGCCAGTACCAAGAGAGGCCACCGGACTTCCAAACCCCCGGCCGGGGTCGGAATTGAGCCGGCATCACCAATGTTTAATTGCCGGGGCGCAGAACCCAATCCTATGAGTGGCGGGAGGGTTGCCGGAGCCGCGCTGGCGCTGGCGGCCCTGACAGCCTTGGCCGCGCCCAGTGCCTTGGCCCAAGTATATGTCGAGGTCGAGGTGCTGGAAAACAGCATACTGGCCTCCTTCACCGCTTCCGGAGAATCCATAGACGACATAGTGGTGTGGTTTGAGCCGGGTGGGGCGACCATAAGCGAATACGCGGTGGATCCAGGCTGGTTGATCGCCGATAGCCCCGAGTCCGTAAGGCTGTACGGCAACATGCTGGAGGACGGCCACACCGTCAAGATCGGGGTAAAGCTCCGGGGGGAGGCGCCCCAGATATACTGGTCCGCGTCCCGGGACAGCGCAGAGGTTCAGTGGGGTCTGCTGCTTGCCCCGGAGCCGGATGCACCCGAAGATACAAGGCAGGACACTACACAGCCCAGTGAGGATACGGAGCGGGGCATACGGGACGCGTCAGAGTTCCGCACAATACCCGGAAAACCCACCCCCGGCTCGGCCATAAGGCTGGTGGGAAACGGTTTTGGCCCCCTCCAGGAGCTGGAACTGACCATAGGCGGTAACAGAATGGAACCGTTGAAGACGGATGCGGCCGGCGGCTTTGTGGCGACTAGAACCGTACCCAACACGCTGGACGGCAGGGTTGACTTTGTACTAACCGACCGCATGGGAGCAGACCTGCAGATAAGCCTCAGGCTTGGCGAGACGGCCGAGGAGGCCCACGCCAATGGGGCAGACCTGGCCATAGATGAGCTGGATTCGACATACCACCAAGGTGACCGCATAAGCGTATCGGGGACCGCCGCCCCCCTGAACGCTATGATCTGGGAGCTGTATGGTCCCGGAGGCAACATCATCGCCGTCAAGGTGGTGACGGCCGACCACACCGGGGCGTGGAGCATACCCGAGAGCATAATCATACCCCTGAATGCCCCCTTGGGAAGGTACTCCATTCAGGTCAACGACGGGGACCAGACCATGGAGTCGGGGTGGACCGTCGAGTCTGGCAAGGTAATCATGCTGGAGCCGGTCCGGGCCGTCTTCCAGCCCGGCGACACCATCGAGTTCAACGGAACTGCCACGCCGGGCGAGATCATCTACCTAATACTGCAGGGTCCCGCCGGTGACGAGTTGGCCTTGGATAGCTGGACGGTGGGCGCCGACGGGGCGGTCTGGTGGGAGTTTCCGACCAGCCCCAGTCTACGCAAGGGTACATACACTCTCATAGTATCCCAAGGGACCGAGCGCGAGTTCGTGTACGCAGGGCTGGGAAGCGTAGTGGAGATGCCCACCGTGATAAGCTTTGACAAGGTCAACTACCTGTCCTCGGAGACACCCGACATAGTGATAGCTGGCACGCCGGGCGACGAGATCAACATATTGGTGCTGGACGACACCGACACGGTGGTGCACAGGGGCAACGCCACGCTGCAGGCTGACGGCCGGGCCATCTACAACTTGGACATCAGCACGTTCTCGTCGGGGGTGTATACAGCCATCGCCCAGAGGGGAACCGTTCAAGACGACCAAGAGTTCGGCGTCGGACTATCGGTGGGCGCATCCACCCTGGACATATCCGCGAGGGTCGACCACAAGCCTGGGGATCCGATACTGGTCTTGGGCACCACCAGCAGCAACGTCATACTGACAATTACGCTGACGGACCCCGACGGCAACATCGTACAGAGGGTCGAGACGCTGGCGGGCAAGACTGGCATGCTGACCGAACAGCGCCTACGCATACCCCTGAATGCGGAGAGCGGGATATGGACTGTGAGGGCAGTCAGCGGACCCAACTCCGACGTGGCGGAGCTGTTCGTATCGGAGCAGACTGCCGACGGCTTGGCGGTCCGCGTCGACGACTCGAGCGGCCAACCCATTATCGTGGTATCCGGTACCAACCAGGTGTATGTGACCGTGACCATAAGCCAGGGCGACGTGCTTGTAGTCGGGGCACAGCGCGCGTACTTGACCAGCGACGGGACAGGGCAACTGCCTTGGGGGATAAGCATACCCGGCCAATACACCATAACCGCCGAGGCGAGATCCGAAACGGCCAGCACCACCTACAGATACGACCCGTAGATTCCCCGAATGTGACCGGAGTCTTCGGCGGTCGGGGCATGCCACAAGACCGCGCCGCGGGGGATCCGCTACACGAAACACCCCCTATCGGATGCTGGGTTCAGGAAACCGACACGCACGGTCATGCAGATTGCCGGATATCACTGGCCTCTGTCTTTGGCACAGGGCCGGGGGCGGCAGGACGATCTATGTGTTTCATTCCATCGCGCGTTTTTGCATTCCTTATGGCCAATACCATGCGCGCAGTGTCACGCCACCTGCCAAAACGAGATCCTTCCGTACTTGCTGCACAGTTCATCCAAGCACCGAACGAATGTATTATGGAGAGTCTATCCTGTTTATATACAAATAATGAGAACACGGCAGGTGCGCCGCCCCGTTAACGTGTTGTACGAGATGGTGTCCAGGAGGGGCTCGAGCAGGGCGCTCACGTTCGGCGCGCCCCACATATTCAAGGCCATCTGCATGATGTCCTGCCAGACGTATACCAGCCGCCAAACGCTGTGCGACGGTCTACGCATAGGGGAGGGAGCGGCAAGGACGCTGACTAGACGCCTCAGGCAGTCCGGCCTGGTAGGCGCCATACGGGCCGGCATGTTCCTGACCGACGATGGCAGGCATTTTGCCGAAGAACTGTTCCAGTCGATACCGTCCCAGTGCTCCGTGGGGCAGTGCAGCGTGGCGAACCAGAGGCACAACCACGCGATTCTCGTGAGGGGCCACTCGGGGATAGGCAGCGGCATAGACCAGCGCGACTATGCGATCATGTACGGCGCAAATGGGGCAACCACCCTGGCCTTTGAGAGCGGCAGGTTCGTCTTCCCCAACGAGGCGGCGGACTGCCTGAGTGAGGATCCCGAGGCAAGGATCGCCCTGCTTGATGGCCTGGGGCCCACAGACGGCGATCTGGTCATCATTGCGTCAGCCGACGATCCCTTCGTGGCCGAGATCTCCGCGATCAACTCCGTACTGCGGACGTTGTACTCTGATTAGGCCTGCCGGCGCAGGCGCCATGCGCAATGGAGCCTCTTCGCGTCCCAGTTGTGGCGGATGCAATACGCGCGTCTCAGTGCTGCAGCTTTGCTTCAGAGTCGGGCCTGAGCTTCTGCCACAGGGCACCCAAGATTATGGCCAACGCGGTCCAGAATATGGTGACGCCGACGGCCGACATAACCCTGAACCCGTCCAGCAGTTCTGTTTGAATTGCAACCTCGTCCGGGTTGGGCGGCATCAGCGCAAACGCAACAGCCACCAGCGCAGCATACCCAGCAAAGGCCACGAACTTTCTGTTCTTCGCCACCCGCCGGTACACCTGGTAGAATCCCACGGCACCAAATCCCGTGATGGCAATAAACGAAAGGTAGAGCACCGCGCGCAGCACGACCGTCTCGCCATCCCCCACCGTGGGCGGGTTCGCCGGATACTTGAGGAACGGGACCAAGTACACAGAGAACCACATGATCGCGGCCAGTACCGAGGCCTTCTTCAGGTCATGCCCCTTTGGCAGGGCATCTCTGGACAGAACGTACACTATACCAAAGAGCGCCCCCATTGACGTTCCCAGCATGGCGCTGGCCAAGACCTGCCCCTCCTTCTGCCAGATCCTGTACGATTCGTACTCCGCCCAGAACTCCGGGGTGTCCTCTTCCTGGCCAGACGCAAACAGGGCCTGGTTCTCTATCATGATGGCGCCATCCAAGTACGGCTCCACCAGCACCAAGTTAGCTAGGCCGTGAATGGTTCCCGCCGTTGCGCCCGCAACCAGCACCACCGCGATGAACATAGCAGTCTTCAAGGCCATCACTCAGGATCTAGTGGCACGGAAATCCTGCTGCATGCCTCAGGTCATGAGTCAGTTCGTGAATGTACATATCCTCAAACGCCTGCTCGCCAAATGCCATGCTAAAGATGTGTCCCTGATCAAAACCAACCACAAACAGGCCAAACACAAAGACCAAACCCAGGGCCACTACTGCAGCCACCGGCACCTTCCTAGGCGACTTGGTGACCTGCATCGACGAATTCGACATGTCCTCAGGCCCAGTCTCTTGCTATATAAACCGTTGGATAGTTTATCCAATTTATAAACAAACCATGGCAGGTGTGGCCGCGACCCGCCAGTCCACCACCCAATCCAGACTGCGCGCCTATAGTACTAGCCATGTACCTGAAATGTCAGCTAGCCCCCGTGGACCCAAGACTGGGCTATTTCAGGGGTTTATGCGCGTCGTGGACAGCCTCGATCTGGGCAGGTGGCCTTTTTATTGCGCGGCATGACGGACTGACCGATGGTGGGACTCACTTCCCGGGACCTGGCGGTAAAGGGGAGCATCATAGGGATCATAATCGCGGCACCCACGGTGGTCGTCTTTCTGGGGTTGTGGGGACTGACCGGTGACCTCCTGATGCCGGCGGTGGCCGGAGCGGCAGTGCACTTTGTCGCCCTAGTGTTTGCCTTCCGACTGGCCAAGAAGTTTCTGGTGCGGCGGGAGCCCGGGAAATGAGGCCGGAAGTGCGGAGATGCCTGATATCGGAGGTGTGCCTCACACCAGAGCAGGCCGACGTCTACCTGCTGGTCAACGTGGAGGGCAGGATGGATGCAGCCGGGATGGCGGCCCGCTTGGGCATAACATCCGAGGATGCCCGCCGGCTAGCCGACTCGCTGGTGAACCTCGGCGGCTTCATAGAGTATGACCAGACGCGATACGAGGCCATGCACCCCCGGTTTACGGCTGTCAACATGTACAGGCGGGCATGCGAGCGGCGCGGGGTACCGTTTGGCCGCAACAAGGACGTCGACAACATAGGCGTAGAACTGGAGCGGCCATATGAGGATGCAAGGACAAATATGGCCAGCCGGGGGTCGCGGTGACATGGACGAGGAGTCCTGCCGGCACCAGCCGGTGTACTTTGGCGTAGTAAACATAAACATAGACGAGCGGACCATAGGCTCGGTGGACGTGTGGAGGTGTGGCGTCTGCAAGAAGCGGTTCTGCGAAGAGAAGCAGCTGGGGATAGAGGCCATAGCGGACACGGTGGGAATGCCCCGCATATACCCCGGTGAGAAGTGGGGGGTGCTGGTCTCCAAGCTGCAGAAGGGCAGGGACCGCTGGTCGCTGGTCCGCCTGCCCCGCGACGGCCACGTAGAACACGAACGCATAGACGAGAAGGTGATCCGCCTACCCGTCCGGAACTACAAGGTGGACGAGGACGGCTATTGGAGTTTTCTGGTGGACGACCATGTAAACCGGGCGGTAGAGATATGACAGCGATGAACGTAAACATCGAGTCGGTGGACGGCAACCAGATGGCCGCCAAGATAACCGGCAAATTCGAGATGGACGGCCAAACATTCGACTTTACGGCCATTGCCTTCGGGAGGATAGGCGGCCAAAACATCGGGGCCAAGATTGACGAGCAGACCGCATCCCGACTCCGGTCACTGGGGTACGACCCGGACGCTGTCATCGACACGCTCCAGACCAACCTGGTACGGGGCAACCTGAACCTTCCCCCGGGACTGCAGCGGGAGAGCTTTGCCGACGGCTAGGACGCGCTAGAAGGTCGCCTCGTCCAAGGCCACTGCGCATCGGCAGGACCTGCTGCGGGGTATCTCCCGCACTGCAGCCGAGAGAAGATCCCTGAACGTCTCGGCGTTTTTGGATATGGTGTCGGCCACCTCCTTGGCGGTGACCGGCTTCTTGGCCCAGACGTCGTAGTCTGTCACCAAGGCTATGGACGAATAGCAGACGCGCGCCTCCCGGGCCAGCTGGCACTCGGGGACCAGCGTCATGCCAATGATGTCGGCGCCCATCCTCCTGTATATGTTGGACTCGGCCCTGGTGGAGAAGCGGGGTCCCTCTATGCAGACGTACGTGCAGCCGTCGTGGAGCGTTATGCCCCGGGCGTCGGCGGTGCGGCGCAGGCACCCCTGCAGCTCCGGACAGAACGGGTCGGCCACCGAGATGTGTATGACACTCCCCCGCTCTGTGAATGAGCCGATCCTGCTTCTGGTGTTGTCTATGAACTGGTCCGGGAGGGCCAGGTGTCCCGGCTCTATCTCCTCCCTAAGGCTGCCCACCGCCGAGGCGGCTATGATGCGGCGGGCGCCCATATCGGCCAGCGCCCGGATGTTTGCTCGGTAGTTTATCATGTGCGGCGCCAGGACATGGCCTCGGCCGTGGCGCGGGAGGAACCCCATTCTCCGGCCCTCGTACGTGCCCCGGGTCACTGTATCAGAGGGCTCCCCGTACTCGGTCTCCACCTGGATGGTCTCGGCGTTCTTCAGCAGTCCGGCATCGTATATGCCCGTTCCGCCGAAGACGCCTATCTCTATCTCTCCCATCAGTACTCCACCAGGCTCTCTATCCTGCGGCGGCCGATCTTCCCCCGCCCTCCCAGACTCTTCAGCTCAATGATGAACGCCATTCCGGCCACCTCCGCGCCCGCGTCCTCCACGAGCTTGGCTGCGGCGGCGGCCGTCCCACCGGTGGCCAGCAGGTCGTCGCATATGAGGACCCGCGCTCCCTTCCCTATGGCATCATCCCTCATCTCGATGACGGCACTCCCGTACTCCAAATCGTACGACACGCTCCTGGTCTCCCCAGGGGTCTTGCCCGCCTTTCTTATCATTACCAGGCCCCGGTTGTACCTGACGGCCATGAGCGTGCCCAGTATGAATCCCCGGGACTCTATCCCGGCCACCACATCTATGCCACCGGCCGGAAACCGCCTCTCCACCTCGTCTGCCATGTGCGTCAGGGCTGCGGGATCCCTGAGGGCCGGGGCAAAGTCGCGGAACAGGATGCCCGGCTTGGGAAAGTCCGGATGCCCGGCAATCTTATTCCGCAGGTCCACGACCGGCCCCCTGCCGGCGTTCTTAAAATCGTTGCCGCGCCTGAGCAGGGATGGCTCATACCTGTACGTGCTGATGATCCTAGTTTGCTGCAGGGCACACCAGACCCAAGGCAGACGGTTGGACTATTCGGGATTGGCCACGGTCAATCGCGCGCAGCACCGGTCATGGCCCCGGTCATCGAGTCGATTCCGCTACAGGTGCCCAGATCCCTGTATCTGGCCACGCCCGGGCCCTCCTTTGTCCGGGTTGCTTGCCATACCGGTATCGCGCGAGATTGGAGTTTGGCCTGTATTAATCACGATAATTTCCCGTCGCATCCGCGCAACCCAAATATTGACGGCGTCAAGATGTGACACAGTGGCCACATACAAGCCTGCCTACAACGAGAAGGCCGTGGGGCAGATCGTGCCCGTCGTGATCATCGTATTCCTGGGCATGCTGTACCTCATGTCCGCTCCTGGAGGGAGCAGTGTCAGCTTCATCCTAATTGGGGTTGCCGCAGTCGCCATGATATTCTGGGTCCGCGTAATCAGGAAGACCATAGCCTCCCAAGCCCCCAAGTTCGCCAGGCGGGAACAGGAGACCAAGAACTGGATGTACGACCTCATACAGGACAACGGCGGGTTCGTCTTCGTGGCCGAGGTCCCCGGCCCCGAGGACAAGATTGTGGTGCGCCTTGTGGACAGCATCCTGTACCTGCGGGGAAGCGGCGGCTTCTCCAAGGAGGTCCCCATAACCGGGGCCGAGAGGATGCAGATCACCGACTTCAAATACAGGAACGGTGTCCTGACCCTCCGCATAAGCTGACTAGCAGGCGGCGCCGCAGTCGCGCCTATAGGCTACGGGCCAGCTCTATCTTCTGGGGCAGGTAGCGGTCGGTTATGTTGGTCAGGCCATACTTGGAGAAGGCCTCCAGCTCGGCCTTCCGCTTTATCTTCAGGAACACCTCCAGCTCCTTCTTCCATATGCCGTGGGAATAGCGGGGGTCCTTCTGGAGGTCGTGGCAGCGCTTGATGTCCGAGTCGGTCATGGGTATTGTGGGCAGGTCGTACCGCTCTATGTCCGACGCCCACACGCCCACCCACTTGGCGTCGGGTACGGTCAGCTCGCGCAGGTGCGCCGCGTTGGCCGAGCCGGACTTTATCACCATGGCTATATGCTCCCCGTACACGTCCCCGTCGGTCAGTATTATGACGGGGAGTGAGAGCTCGTCGTGAAGCCGCTTCAGCAGAGTACGGGTGGAACGGGGGGCCTGTCCACCGGTGTCCACTATGATGGACTTGAACTTCTTGTCCACCTGCTCCTCCACGAACCGGGTGAAGAGGCCGCCCTTCTCTACTGCTATGACCAGCTCGGCGCTGGTGCCCACCAGTTCGGCGCTGGTCAGGCTGGGCCCTATCGCGTAACCGTCGGGATGGTTGGAGAGGTTCATGCGTTTTCCCTCGTACCCGGGCACCGTATACTCTATGTCCAGGTCCCCAAAGACCGAGCTGCGCTCCTCGGGGAATATGTGCATGGCCTCCCGGGGCTTGGCCAGGACCGCCTCCAAGTCCACTATGATGTTGTCCGACTCGGATTGATCGTCAAAGTCGATGGCGAACGCCTGCGAGGAGTAGTAGACGTCCCGCAGTGTGGAGGACTTTTTCTCCTGAGTGAGCCGGTTGGCGAAGAATGCCAGCCACATCAGCTGGGTGAACGAGCGCAGCTGCGACGTGTTCTTGGAGCTGCGGAGGGCCGCCGACTTGCCCAGCACGTACTGGCGTAGTTTGGTGTCGTACACGATGTTGCCGACCGACCGGCTGGGTATCTCAAAGTTGGGGAACCTGCCGTGGTCAAGGTCGTCGTATATGCGGGAGCCGTGCTTCCTGAGCAGGTCCAGTACGTCCTTCTGCGTCTTGGAGGCGCGGCTCTTGGCCTTTTTAGCCATCGCGGCCCTCCAGCTTGAGCATGGCGGCGTACTTCGGCTCGGCCTTGCGACCAGCCAACTCGGTGCAGAACTGCGATACCAGCGGTATGTACTTTGCGTACAGGTTGGCCCGCTTCTTGGCCGCCTCGGCCTTGCCGCGCCGGGACATGTACGAGGAGAGCTTTCGTGCCAGAAACTGCAGGCCCAGCCGCAGCTCGCGCTCTATCTCGGGCCGATCAGCCACGTTCTCCTTGCCCACGGTCTTGTAGGGGATTCGGGTGGAACAGATGTGTGTGGCGATCACCAGGGGCGCCTCGCCCTTGACCTTGTAGCGGTTCCAGTCCATGTCGTTTATCACCTTGAGCACCACGTCGCTTCCCTCGTCGTACAGCAGTGGTATGCGGTTGGCGAACCTGTACGCCTTGATTCCCCGGGTCTGTATGCCCCCGCCGTACGCTATGCCCATCTCCACCACGAACGGGAACCCCGAGTACGCTGAGGCGCTACGCATCACCACCGACAGAAAGTCCGGCTCGAAGAACTTGGCCATGCCCCGTCGAAGCGGCTCCTGCCCCAAGGGCGCCAGGCACGAGGGGTCCGGAGACAGGAACTCCCCATAGGCCTGGAGCGAGTCGCTCAGCCGGACCAGCTCCCGGTTGTCCAGCGTGCCTATGCGCCTCTCCGGCTTGAACGCGGCAAACTTGGCAAAGCGCTCGGCTGTCCGGGGCCCCACCCGCTGGAACCGCGCGGTCAGAAACGACTGGAGTGGCTCGCCGGCGGCCACCTCCTCCAGGTATGAATAGTATGGCTGGCGCCGGTCCAGCTGCGCCGTCTTGGCCGCCCCGGCGATGCCGTCATGGTATGTTATGGTGTCGTCGGCGACGTCTATGTCGTGTATGGTCATCTCTGGAAGGTCCCGCGGGGAGCACTTCAGCGCGGTGGCCAAGGCGGCCGGGAGCCGCGCCGCAGGCGAGAGGCGCTTCCAACGCTGGGCGACACGGCGGGCCACCACATCGTATCCGGCATCGCCGTTCTTGAGGCCGAGAGCCCGAACGAGTCTGTCGGCGGCGCCGTTCCCAGTCGATACCAAATCGCGCCGCGACTCCAGGATCATCCTGCGGATGGTCTCCACGTCCACGCCGTGCGGATGCGGGTTGATTACGGTGGGCGGCGGGGGCATGCTCTTGAGTATCCGGTCATACCTGAACGTCTCCCCCTTTGGATCCTCGAACGATATGGTGGCATACGGCGTAATCAGGGACGTCTGGTACACATAGTCCCGTATCTTGGAGCCGGCCTTGGAGTAGTCCCCCTCCAGCGTTATGCTGACGGAAAGCCCCCGCTGTCTGGCCTTGGAGGTGGCGTGCTTCAGTATTACCGGCTTGTTCTTTTGGATATCCAGCAGTATCTCAAATGTATCCTTGGTCTTGCCGTCTGTGCTGCTGGAGACGTGCACCGGCTTGTTGGTAGTTATCTGCCCGTACAGGATGGCCATGGTGGCCCCCAGCCCGAACATGCCCCGGGCCTGCTTCAGACCAAACTTGGAGCCGTACAGCACCGTGCCGAACGCCAAGGGGACGTGCTCGACGGCCACCCCCGGCCCGTTGTCGTGTACTGTAAGGACATACGTGCGGGGGTCCCGGGCCTCTGGATCCTCGGCCCTTATCACCAAACGAACGCTGGGCAGTATCCCCCTCTGGTCGCACGCGTCCAGCGAGTTCTCCACGAACTCTCGCACCGCCGTATACAGTGAACGTGTGGGGTTGCTGAATCCGGCCAGGTCGCGGTTCCTGTAAAAGAACTCGCTGGGCGATATCTGGTTGAATCTCTCAGCGGCCAAGCCGTTCCTCCGTCATGCGGATCGTCCCGCAATTCCGTATAAAATACGTTCATTCCCCAATCTGCTGTCCCTCCCACAGCAGCATCCTGTCCATCCTCTCCCGGCGGTTTGCCGCCTCCAGGCGCCCGTACGCGGCCGCGTGCATCCCGCCGATCAGTATGGAGTTTACGGCCGAGACCACGGCTCGGAGCCGGCTCTCCTCGCCGATTATGGAGACCGTCTTACCGTACACCGATATGCGGCTGTGGCTCAGCTGCTCTATGTTTCGTCGGGCCCTGCCGTTCTCGCCTATTATGCGCCCCCGTATGCGCTCCAGCGAGGAGCCAGACTTGCCAGCAAACTCCCGCAGATCCAGTATATGCAACCGGAATTTATCGTCGGTCAGAAGCATCGCATTACTCTCCGAGAAGCCCCTCCCGATCGCGGTGACTATCTCGGTTGCCTTGAACGGCTGCGCCGTGAGCACGTCCCCGGCGGAGGACTCGATGGTCACCTCGCCACTGCGGCTGTCCACACGTATGCTGACGCCGCACGCCTCCTCTACGGCCTTCTTGGTCCTGCCCCCCTTGCCTATAAGCGCCCCGATGCGGCCGGCGGGTATGCGTATGTTCCGAGAGTAGCTCATTCCATATCACCCAGTATGTCGTTCAGGTCTCTCACTGCGACGCCCCGGCGACGGAAGAATCGGTTGATGTTATTAATGTCTCTGCGGAGAAACGCCCCGGCGGCCGGGTGGCGCCGGTCCACCGCCGACCCCAGATCAAATAGAACCAGGCCTTCCCCGAACTTGAAGATGTTGTATTCGGAGCAGTCGCCGTGTACCAAGCCGGCCTTCGTGTACAGGGTGCCCATCATCTCCAGAACCTGCCGGTAGTCCTCCCCGTCGGCGTGGCTGTGCAGCATCAGGGGAGCCGGCCGGCCCCCGCTTCCCACGAACTCCATGGCCAGCACGTTGTTGGCCACCCTCACCGGGCGGGGCACCCGCACCCCCGCCTCGAATGACTGGCGCAGGTTCCGAAACTCCTTCTGAGCCCACAGATATACCAAGTCCCGCGTGTTCTTCCGGAAACGCGAAAAGCGCGGATCCCCCCGGATGTAGTCGGCCCGCTTCTTGAAGTTGGAGGTAGACACCAGGTATACCTTGAGAGCCAAGTCTGGGGCACCTTCACGGACACCCCGGAACAGCAGCGACTCCTTGCCTGCCCCCACCGCCCCTTCCACACCCGAGACGGTGCCCGCCGAGATCATCTTGTAGAGTGTCATTATGGTGGGCTTGTCCAGCACCTCGTTTACGGTCTTGCGTCCCTTGAAGCCGTCCGGGGGGCGCCAGCGGAGAGCCTTGGAGTGAAGCCGGTCGTCTAGCCTGGATTCCACCACGCGGTCCAGATCCGTCTCGGTCTCCACCGAGAAGGACGGATCACTCTCGTCTGCACCCACCACGTCTCCACTCATCGTCCCGTCTTAAAAGCAGACAGCCTGGCCTCCGAGATGTACAGCACCTCAGGAGGGTTATCGTCGTTGATGCGCCGTCCCGTTGGCCGTCCGCCGCGCCGATGGTCCGAATGCCGTGCCCAGCATCTGCGGCCTCCGGACGGCCCTGCTACATCTTGAGCACTATAAGAAAGGGAACGCCCGAGACGGTGCGGACCCCCTCCTTGGTCCCCACACCCATGGCCGTCGACAACGAAACTATCCCCTCGCCAGCCATGTTTATGATGGACGAGGACTCCAGCACCTCCTCCGCCTCCCGGCGGCCCATCATCCTTCCCCCGTAGTAGGCCGGGCTGATGCGGAGCGAGAGTTTTCCCTCGACCAGATCCCGGCCCAGCAGGTCCACATCGCAAATGTTCAGCATGGGGCGACCATTGTAGTCCACCATCTTGGCCGAGAACATCATGCATACTTGCCCTTTAGGGTGGATTTGGCGCCGCATGCCTCGCATACCAGAAAGGATATGCGGTTCTCCTTTATGGTGCCTGTGTCGGGGCTTTTGCAGGTGGGGCACTCCACATACTCCCGAAGGTATATCCGGAACAGCCGGGCAAAGTCGTCCGGCTCCCTCTTTCCTATGAACATCGCCTTCTCTCCCAGCCTCTCGGCGGGCACCGCAAACTCCTTGGAGAGGTACTGGAGTATCTTGGCAGGGTCACGGCGCAGCACCCTAGCAAACTCGGCAAAGTTGCGCAGGTATGTCCTCTGGCCCTCCCACATGACGTCTGTTGGAGGCAGCTCGAACCTGGACCGTGACGCATCCTGGTCGTTGTTCAGCTTGTCCCGGATTCGGTCAAGCAGCGCGACGTACCTGCTGTCATTCAATAATAAAACTGGTAACCAACTACCTATATTGGTTTTGGAGCCACTACATCTTGCCTATGCGGAAGACGGTGATGCCGGTCTCCGGGCACGTACCCTTGACAGCCGGGCGGCCATTCTTCAGCGTAACCTGCACGGGGTTCTTTATCTCAACCATCTTGCGGCATTTCACACAGTATGCTTGTACCATGTATTCCACCCAGACAGTTTGCATTTATAGATTTCGCGATATTCTCGCCTGGAACAGAGCGCATACCGGTCGAAAATATCATCCAAAAATGCACAAAAACAGGTTTAGTGATAAGCAGATTACTATGTTTGATCGCAAAATGTGCTCAATCTGCAGTGGCCAGACGCCAAATCTGGAAGAACAGTCAATGGGTGGCGGCAGAGGCTCTTCAGGGTGCACCGACAGGGCGAGGCGCGCGCGGCTACCCGCCACTGCGGCCGGTCAACCGCGACTACCCCCCAAGGAAGCCCGGCGGCCGGCTGCTGGCAGTGGCGCGGGACGGCAGGCCGGCGGACGAACCGGGCCATATAGCGCTTATAACAGACATGCACGCCCGGCAAAGTCATGGCTTCCAGCAAGAGAGGCAAGGTTCTCACCATTGCCATACTGGCGGCCATCACCGTGGCCAGTTTTGTGGTCTGGCTGGTGCCCCAGGACCTGGGCATGACCATTATCACTGATGACTACGGGGGTTTGTTGGATTCGGCCATAAGCATACACGGCACTCTGCAAGACTCGCTGACGGCCCAGTACCAGAACATGCTGGCCGGAAGCGTCATGCCCGCCGAGTATGCCGAGGTCGCCCAGATAACGTCGGCGCAAGTTACCGAGCAGATAAGGATCCTGGTGACGGCCAGTCCACCCCAGGAGTGGGCGGCCAGCTACGAGCAGTACATAGAGTCGCTCCGGGCGTTCAACTCGATGATCAGGGAGACGGCGGTCGTCGCCGAGGCAATATCGTCGGGCGGGGACGTCTCGCACATGGAGCCCCGGATAGCAGAGCTGAGAGGGCTGTCCGCAGAACACGCGGAGCTCTCGGACGCGGCCAGGCCATGATCCCGTTCGTGAGCATAGTCATGATGAAGCAGGACGATCCCGCAAAGTGCACGGCGGCCCGGATGGTGCGGTTCGGCCTTGCCCGGGCAGTAAGGCGCATACACCCCCGCCACATAGTCCTGGATCCGTACGCCGACAGGTTTCTGCTCCCCGGGGACGGGCGTCGGACCATGTGCGCCGTGGACTGCTCGTGGAGGCTGGCCGCCGGACAGTTCCGCAACGCCAGAAACGGCAGAAGGCTTCCCCCTCTGCTGGCGGGCAACCCTACAAACTACTCCAAGGTCGGGATGCTGAGCACGGCCGAGGCCGTATCGTCAGCACTCTTCATCACGGGCCGCAGGGACGCGGCCTCCTCCATACTGGACAAGTTCAGGTGGGGACACACCTTTCTGGAGCTCAACTCGGACATTCTGGAGGAGTATTCGGAGGCCCGCAGCTCCGCAGACATACGGCGCATATCGGAGTCGTACGGACTGTCGGCCGCCCCCTCCGCCGCGGCGAACGTAGCCCCACCGCGCTGACCGGGGACCACGCCCCAAAAACCGCCCGCACGCGGCCTGACTATTCCAGTGATATTATGCCCACGGTTACCAGATACTCCATCCCCCGGATGAACTCCCCGTCGGATATCAGGCCGTCGGCCCACCATCCGGCCGTGGTCCGGATCCAGTCGGGTATGGCGGTGGCGTCCTGGCCGGGGACCGTGACCGCGTCTATGACTATGATCCCCTCCTGCGCCAGGTACCGCATGCCGGCCACAAAGTCAGCATCAGATATCAGGCCGTCGGCCCACCATCCGGCCGTGGTCCGGATCCAGTCAGGTATGGCGGCAGGCTGCGGCTCCACCTGATCCGGCATGGGCTCCGGCTCGGCAGGAGCCAGCACGAAAAAGTCCGCCGAGTGCGAAGCCGGGCGTAGCACCGTCTCGGAGAGCGCAAAGACCTTGACTGTGGCCGCGCCGCCCGCCAATGCGGCGGTGTCCACGCTTATGACAGTATCTCCGGGGTTTGCGTCGACCTCTCCGGATACGGCCACACCATCTGCGTCGTTCACGAAATACTTGACGGTGTCGGCATCCCAGACCAATACCGACACGTCCAAGGCTTGGCCGCGGGTCACGGTGGCCGGCACGCTGATGCCGTCTATCTGAGGTATGCTCACCGACTCGAATCCGGACCACTTATCGGCGGCAAACGGGTATGACTCATCGGTAAACTCCCGCACGGTTATGATGCGCGATTCCGGTGAGTATCCCTCCATCATGTATGGGCCGTTGCTGATCACGGCGTGCCCGTACCGGTCGATCCACGATATGGCCGCTTCGTAGCGCTCGCCAGCATCACCGGCCATCGCTGAGAGCGCCGCGGGCACCTGGCCGCTCTCGGCGAATTCTGCCAGATACTCGCGCAGTGTGGCCGTGTCCTCGGGCAGCAAGACGGAGAGCCAGCTTACCTCCTTGGCGGTGGCCGCCGACCGGGAGAACGCCGTCTTTCCGTCCAGCACCGCCTGCTCCATGGCATAGTACACCTCCCAAGGCGTCGATGCGCCCACGCTCGCCCATATGGCTATCTCGCCGTCATCAAAGTGCCAATAGTCCACATACGCCACCAACGTGTCGGGACCCGTGATTTGGAACCCCTTGAACGTCTCTATCGACTGGGCCGCCCGCGGCGAAAAGTCGGGATCAAATGTGCGATCGTTCTCGCCTGACTGCGTCCCCCATTCGGTGGAGAAGTACACCCCGTACATCACATCGGCCATGGTATACGGGATGCCGTGGTGCCAGTTGCCCATATCATACCGGAACGTCACGGCGCTGACCGCCTCAGCACCGTCACCCACCTCGCTCCAAGACTGCGTCTCCACATCCCACAGTACCGCGTCGGGGGGCACATCCAGCGTCCCGCCGGGCCCAGCGGTGCGCACCTCCCAAGTGGCAAGCACCGGCAGGGCCGAACCCGAGTACGGATGGAGGAATATGGCCGGGTCGTACAGCGTGTACCAGATGTGGTTGCTGTACAGGTCGCTTAGACCCGCCACCGGGTTCCAAGCCCCCTGGTACACCTGCTTTACGCCTACGTCTAGTGTGGCATCCCCGGCCTGCCGCGCGTTTATCACTGTGAAGCGGCTGGGAAGCCCCGCCCCGAAGTCATTTACGACACCCTCCACGCTCTCGTTGGCGACATACTGTATTGTCCGGCCGGCCAGAAACACCCGAACGCTCTCCTCGACGCCGATGGCCAGTGCATCCCGTATGAGTCCGGTCCTCTCCTCGGCGGAGGTAAAGTTGCCCGTGTATATGGACTGGGTCAGTGCATCCAGGCGCGGGTTCTCGTAGTTCCAGAACGACGGGTCGTTGAACCCGGGCATGTTGGAGAACCACGGCGAGTACATCTGCGCCAGCCCAACCGAGTCGTACCGGACGAAGCCGCTCCGGCCCCACCCCTCCGTGTACAGATGCCACTGCTGCTCGGCCGGATCCGAGCCATACACGACCACGAATGCCTTGTTCAGGTCCCCGAACTCCCTGTTCACCACGAACCCTACCTTCTCCAGCTCCAGTGAGAGCGTCTCCCCGATGGACTTTCTGGTGGGGTCGTCGCTGCGTATCACAAAGGTCAGCTCGACGGGACTCCCGTCCATTATCCATACGCCGTCCTGAAGCACGGCGCCGGCGCCCTCCATGGCCTCAGATATCATCCGGTTGGCCAGCGCGGGGTTGTACTGGAAGTTGTATGACTCCAAGTCCTCTATGAGCGAGATGTACTCGGGGTCGAACGGCCCGTAGTAGGCGTTCAGGGGCACGCCGTACCCGCCCATCAGTTCATTCACTATGAGGTTGCGGTCCAGCAGGTAGTTGACGGCAAACCGTACATCGCGCAGGGAGAATGGGTTGAATGGGTCGGCCTCGGCGGGGTTCATGAGTATGCTGTACGAGTTCCCGTTGGACTCGTAGATGTTCAGGCCCGCCCGGTCCTCGGCGGTGGCTAGCCTCTCGGAGGGGATACTCCAAAAGTACATGTCTATGTTGCCTTTGCGCACCTCTTCCAAGGCCGTGTTCTCGTCCAGATACTGTATGAAGCGGACCTCCTCAAAGCCGGTCTCCGCGTACGCGGTACCCGCCGCCAGCGACGCCAGAAGTGTGGCAAGGACCACATAAGCCTTCACGGAGTGGCATAGCATGGCGCAGTTATAAGAATTGTGCGCGCAGAACAGCGCTTCACAATTCCTGACCTAACATGGCTTGGACAGCCCGGCCATGCGGACCCCGGACCGCGCGAGGCGGCGTCTACTCCCGGTGCGTCTTGCGCTCGTCCTTGCCCATCCTGGCGAACCACGCAGCGGTACACGCGCCACATGCGCCCGCCCAAGACGGCCTCTGACCGGCCCTATCCACGCCGCCGGCCAAACAGTTGGCATCGATGCGCACGCGTATGTTAGTGCGCACGCCGCGCTTTCTGCAGTGGGGGAACGCTCTCGGGAGTCGCACCCGCCGTCGCCGCGCACTATGGACACCGGGGGCCTCTCTGCCCCGTGTACGCGCCGCTCCCTGTCCACCGGCTGGCGACACCCGCACACAGACTCGGTTACCGTCTCTGGCGTTCTCGTATGCCGGGGCGCCGTCCACCGACACCGCCGGCTCTGCGCCTTGGCCCTCCAGTGACACGCCCAGTCAACTTGGCCGGTAGGCCATGACGGTTGAAAAAAGATCAGTACTGGTATCACAACTGCTTACCAGCACGGAAAAAGGAATCCTTGGGTTTTTCGTCGTATGTGATGATGGTCTGCGTGTCACGGACATTGAGGTGCTCGACTGCGGCGGCAGTGACGGCCTCGGCGAACGCTCGTTTTTGCTCCGAGGAGTGACCAACCCTCATGGACACTGTTATGGTGGGCATTGGGTATGGTTAGGATTAGCCCGATATATTTGCGGCGATTGGTGGCTAGGCATAGAATCAGGCACATGGATGCGTGACGGTGGTTAACGCCACTCGTCCCCGGAGCCAGTCCATGCGCAGGCCCGCTCCTTGGGGACGACGCGCCCCTCCCCTGTTCCTGCCCGGGCGGTCGCGCGGGGCATCGGCGTGTTGGCCGCGCAGCGTCATCATATACGAGGATCAAGTGCGGGTTCTTCCCGCAGGAATGGGCGGTCCAGCCACGCCAGAGTATGCGGGTGTATGGTGTGCCATACCATTGAGACCCCAACTGCACCTCCCATTGGATGTTGCAGGTGTCTGACGGCGCCATGCCTCGCCCCCGGACCACCATCCGCTCCTGCAGGGGGAGCTCCAAAAAATAAGGTTTTTAAGGAAATTCTGCCCCACGCGCCGCATGAGCAGCAAGAAGAAGGGCGCTCCTCTTCCGGCATCCAGCGGAGGCCTGATGAGGTTCTTCGAGGACGATACCAAGGGCTTCCGGGTAGATCCCCGCATAGTGGTCTTCATCCCGGTGGGTCTGATTACGATTTCGTGGATGATTGATATCTTTCTGGCTCGCTGACCGGGCATGCAGACCTCCACGGATGACGTATCCAGGCTACAGGGCCGCTACTCGCTAACTCTGCTGACCCCATCCTCCCGGTACTTTTCGCTGTGCCTCTCGATGGGCATGGTGGTAGCCGTAGCGACCGTCGCCGCGTGGTGGTATCTGGACGCGGGGTACTGGCATGTTGCCGCCGCGGCCGCCGCCCTGGCACTGACCCAGATTCTGGATTCGTTGTACATACGGAACCGGGAGTACTCCAAGTCGCTGCACTCCTCTGCGTTCGGGTGCTGCCTGTGGATGCTGGCCCTGCTTATGGGGCTTGCCGTCGCCACCATCACCGCGTCGGAGCCATCCCCATTCTTCGTGACACTGGGGCTGTTCCTGTTTGCCAGCTTCCGCATAGGGATATACACCACGGTCCTGGGGTGCGGCATAGGCCGGGCCTGGGCTATATGCTTCGTGCAGCCGGCGGCCGTCTTCGCTGCGATGGTTCCCGCCGAGATGTGGGGTACGCTGCTGCTGGATCCGGTCTCCCTGGGGTACGGCGCTGTATATCTGGGGTGCGCCACCGCCTGGTCCGTCCTGACCGACCGCTCCGGCAGGCCAGCCCTGAAGAGTACCCACGTCCTGGTGCAGGCATACATCGATTCGCAGGGGGGTCGGCAGCATGTCATAGAGTCCATAATGGAGGGAAACTCCTCAGAGTCCGAGGTCCGCACCACGCTGGTCAGGTTCGGAGGGCCGGACGGCTTCTGCGTGGTGCTGCCCGAGGTCCACCCGGGCCCGTACCACCCCGTCGGGGGCAGCAACATACCCTACCTGATATTCGAGAAACTGGGATCACGGGCCATGGTGATGCACAGCATATCGGACCATACCCTGAACATACCATCCCAGGGCCAGGTGGACAGGTACCTCAAGAGCCTTGAGAAGACCGCCATCCGTGAGACAGGCACCACGTGCACCGAGCCCAGGGTGGTCACCAAAGGCAGATCCCGGGTGACGGGCATATCATTCGGCCGGAACGCCCTGCTCTTCATGTCGCTGTCGCCGTACGGAATGGAGGACCTGCCCAGCTCCATCAAGGCCGAGATAGACAGGCACGCCCGGCGGGCCGGCCTGGGGCGGGTGATGCTGGTGGACTGCCACAATGCCATGGGCCCCGAGATCTCCGAGGACGACTACTCGGACATGCTGCAGGCCTCCAGAGAGTGCCTGGACGCCATGGCGGCCGCCAAGCAGCACCCCATGGAGGCCGGCTACGCCAACTCCGGCGGCATGGACATCCGCTCCGAGGACATGGGCATGGGCGGCCTTGGGATGCTGTGCCTGAGAATGAACGGTAGCAGGTACTACATCGGCTGGGCCGACGCCAACAACATGCAGAACGGTACGCGGGAGAAGATAGTCGCCGAGTTCACCAAGACCGGCCGCACCCTTCTGGACATATGCACCTCCGATACGCACTATACCCCCGTCAAGGCCAAGAACCGCAACGGCTACTACCAGCTGGGGCTAATGTCCGGTGACCGGAGGCTCTCCGGGTGGTTCCTAGACCTGGCCCGGGAGGCCGACGGGCGGGTCTCGCCGTCAAAGTTCGACATATCAGAGACTGACACGAGCCTGCTGCTCATGGGCTCAAAGATATTCGAGCACTACTCCCGGGCGATGGACCGCTCCATGAACCTGGTGAAGATATTCATGATCGGGTGTTCGGCCCTCTTCCTCTCCGCCCTTCTGGTGTGACGGCCAGCTCCTCCACATTCCCGAATACCTCGGCCGCAAAGGATCTGAGCTTGCGGACGGGGACCACCGGCACCCGGCCGGCCGACAGGGGGCCCTCCAGCAGCGTGACTACAACCGGCACCGACGCCATTCCGTGCAGGCGCGACCACCGCCGGGCCCGGGCCTCCTGCCGGGCGGCCGCCCCGGAGACCGAGGTGCTGCGCCTCCAGTGCTTGCAGTCGGCCAGTATCGCGACGTCCAGCCTGATGCCCACCACGTCTATCTCCATGCGGGGGCCCGTCATGATGTGGTTGAACGCGACCTCATACCCCTCGCTCTCCAGTATGCGGCCGGCCAGTCCCTCAAAGTCCCGCCAGTGCAGGTGCGGCGCCACGGTTCCGACGTCCAACCCCGCCTCCAGCAGCTTGATTCCGGCCTCCAGCCGCTCGCCGGGCTCATACAGGTAGGTGCCGTCCGGCCTGGAGCCGATTCCCATGCCGAGCCACCACTCCATGGCCCGGGCGGCCCGTTCGGCGTCCATCCCAGCGGCGGCGGCAAAGCCCTCCGGCGTCGCCTCGCCGGGGACGATCCCGGCCAGGCTGGGAGGTATGTCCGGATGCACGCGCGGGGGGCGGCGTCGGGGTATTTTTGGATGCGCCACACAGTGGAGCCATGGCGGCGCGTGGTGACCGGCCGGAGGACATGGGAGGGAGCCGGCACAACAATGGTACATACGACGGATGCCGACCTGACCGGCGGGTTGTCCGGGGCGACCGCCTCCAGAAGTGTACCGTGCAGGTACCCGGCCGCCGCCCCTTCTGGAATCCCCTCGGACGCCCCCAAGCGACATGATTCCCATATGTCGCAGCCGGAACACGCCACCGCAATTCCAAAATAGGCGCAATATATCCCACCGACCCAATGGCAACAAAGAAGCACACCGTGGTAGGTGTCGAGGTGCTGCGCCAGAACGGCATGGATGTGGACGAGCTCGTAAAGACGCTGGTCTACAACGCCTCGGTGGAGTTTGTGGCATACTACTACTTTACGAACCTGAGGGCCTTCTGCACCGGAATGGATGGAGAGGGCGTAAAGGGAGTCATAGAGGACGCCAGGCTGGAGGATCTGAGCCACTTCGAGTCGTGCATAGACCGGATATACCAGCTCGGCGGCGAGTTCCCCCGGGACATAGCCGGCTTTTGCAAGCAGGCCGGAGCCGACTTCCTGCAGTCCGACAAGAAGACCACCCTCAAGCAGATACTGGAAAAGTGCCTCAAGGCCGAGCAGGGGGCCATAGTCAACTGGAACAAGGTCTGCCGCATGACGCACGGCAAAGACCCCATGACGTACGAGCTGGCATCCCACATACTGGCCGAGGAGATTGAGCACGAGTCGTGGTTTCTGGAGCTGCTGGACGGCAGGCCGTCGGGCCACATGCGCCGCAGATACTCCGGAGAGAGACCGCACACCTCCAAGCACTCCCGCTCCATGGACGGCCTCTGACGTCGTTTTTTTCTAGCCTAGTGGCGCCCCTCGGGACGCGCGCCACACCCTATGGAAGTGGCCGGCCCTGATCAACGCTAAATAACAAGATTACAAGAGACGGCATGATTCGGCAGATCAACCTAGATCGTTGGCAGACAGAGCACCTAGCGGATCTCCTGCACCGGGGATCCGAGGCGGCCCGGCGGGACGGAAGGCCCATCGAGATATACCGCAGGGTCTTGGAGGAGAGCAGCGACTGCTACGAGGAGGTGGTCTGCACGCTGGTGCACGGGTATGTGATAGAGCAGATGGTCTCCTCGGGCGGACCCATCCCGCCCAGCTTCACGCACCAGACCGTGTACGGCATAGACGAGTACCCAGGCATCCTGCTGGAGAAGAGCCGGGAGAGGTTCCGGAAGGTAACCGACATGCTGGAGACCATAGAATAGCGCCGCAGTTCACGCAGCGCATGGAATCCACAAACACTGCTGCTCCGGCCTGCCATACCGGGGCCTCCGGCACGTCTCCGCGCGCCCCGCTCCTGCTCATGGTTAATAAATAACACAATGCGGCCACACCCCCGATGAGGCTGCTGGAGTTCCAGGCAAAGGAGATATTCAGGGAGTACGGGATTGCCGTTCCCCCCGGCAGATCGTCGGACACCATAGAGGACGCCCGGCGCGACGCCCAGACCTTGGGATACCCGTTCATGATAAAGTTCCAAGCCCCCGTGGGAGGCCGGGGGAAGGCCGGCGGCATCCAAAAGTGCTCCAACGCCGACGAATTGGAGATAAAGTATCCGCAGATACGCAACATGACCATAAAGGGGGAGCGGGCCCGGGCCATCCTGCTGGAGAAGACGGCCGAGATACGGAAGGAGCTGTACCTGTCGCTCTTCCTGAACCGCTCCAAGCGGTGCTATACGGTGATAGCGTCGGCGGAGGGCGGCGTTGAGATCGAGTCGGTGAAGAGCCAGACCATACGCGAGGTGGGTCTGGGTAACGTCCCCGCCGAGGTGGCCGCAGAGGTGGCCGCCGAGCTGGGCCTCCAGGAATCGGCCGCCGAGCAGTTCGCTGACATGCTGGCAAGGCTCTCCAGGCTGGCGGTCGAGAAGGAGGTGGAGCTGGCAGAGATAAACCCACTGGCCATACTGCAGGACGGCGCCCTTGTCGCCTTGGACGGCAAGGTCATAACCGACGACAACGCCAACTTCCGGCACCCGGAGATGTCCAAATACCGCGAGGAGTCCGAGATCGAGGAGCGCGCAGAGAAGAGCGGCTTCTCGCTGGTGGAGCTGGACGGCAACATAGCGGTGGTGGGCAACGGGGCCGGCCTGGTGATGTCCACCCTGGACATGCTCTCGGACAGCGGGGGCAAGCCTGCCTGCTTTTTGGACGTGGGGGGCGGGGCCACCACCGAGTCCGTGTACGAGGCCCTCTCGCTGATAAGCAGGATGCGCGGCGTCACCGGCATACTGGTAAACCTGTACGGCGGAATAGTGAAGACCACCACGGTGGCCTCGGCGTTCCTCAAGGCGTACGAGGACGGGATAATAGACGTCCCGGTCTTCGCCCGGCTGAAGGGGGCCGAGTCAGACCAGGCCAGGATCATGCTGGCCGACTCCCGCACCCGGCTATTCGGCACGGTGGAGGATGCCATAGGCGCAGCGGTCACGGGGGACGGGCGATGACAGGCATATTGGAGATACTCAGGGGGAGCGAGGGAGACCCCGACTACAACAACAAGGGCGTCATAGTACAGGGGATAACCGGAGCATATGGCTCGCTGCACACCCGCAACATGGTGTCGTACGGCACCAACATAGTCGCCGGGGTCACCCCCAACAAGGGCGGCCAGACATTCGAGGGCATACCGGTGTATGACACGATGCAGGAGGCCGTCGAGGCCACCGGCGCCGCCATATCAGCGGTCTTCGTCCCGGCCAGGTTCTTCAAAGGGGCCGCCTTCGACGCCCTGAACGCCGGAATAAAGCTGTTGGTGGCCATACCCGAGCACGTTCCGGTCCGGGACACCATGGAGGTGGTACGGCTGGCCGAGAGCAAGGGGGCCATCGTGATAGGCCCCAACACCCCCGGGGTGATAATCCCCCAAGTCACCAAGATCGGGATAATGCCCCCAATGCCCTTCAAGGCGGGGAACGTCGCCGTGATATCCAAGAGCGGGACTCTGCTGTACGAGATATCCGACGCCCTCACCTCGGCGGGCTTTGGGCAGTGCATCACCATAGGCATAGGCGGGGATCCGATCAACGGCACCAAGCTGGTGGACGCATTCGAGATGGTAAAGGACACGCCGGGACTGGAAGGGCTGGTTATAGTGGGCGAGATAGGCGGAGACGCCGAGGAGATGCTGGCCCAGCGTATCATGGACACGGGATTCTCGAGGCCGGCCGTCGCGTACATAGCCGGCAGGGCCGCCCCCAAGGAGAAGAGGATGGGCCACGCCGGGGCCATAGTGATGGGAACGTACGGGTCGGCCGAGTCCAAGGTGGGCATGTTCGCCAAAGCCAACATACCCGTCGCCACCCGGCCCGCCGAGGTGCCGGTGCTGCTGGCCGGCAAGATGAAAAAATCCCTTTAAATTAGAGGGGGGTGAAGGGCGGCCGATGCCGGTCACCGACCCCGAGAAGAAGCGCATAGCCACCCAGGCCCGCCTGCACATGAAGATATGCTTCAACTGCGGCTGCCGTAACGACATACTAGCGACGCGCTGCCGCAAGTGCCGCAACGGCTACCTCCGCCTCAAGAACCGCAACTTGGGGGCCAAAAAGTAGCATTCTGCTGTTCCCGCGCAGTACGTCCCCAAGTCCACCCCAGGAAAGCGTTGCGGCCTCCCAAGCGCATGATACGTGGGGGCGGAGCGGGCACACGCGGCGCAGGTTCGCGGCAGACCCGCAGATTGTGCCGCGCTGACATGCTCCAGATCCTTACCATGCGGAATGAACCGTGAGGACGACACGCCGCGGCATCGGCCTCCGAACCCAAAGAGTCAAAAAGTCCCCCATACGGGGGGAGTACGGACCGGTCGTCTAGCCTGGTTTGGATGACGCACTCACACTGCGTAAGGAGCAATCCCGCAAAGGTCGTGGGTCCGAATCCCACCCGGTCCATTTTATACAACAGGTGGAGGTGCTCGCCGCATACTTCGTGCCGGAAAGATGTGGGCCTTTATCTGTAGATAATTGGTACTAAACCGCAACGGATCCAGGGGAGGCGTCAGGTTACAGGCGCCTAGGCAAGGGTATCGAGCCGGGCGCCTGATTTGACCGCGGGTACCGCCTCTAGCGGCGCACAGACTTCACGGGGCAGGCGCCTGATTTGGCGCTCGCAGCCGGGCGCGGCGCGTATTTTTTTCATGTATTGATGCTTTTGGGTCGATGCCGATCAATTCCGGCATATATGGCCTGTCATGCGGCAGCCCTGCAGCCGCCGCCGCAGGGAGTATCATGGTACTTTGGCAAATTCCGACCCAACATGTTGTGCCGGACGAAAAAATGGCGCATTCGATTGGATTTGACTACCCGCAAGATACGGATACGGCCACGCCTGCCGGGTACCGCTTGCAGGCCTTCCGCATCGCCTCCATGTCCGGCATATGCTCGATCGCAGGCACCGGCCAGGCAGGCAAAATCAGGCTTGAGGCACGACTAACACGCAGCCGGAATTCGCCTTCAGGTACTCAAGACTGCCATGGCGAACACGGCGTGGAAACGACGGCAGCCTGCCCGGAGGACGGCCATATTCTCACGTAGTCGCCCGCCGGCCTACCTATGTCCCGGCCGTCCTTCACCTTGAATTCCTGATCATACCACTTGAGAAGCGACACCAGATCCCTGTAGCAGTAGGCCCGGGCCTCAAAGTCGCCGAGACTGTCGCGAACCAGCGACAGCCGAACGTATTTTTCCCGCGGCTTGCGCGAGCAGTTGATGGCGGCCTTGATTCTGTCTATCAGGCCGCGCTCGGCTTCCCAACAGGGGCCGTCGGGTACTTTGGCCTCGCTAGTCAGGTCCTCTACGGCAGTGAAACGGCCCCTGTACGCCTCCCGGAGGTCCCGCGGCGCGGCCCGCCTGCCGATTCCGGCCACGGGCACCTTCCCGTCTCGGAGCCACTTGATCAGGCCGGTGTAGTGGTGGTCGCTGGCCACTATGCAGAATCCGTCGGCTTTCCCGGCACGGAGCATGTCCACGGCGTCGATGATCAGGGTGATGTCGGCAGCGTTGGTGCCGCTGCCATAGTTGCGCGCGGTTTTGATACCGCGGTATTGCAGGCAGGCCCCCCAGTCGGACAGCGTTGTGCAGTTGCCGTAGGCGCGCCGGATGCCTATGGCGCCATAGTCGGCGGCTTTTGCCAGTATACGCCCAAGCAGCCTCGGCTCCAGCAGGTCCATGTCTATCAGGACGGCCAACCGGCGCGGTTTTGGCATGGTGTTGCAACGGCTGCTGCGCCGTATATTATTTTCACGGGTGGGCAGGGCGCGGCTGCCGTTGCCAAAAAATGGCTTGCCCGGGGTGGCAAGCGCGGCTGCCGCTGTCCGAACACCTCCCAACGCTTGTTGTTGGCCAGCAACGCTTTTCCGGACCATCGGCCAAGGCCGCCCGTGGGGATAGTCGTGATAGTCGGCATAGCGGGCAGCGGCAAGACCACCCATGTCCGCGGCGCGTTCCCCGGTCACGTACATGTGTCCATGGACAGCCACTGGGATGACACATCGCGGCCAGCCGAAAGGCGCAGTCTGATAGACAGGTCCAGCTAGGAGAGACCCCTGAATCTGGCCAAGCTCAGCAGCCGCAACAAGGAGTTCGAATGCGTTCTAGCGGACGACGCGCTCAAGGCCAGCAGAAGCGTGGTGGTCGACGACACGAACCTGACCAGAGAGATACACCAGCCGTACGCTCTGCTGGCCCGCAATCACGGCGCCACCATCAGGGCGGCGCTCCCCAGCAACACCAAGGCGGCGCGACACCGGAACTCGAGGCTCACCGGGAAAGACATGGTACCCGAGGATGCGGTCACCGGGCAGATGGCCAAGATGGAGAGGCCTAGCAATGAAGAAGGATTTGATGACGTTCTGGTCGCGAGCCGAGAATCCACGGGCTGACAAGCCAATACCGCGTGGCCCCGCCTACAAGAGGCGGCCGGTAGGATTTTGCCAGAGACGTGTATCAGGATGATATTCAAGATCCAAGGACACTGGGCCAGAGCTTGCCGTCCGCAGGACACTGCGGCGTGCAGGCCTCAGGCTCAGAATACCTGACCGGACGCTGCCCGGCACCCTCTCTTCTTGTGCATCAGAGACAGCAGGAGGGAGTGCCGAATGGACAGCCTGAAGCGGTTGCTCGGGTCCAACGCCCGGACGTCATCATCCCAGAAGAGCGTCGTGTCTCCGTGTTCCTTTATCTAGGCGGTATACCTGTGCAGGATGTAGTCGAACTGCTCGGCGGTGCAGAGCGTGACGGCGTGCAGCCTGCGTGGGTTTCCGATGATGTCATCCAGAACGGTGAGTCGGGATATATGGGCATCCTGCTCGGGCCCGTACACGCGGTACGCCGCCTCTTGGCGTCTGGTAGCGGCGCTTAGCAGGGCCTTCAGTAGATCATTTTCGCGCTGCAGCCTAGCTATGGCCTGCTCCTTGGTTTCGGGCATGTCTGGGATGGGGCGTAATGTACCCAGATCTAAAGCTTCTGGTTGGGCATGTACGAAATTGCTTGCTGGTGGTTGAATTACGGCTTGTCAGGAAAGTGGCCAATTACGCATATTGTCTAATTACGCATAATGTCTATTGGTTTCGATTTGGGGGCTTCAGTCTGTACGAACTTTTAGTCGACGCTATAGGCGGGCCAAATTTGCTTGTAAACGTCTCTGGGAGTTGACTTTCCGGTACTGCACCAGCAGGCCGGCTTTGGCTTTACAGGCGCCAAATAGCACCTATTGGTAAAGAAAGCATAGGATGCATCGACTCTCCGTCTGCCGTCCAGCGCGGGTCTGAGTCGACTGCTTTTGCTCTTTACCACCTCGCCCGCCAAGAGCACGCCGGTTAGTGCAGACACAAAATTTACTGAAAACTCCGGCGCATCGTCGATCTCGGCAAACTTTTGGATGGACTCGTTGCCTAGTGTTCCGCATACGAGATCTTGCAAGTGCTGTTCCAGCACTTCTGGTTCCATACCCCTGTCAACGGCAAGGGCCCTCCGCTGTTCCATCGGCATGTTTTTCAACCGTTCGTAAACCTCCGCATCGCTTGCCGCGTCTTTCTTGGGGTTATAGCACTTTAAGCATTGGCAGTCATCGCATCCCAGATCATAAACGGAAACCTGGGATCTCAAATCCGACGTGCTTCCGCCGTGTATCATCTTGGGAATCCGGTCCTGGATTGCATGGCGCGCACCGTTGTTATCCACACATGATACGACATGGGGGAGTTTCACGTTGTTGGCGCGGTTGACGTACGCCTCGAAGCCGTCGTCTGAAAAACCGGTTTGAATACCGTTTGCGGACATCCTGTCGGCAAGCAACCTTGCCTTGTCTCTGCCTTCATCCTGGTTGGAGGCCATGATGTATCTGGCCAAGTTGGTGGTCTCGATTTTCTCGTCGGAGTTATTCGGATCCGTGCTTTGATCTATGAAAAACAGATTTCCGTCAAGACCATCCATCGGAAGGAGGGCCTGGCAGAACGCATGTGCTACGGCCCCGGCGCCACAAACATGCAGGTTGCCGAGATCGACGGGGCCGTACACGGGCGGGTTTTCCAGATTCCCCCACGGCTTCAAGTAGCGCCCGAGATCATAGGCCGAAAAACACATGCTGTCTATCATGTCGCCCTTGTCCGGCCTCATTCCGCACACGGACTTGTAGACCTCTCCGACAGCGATGCACGCCGCCGCAAACGCGCCAAACGGGTTTCCGGTGTCCGGCAGATTCAGATCGCAGAGATCCTCCCTGTCTCCCACGTACGCCAGCCAGCCGCTACACGCGGCACTCTTCATGAATCGAGCTTTTGCACTGGTCGCTGTATCCTGGCCGAGAACAACCACCGCGTCAAGGCAGGGTCGCAGATCATCGCCACCGGTACATTCCACGCTGCAATCACGCGCGCAGTGCCCTAGCGCATCAGATAGGGCCGTTCTTAAGTTCGGCGAGGTAGATCCAAACGGCATGTATCGCGGCGCCGACGTTTGCACGGAGGGCGGAACGCGGATTTCTAACTCGGACACCACCCCCTTGAGTCTGCAAATCAGGTTGGACATCATCCAAAGCAGCAGTTGTCCGTCCCTGCGTGCCGCAAACGCTTCGGATATGGTGATCCCGATATTTGATTTTCCTGGAGCATGTCCGGAGAATTTGTCGCCAACATCTCCCGCCAGATGCCTCTCCAATCATCTAACACCTCGCAGGTCTACGGCATCGTCGACAATGCGGATCCTCCGCTGCCCGGCCGGTTTTGCCAGCAGGTACCAGCGCACATCCCACGCCTCATGTACGGACACTTCCTCCAACCCTAGATCCTGTCTGCACCCGTAATTGGGCGCGACCAGCGACAGAAAGCCGTTCCTGATGCTTATCGAGTTTCGGTCGTCGTATAGCGAATGCCTAGTGTTTTTCCAAGGGTGGGTATGGAACTGCGCAAGGCAGACCAAGGAGGCCGTGGCCATGGTCGTTCTCATCGCGGATGCCTGCTCTGCCGATACCTCGTACCATGTGGGGTGGCACTGCGCGTCCGGGATGGCAACCGCCACAGCGACGTCCGTGCTTGATCCGGGCGTCTCCAGCCCATACCAGTAGACGACCGACTCCAGCCTCTGCCGGCAGTAGTCGCCGAATGCCTCGTACGACTGCCGTACGACGTGTTTTGGCACCAGCAGGACCCTGCCGCTTTTGCTCTGCCGGATGGGGCGCAATTTCCTCAACCCGCGCGGCCTCCGTAGTAAGGCTCGGTCAGCATCGTCTGGATCAAGTTCAGGGTAGCGAACAGCTTGTGCCTGCCTGGATCCCATTTTTCCTCTGGCGCAGGGCTGTGGTTCGACTGGTAGTATTCCAGGCACATTGAGTTGCAGATCATCTGTTTGGTTTCGCCGGTGTTCAGAGTATAGGCTGGGTGGTAGGCAATATCGGTCCCCGGCGGTTTTGATTTTATCGACGGTAGCCAGCGCATGTCGGTGTCGGGCTCGAAAGCCCTAGTCTCCGGATTGACAAAGGTCACCCCGGGCGGCCAAGTCCTATAATAGGACATGTCCATGGCGACGTAAAAGTCGTCCAGTCGGACGTACCGCTCGTCAACCGACCACATGTCCACATAGAGGCTCAGTTTATCAAAGTCTGGCTTAAGGTTCCAGCCGTACCGCTCCGCATAGCCTCTGGGGATGAGTTCCAAGTCCTCCTTGAATTGGGCACTGGCCAGTTCCGGGCTGGTTCTGCATAGCGCGTTCATGGCTCATCAAAATAAAAAAGGGCGCCCCCGCTCTTGCCTTTTATACGAAAACTGGCCTCCTTGCATACGTTGTCAACGACGTACTGCAGGGCCTTGTCCAGATCTCCGTCGAGCGGGGCGCCGTTCATGCAGAGGAAGTTGTCGCTAGGCTTCCTCTGCTCGCCCAGTTCCTTGTACGCTTCGTTTACGACGTCATCGAACTTGGCATCCTTTTGCGCCGGAAACTTGGCTTGCTTGCCAGTGTTCTCATACATGAAGCTGACCGCAATCGTGTCTCCGTTTGTGCTTGTGTTACCCATTGCCCTCATGATATACCAAAGGGTTAATAGGTCTCATGTAATAAACTCAAAAGTGAAGAGGTTAGACCAACTGGTAGTGGTAGAATGTTAGAACAACTCAAAGATGTACTAAAATTGCTTAAATGGACCGAAGGACAGGCATCGGTGTATTGTACGCTGGTGGAGAGGGGCGCCATGAAGCCCGCAGATCTGGTGATCCACGCAGGCGTGGCCCAAGGAAAAATATACTCCGTCCTGGACGAACTATCTGCGTTGAAGGGGGCCGTTATCAAGTTGGACGGTAGGCCAACAAAATATGATGCCCAGAATCCACGATACGTGCTAGACCGGCTGCTGGGCGAGGTCGGGGATCTGAAGGAGAAGGCTCTGCAGCAAGGCGCAGAAGAGGCGTATGAGAAGCGGTACGAACAGATGGTACGGGAAACGACCTGCTGGGTGGTACAGGGCATAAGCGGGGTGATGGTACAGCTGCACTCGCTGGTAGCGAACTGCAATTCGTCGCTAAAGGTCACTGATCCTGACCTGAACTGGATTGGCTCGTCCGAGCACAAGATGTTCAACAAGCTTCTCAGGGAGGGAAAGGCCTTGCAAGTGCTGAGCACGCCGGCCTTTAAGGACATCTTGGAAGATCTGGGTAACAACGGCGCGGATGTGCGCACCAGCAACGGCGTATCGCCACCGTACTATCTGGTTGACGGGACGGCTGTCCTTCTCAGGTTTAGCCTGCCTGACTGCGGCGTGGTGATAAGAGATGGCGCGTTCGTGCGCGGCAAGGTTGAACAGTTTGACTCCGACTTCGAACATGGCGGCAAGCTAGAGATGGAGAGCATTGAAGATTAGGACGGTCTGCCCCCTGCTGCTGGCGTTCGCAAACAGCTGCTCGCCCATCATGGGCAGGACCCGGTTTCAGAAGATGATCTTCCTGCTGCAGGCCAAGCAAGCCGGCACAAATGCCAGAACGGACTTTAACTTCGTTCCGTATGACTACGGACCGTACTCCAAAGCACTGCAGCTGGACGTTAACCGCCTAATTGAGCATGATCTGCTCGAAGAAGAGCCAACGAAGGGCCCCTCTGGCAAGTACATGTACCGGTACAGGATTACCGAGAAGGGAAAGATGCTGGTAGATCGGCTGCTGACCGAGCCCGCGTATCGCGAACACCAGTTCGAGGCCATACTCAGGCGGCTGGAAGAGATCAAAAGCGACATCAATGGCAAGGATCTAGACGCGCTTCTGCGTGAAATATACGCAAGGTATCCCGAGTACGCGCAGCTAAGCAAATACAAGTTCTGACGTTTATGGCGGCCGGGGCAGTTGACATACAAACCGCCTAATTGTTCTGGGGCGGACCCGGGGTTGTCCAACAAGCGCATTCTCGCCGTTCGAGGCCCATCCTAAGGTGGTCTTGTCCGGGTTTGCATTTCCTCTGGATGTCAAGCCGGGCAGCATTTTGGCTGATCAGGGGCCGGTTTTGGCCGATAAGCCCACGATTTGGAGTATGAGTGTTTCGGATAGGAGTTATATCTGGCAAGATGAGGTCTTACAAAATCTTGGAGTACGAACGGACTGGCGCCAGGCGCGGTGAATAGTGGTCAGTATGAATGACCAAGACAAAGAGAGAGTGGCGCGAGTAATAGGCGGCATGTGCGGATCGCTCACATGCGCGAGTGCGGGTTTCGTAGTGTTTGTAGTCACGCTTTCAATCGCCACATTGTACTATGAGTTTGAAGTGTGGGCAGTCGTCTCGATTATGGTTGGGATTGCAGTGGCATCTCTTTTGGCCCGAGTGCAACTACTTCTCTCACACTGTCGGGACTGCGTGCCCAACGATATATTCGGATCAATATCAAAATATCTGTTGCTGTTCTGCGCGTTAGGATTAGTTGTCGGATTGATTCTACCACTCACGTATAATGCCGATTATCCTAATAGGAGTAACCGTTTTGCTTTTTGAAGTAGCCCGATCGATCTTGACGGATGGGAAGCCGTGCGCGAACCATCCT
>JAEFDA010000023.1 GCA_016126025.1 Nitrososphaerota archaeon | reverse complement strand
AGGAGGGTGTCCTACCTGTCAAGATACCTGGCTAGGGCCGCATCGACTATCGTTGAGGCGTGGTACGCGGTGCGGCGCCCCCGCATGTCCTGTACCATGTCCTCGTGCGCTCGCCGGAACAGCTTCTCGTAGGTGGCCGCACTAACCTGAACCCGGATTTGGGGCCACCCAATGTGGTCGTCCATGGATGTGGCGCCATGGCATGTCGATTTATGTATGACAATAGCCAGAATTATAGCCAAGATTATAGTTGTGGTCATACCTATAACCAAGACTATGACATAGATTCTATAGTTTAATATAGTCAGACATATGTCCGCCACGCCATGAACTCAAACACTGACGGGACTGCCCCAGTCGTGGGGAGATCCCAGAAGGCACATACAACGATAGCGGCCATGGCCGCGTTAGCGGTAGTGGCACTGGCCGCGCCACCGGTATTCGCGCAGACAGATGATATTGAGGTCAGCCCCTTGGCCGTTAGAGCCGTTGTCACAGATGTGGTTAGGGAGCATGGTGTCTTTGTGGACAAGTGGACATTCACCGTTGATGTCACCAACACAGGCAGCAAGACGTTGTTTGTTGATGCGTCGCATTTGTGGATGGATATTTCTGACCTTGAAAACGACTGTTCAACACGGGAATGGGTGACATTCGGCCCTGGCCAAACACAAACGCTGACACCGTGCTTCTTTGGAGATTCGGCACAAGACCCAGTAGCCATTTCGTTCTATGGTTATGATAGGTCCTTTGAGGGCACCAACATCCACGCTTTACCTTTCCAAACTGGAGCGTGCGAGCTTGGATATGATGGTATCTCATGTCAAGGTGTACAACGCATAACACGCTTGATTCAAAACATCGAGCCCGAACTCCCTCAATGCGTGCAGGCCTCGACACCCACCATGACCGGCGGTATGCCAAATGTGGGCACCGCCGCATATCACATCTACATAAATGACCTTGTGGTGTCGTTTGATGGCACGGTTGAACTGGCCGAGGGATGGCGTGACCACACAACCATACGGGCCGAGACCGCAGACGGACCGGTGGAGCTGGACGGATTGGACGGGCTGACGAACAACGTGATGTCACCCGGTAGTATGGTGTGGCTGGCCTTGGCATTCTCCGACTACCAGCATCTCAGGGACGCCACCGAGATGACACTCCTCATGGGTCCCGGCACCATACTGTACGGCGACGGCGAAACCAACACAAGCGAGATTGTCGTGGGGCTGGAACTGGTCCCATGACCAATTTTTTCTTTCATTCAGGTCTAGAGGAGTGGTTCCTTGACATCCGCGGTAAGAGCACTGTCGTCGCCCTTGCACTGTTCCTGATTCCGCTGCTGGTCGCGTCGGGGGTTGCTACCGCAGACGGTCAGGCGGCATATAGGTCGTTGGACATCCACGTCACCGTCACTGACGTGGTGCGGGAGCATGGCAACCATACGGATCTGTTGACGTTCACCGTCACACTCCAAAACACAGGAGGCAAGGTCATATCCATAGAGGGCATATACCTGTGGGATCAAAGTAAGCGTGGCTCCTTTACCGGTTCCTGTGTGGGGGGGACTGTCTATCTGATGCCGACCGAAACCAGACAGATAGAACCATGCTTTGCAGTATTCCCGGCAACGACACCGAAGGCCATTCTGTTTGTAGACGAGTCGCAGGAGGGAACCACACATGGTGCGAGACACATCATACAGCGACACGCCTTGCCGTTTGCCAGTGGGGTGTGCGGTGATGGCTATGTGCGGGATCATTCATGCCAAACAATGCAGTCCATAGCCACACTAATCCGCAACATTGAACCGGAGCCTATGGTGTGTGATGCCCCGGCGCCCGCCACCGAGCCGGTCAAAGATGTTCCCAACATCAACTCTGCCGTATACCACAGGCACCTAAACTACACCATACTGACGTTTGACACCCCGGTCATCTTGGCGGACAACTGGCAGGGGAACATGAGCGTATTAGCCGAGACCGGATTCGGCGCCGTAGAGCTGGATGGTCTGGACGCGGGCGCACGCAGTGTGATGCCGGACGGCAGTACGCTGGTGTGGCTGTCGTTGGCCTATGATGATGCCAAGCAGCTGGTTGGTGTGACGAACATGACACTCCGCCTCGGCTCTGGAACTATCATGTACGGCGACGGGCTTTCGCTTGAGTCCATGGTGGTGTCGCAAGTCATGGTGGTGCCTTGAGCCACCCGGCCAGAAGCTCCACCTCCCCTCCATTCCAACCCCAGCTTGGCCACCCGTTGCGGCCCATGAACACTTTTTTCCTTTCATTCGGATGCAGGAGGGCGGCGCGACCTTGGCGCTGACCATTTATCTGACGTAGAACTTTTGTCAGGTGGGATGGTATGAGTAAGACGGAGTCGGTCATATTGATTCTATTGTTGTGCGGCAGTCTTGTCGGCCCGTTTACTATTGCTTCCGGTTATGTTGGGCTGTGTGATAGGGCGGTAGAGATCCCCTTTGTTGCCGTGCTTGGTTTGTTTGTTGGCGCGGTTGATACATGTACGTACTCGGCCGGTCTTGTCGTTTATTTTATCTGTATGCTGATCTGCATCAGTGCTTACATCAAATGGATGTATGCCACAAACTAGCTGTAAGTGTATATAGAGACCAGCGTACATATCATCGTATGCAAAAGGACAAGTCGATCACCCTATCACGCGGTGGCCTGTTTGGGCGGCATGGGACAATACTGTATTTCTGCGCCGTACTCGCGCCGTTGACGTATGCAATCGTCACGGGTGCTGAACATGAGTCCATGGTTGGGTTCTGCGCCGTGTCCGCCGCGATCATGGTCACTGTCATAACTCTCGGCTGTTGGGCTCGTGTGCGAAGTAAGTAGAGCGGACCTAACCCGCGCACCGCATAAATCAGATCTAGTCACACGTCCCGGACCGTGACCGCTACCTAACCGGCTCTACCTTGACGGACACTGCGTCCCCGTCCCGTACCGTGACCCACTTGAGGTGAGAATGGCGGTTCAGCCCCAGATCCCGGACTATGCTGTGGGGGACGGTGGTCCGCAGGGAGTTGGTGGTGTTGGCTGGTGTCAGTTTGGTTATTTCTGCCACATGTCGCATTTCTGTATCTACAATAAAAACAATATGAATCACTTCCGCCTAACCGTTATATATTACCTACATTACCTCCAAACCATGAAAGAAACGCCCAAGAGCCAAAAGAACGCCACCAAGGTGATCGGCCCCACCAGAGCGGACCGGGGCCGTCGCATCATAGAGAACGGCGGGCAGATCCGCCGCATAGACGACATCGAGTATGAGGTTCAAAGCCAGACATGGCCCGACCGCGCCTACGCCGTATTCCATACCGAACGGGGCTGGATATGCTCCTGTCCCGACCACATGGAGGCGGGCCACCAATGTAAGCACATACACGCCGTTGAGATCTCCATACGGATGAGGGAGGCCGTCCAGAATGGCGTGACCGTCAAGACGGTGCGTCCCGGCCAGTGCAAGTGCGGCAGCGCCAACACGGCCAAGTACGGCATACGGCATCTCAAGAAGGGTGACATACAGGAGTATAGATGCAGGGACTGCGGAAAGCGGTTCACCCACAACCTGGGCTTTGAGAACAAGCGTGCCACGCCAGAACAAATCTCGCAGGCTGTCGAACTGGTGTTTGCGGGAATGTCCACCCGCAAGACCGCTACATTTCTCAAGAAAATGAACGTCAAGGTCTCACATGTCACGGTATTCAACTGGGCCACCCAGTATGGCAAACTTATGGAACGATACGCCGATACCATAGCCCCGAATGTCGGAGAGCAGTGGCGCACCGACGAGGTGTACGTGAGTGTGAAGGGCAACCAGCGCTACCTGTTTGCCATGCTGGATACCGAGACGAGATACTGGATAGCCAAGATGGTGTCCGAGAACAAGGGAACCGACGACGTAAAGCCGATGTTTGAGAAGGCCCGCCACATTACGGGCAAGGTCCCCCAGACTCTGGTGTCCGACAAGGCCGCCAACTTCCACGAGGCGTGGCGCGACCTGTATGCCCCCCGCAACTATCTCCAGAAGCAGACCACCCACATCAACCAAGTCGAGTTCGACGGGGTGCACCACAACAACCAGATGGAGAGTTTCAACGGCGCCACCATACGGCACCGCGAGAAAGTGACGCGCGGCCTGAAGCGCGACGACTCGGCCATCATAGCGGGCCTGCAAGTGTACCACAACCATATACGCCCGCACCTGTCCCTGGACGGCCAGACCCCCGGCGAGGCGGCGGGCATCCGCATAGAAGGGAACGACAAGATACTCACCCTTATTCAGGCTGCGGCCAAGTCCGCAGCCTGACCATCATTTTTCCACCACACAGTATCTTAACAGTCGCCATCTTTACCAACCATTATATTGTCTCATATATGAAAACAAGCAAATCGATGGCCAAGGAGTGGATCCGACACCGGTCGTGCCGGATCCGGCGGGCCTTGGCCACCGTTTATTCTCTTTATATCCCCTCTTATAGAGGTATCGTCTCATACAAAATATGGTAATTGTGGTATATAAGGATTATAGAAAAAGGGGGTAAAAATGGGGCTAATGCACATACTTGAGCAGCCAGACCCCCCTCCCCTTAACACCGCCCCCCGGAATTAACACCATGTCCCACCCCCCGTTATCTTAACAGTTCCGGATCGAGTCGGCTGATAAGATAACGGCGCCTGTCTCTGGAGTGAAAACAAAGTTCTTTCTGGATCGTGTGAAGCGGGGGTTCGTCTGGTGCGTGGACATGTGGGTAGAAGTAGAAACGAAGGTCAGGCAACCTGGCGCATGCCAAAGCAGGCGGGCGCCGCCAACTCACCAGCCCACGGCGCGGATCCGGCCACATGCCAGAATGCGAGGTTGGTGTGCCGGGGGCCTGCCATATGCGGGCATCGGCGATAAACTACAAGTCCAGTATCAGCGTTAGTGCTATGTGTATGGCGGTGAGTGCTATTCCGAGGTACAGACAGTTTTTGGCCAGGTGGGTATCGTCCTGCCGCAGCACAAAGTAGGCTATCACCCCGCCCACAACCCCCAGGAATATCGGGAGCAGGTACCACGCCCGGCTGCGACGCTGAGTGTACACGGATGCTGGTGTCTGTGGGATTATTTAAGCCCGAGAACGCGCCGCAAGGCGCCGCGCCGAGCAGCGCGGGCGCCGGTGACCTCCCATCCTGATCACCTTCCCGTATGTCTAAATACTCATGCAGGCGCACCATCCCGCATGGCAGACTACACCCTGGTGAGATATACTCACGGGTCCGCCCGCTTTGAGATACTGGTGAAGCCGGATCCCGCCCTGGAGTACCGCACAGGCAAGAAGGTACAGGCATCGGCCGTGCTGGTCTCCGAGGAGGTGTACACCGACTCGGGCCGGGGCACCCGGGCCTCCGAGGAGAGCCTCGTGAAGGCATTCGGCACGGCGGATCCGGCCTCGGCCGCCGCAATAATACTGGAGAAGGGGGTGCTGAACCTGACCACCGAGCAGCGCCGTCGGATGACCGAGGCCAAGCGGCTGCAGGTGGTGGAGCGCATATCCAAGACGTACGTGGATCCCCGCACGCATCTACCCCACCCACCCCTGCGCATACAGCAGGCCATCCGGGATGCCCGGGTCAGCATCGACCCGCAGAAACCCGCGGACGAGCAGGTTGCCGGGGTGGTGGACAGCATACGCTCCATAATCCCACTCCGCACCGAGAGCGTGGCGCTGGAGGTCACGGTCCCGGCCCAGTTCTCGTCACACTCGTACTCGGTGCTCAAGTCCATGGGCAAGGTGACCGCCTCGGACTGGAGGTCCGACGGCTCGCTGAAAGCAATACTAGAAATATCCGCGGCGGGGAGGCAGGCCGTGATTGACAGGCTGAATCAGATCACTCGGGGAACAGCTAGCGTGGAGGTATCCAAATGAGCGATAGGCGCAAGCGCGTGATACCCGGCGACGTGATCACATCAGGATCGTACCGGCCGGACCAGAACACCGTGCTGGACGGCCGGCTCATAGTCTCCACCGCGGTAGGCGTCTCGGAGATAGTTGATGATGCCGTCCGGGTGATCCCCCTCACCGGCAAGTACATGCCCCGCATAGATGACATGGTGGTGGGCAAGGTAACCTCACACACCTCGCTGGCCTGGGAGCTGGACATCAACTCGTGCTACGTGGGATTCCTACCGGCCACGGACGTCTTTGGAAGGGACTTTTCGGCCCGCTCCGATGAGCTGGCCAGCCGCCTCAAGAGGGGGGATCTGGTGGCCGCCCGCATCGCCAACTCGGACAGGAGCCGGGATCCACTGCTCACCATAACCGACCGGGATCTGGGCAAGATCGACTCCGGCGAGCTGGTGGAAATGTCCGCCAGCAAGGTACCGCGACTCATAGGCAAGCGTGGAACCATGATACAGATGATAGAGACGCAGACCGACTCGCTGATAACGGTGGGCCAGAACGGCTGGGTCGTTGTCTCCTGCGAGGATCCCAATGGGTTATTAAAGGCCAAGGAGGCCATCGCGATGGTGGACAGGCTGGCGCATACATCAAATTTGACCGACAGGGTGCGGGAGATGCTGGGAGGCAGGTCGTAATGGGCGGCCGGGCCACCGACATGGTGCTCTTGGACGAGAACGGCATACGCTGCGACGGCCGCCGCATAGACGAGCCCCGCTCCATATCCATCAAGGCGGGCGTGCTCAAGAACGCCGACGGCTCGGCGTACATCGAGTTTGGCGACAACAAGATACTGGCCGGCGTGTACGGCCCCCGGGACATCCACCCCAAGCACATGTCCGACGCAGACACCGGCATACTGAGGTGTCGCTACCATATGGAGCCGTTCTCGGTGACCGAGCGGAAGAACCCCGCCCCCAGCCGCCGGGAGATAGAGATATCCAAGGTCATAAAGGAGGCGCTGGCGCCGGCCGTCATGCTGGAGAGGTTTCCCCGGACCGTGGTCGATGTGTACATCGAGATACTGCAGGCCGACGGTGGCAGTCGGTGCGCCGCTCTGGACGCGGCGTCGGTGGCGCTGGCCGACGCGGGCATCCCCATGAGGGACATGGTCTCGGCATGCGCCGCTGGCAAGGTCGCCGACACCATAGTACTGGACATAAACAACGAGGAGGACCAGGCCGGGCAGGCTGACATGCCCATAGGGTACATGCCCAACCTCAACCGAATAACACTGCTCCAGCTGGACGGGGTGATGTCCTTGGACGAGTACAAGCAGTGCATAGAGACGGGCATACGGGGATGCAAGCTGGTATACGAGATACAGAAAAAGGCCCTGATGGAAAAGTACTTTGACGGGGAGGCAGAGAGATGACAGTCTTCACCACGATGGACGAGCTCAAGAAGAGTCGCATACACCAGCTGCTGGATGACGGCCAGAGGGTAGACGGCCGCGGGTTCGACGAGCACCGGTCTATCGTAATAGAGACGGGCGCCATACCCAAGGCCAACGGCTCGGCCCGGGTGCGGCTGGGGGATACCGAGGTGGTGTGCGGTGTCAAGATACAGCCCGATCGTCCATTCCCGGACGTGGGTGACCGGGGGATATTCATCTGCACGGCGGAGCTGCTCCCGCTCTCGCATCCCACGGTGGAGACGGGACCGCCCAACGAGTCGGTAATAGAGCTGGCACGGGTGGTGGACCGTGGAATACGGGAGAGCCACATGATAGATCTGTCCCAGCTGGTCATTAAGCGGGACGTCTCGGTAGTGGGGGTGTTTGCCGACAACGTGGCGGTGGACTATGACGGGAACCTCTTTGATGCCTGCTCGTACGCGGCGACCTCGGCCGTACTCTCGGCCCGGATGCCCCGCTGGGAGTACGGCGAGGACGGCCCGGTACTACAGGAGGGCGACGCGTCCCTGCCCACCACCACCGTCCCCGTGTCGGTGACCATGGCCAAGATCGGCAACCACATAGTGGTGGACCCAAACTCCGACGAGTGGGACTGCATGGACGCCCGCATCACCATTACGACTGACTCCAACCGGGACATCTGCGCCATCCAGAAGGGGGGCAAGAACGGCTTCACCCTGGATGAGCTGGTGGCCTGCGGCGAGACGGCCGTCAAGTCCGCCGATGCCATACGCCGTACACTGGAGGCGGCGGCCAAACAATGAAGAAGAAAAAGTCGCTCAAGGGACTGGGTGCGCGATACGGCATCAAGATACGAAAGCAGTACACCAAGGTGCACTTTACCCTGAAGCAGAAGAGGACCTGCCCCCGGTGCGGCTCGGCTAGGTTTGGCCGCGACGCGGTGGGGATATGGTCGTGCAAGAAGTGCCTGTACAAGGTGGCCGGCACCGCGTATGACATCAAGGTTTAGAGCCCGCATCACCATACGGGCGGGTCCCAGAAACGGAGCCATATACGGCGCCGTCTCGGCCGACGGCCTGTACTACGAGGGTCCAGACCGCGTGCGGATGTCATTAGAGGACGACGTGCAGATAGACATAACGGCCGACCGCATATCGCACCTGCGGGCAGGCGTGAACTCGGTGCTGCGATTGGCGCAGGCCGCCGATGACTCCATCCGGTCGGTAGGTTATAATGGCGCGGGGCCGGCGCCCAGATGATGTCACAGCAGGTGCCTCCCTGGCTGCAAGAGCAGATAAAACAGTACCAGCAGACACAGAGCAACCTGCAGGCAATGGCCGCGCAGCAGCAGCAGCTGGAGATGGAGCGCATCAGCACGGAGAGGGCGCTTGAAGAGCTCCAGAATGCCGCCGATGGCGAGACGGTGTACAGGCAGTCGGGTCCCATACTGATTAGGACGGAGAGGCAGCAGCTCATCTCGGATCTGGAGGAGCGGCTGGAGCTGGCCAAGACCCAGACCGCCGTTATGGAGAAGCAGCGCGACAGACTCCAAAAGACATTCCGCGAACAAGACGCCAAGATACAGGCGGCCCTGCGGGGCGGCGCGGCGTCGCCGTCGGAGACCTGATTGTCCTTGGGCGGGCTGCGCATAGTGGCCGACGAGCGCGAACGCAAGAGCGGAATACCCGCACTGCTCAAGAAGGCGGGCTTGGAGTTGGAGGCCAGGACGCTACCGGTGGGCGACTACATAGTGGCCAACGAGACGGTGGTGGAGCGCAAGAGCATACACGACATGGTCTCGTCCATATTCGACGGACGGCTCCCAGATCAGTGCTCCCGCATGAAGGAGCACTTTGAGCATCCGGTGCTGGTGGTGGAGGGAAACGCCGACGACCTGCTGGGCATTCTGGACAACCCCATGGTGTTCTATGGCGCCCTGAGCGGTGTGGCGTTGGACTACAACATACCGGTGGTGCCGACCCCCAACGCCGAGGGCACGGCCCGACTGCTGGCGGCCATGGCCGCCCGCCGTCCAAAGTCCGCCGGCCCCTTGGTGAAGAAGATCCGCAAGTACGCGGACGTGGAGCGGCAGCAGCTGGGCATAGTGTGTAGCCTGCCGGGCATCGGCGAGAGGCTGGGCACGCGCATGCTGGAGAGGTTCCAGACGCCGGCGGCGGCCCTGTCTGCCTCGACGGCGGACCTGGCCAAGATTCCGGGCATGGGGCGCTCTCGCGCCCTTCGTATCCGCAGGGTACTGGACCGCAAATGCCACGACGCTTCCCCTGCCAAACAGGACACCCTGCCCGAATCCTGACTATATGGCGTGGGCCACCTCGCCGTACCTCCAGGGGCCGCAGGCCGCGTCCTCCAGCTCGTTCCGGTATAGTCCCGCGTCGGCGGCCGTCCGTATGATATGGGCCGCAAAGGGCAGGGCTCCGGTGGCTCCCGGCGAGTTGTAGTTGAGTATGTGCAGGGAATGTGGGCCCTCCATTACCATCACGTCGGGCACGAAGGCGCCCTCCGCATCCACCGCCAGCGACCGTATGCCCGCCGTCCCGCGCCGGGCGAATCTGGCCGGGTCCAGGCGGGGAATGAACCGCCTCACCCTGCCGATCATGGAGCGCTTTGAGAGAGAGGAGCGAATCTCCTTGGCGGCCATCCTCTGGAATTCCGGGTCCATCGCGGTCCGGCGGGCGCCCGATCCCAGCATCTCCATTACCTTGGGCAGCATGCTGCGGGCGTTGCTGGCAGCGTCGTACCCGTACGGGCTGAAGACGGGGACGGCATTGGGCCCCACCTCACAGGATCCATCGACCCTCACTATCCAGTGGGGATCCAGGAAGGGATACCGCGGGTTGGAGGGGACCGAGTAGACGCTCTTGGACGTCAGGGCGCGGTAGGCTGGCGGAGCCCTCCAGTACTCGCCGCGGAAGTACACGTTGGTGTAATCCGTGGCGATGCCCATCTTGTGGGCCACCTCCATGGATCTCCCCCCGGCGGCATTCACCACAAAGTCCGCCTCCAGGGCGCCCACCCGGTTCAGCGTTATGCGGACGCGGTCGCCCGCGACGGCAATGGCCGTGGCGTCGTGGCCGGGCAGGAACTCGGCGCCGGCCGATACGGCATCCTGTACTATGTGCGCGGTGAGGGCGCGGTAGTCCACCGACGCGTCCCTGCTACACACCAGGGCGGCGTGGCAGCGCACTTCCGGCTCTGTCCGGCGGAGATCCCGGCCGTCCAGCATGGTCATGTCCCCCTCGCCCAGGCCGTTGCGGATGCCCCATCTCCGGTACTTTTCCAGTGTGGCGGCCTGTCCGGGGTCCAGCGCCACCTCTATCACCCCGTCGTCCCGGAAAGGGAGTTCCTTGGTATGGGCGTACTCCCTCCACATGGAGTAGCCGGCCAGGGCGGCCCGGGCAAAGAGCCCTTTCTTGTCGGGGTCGTACAGGTACGGGGCGTGCACCTTGCCGGTGTTTCTACCGCTGGCGTGGCATGCCGCCTCCCTCTCGCGTTCTATGAGGACTATGTCCGCTCCGGGGTTGAGGAACGCCATGAAATACGATATGGCCGCCCCCAGTATCCCCCCGCCCACTATGGCGACGTCGTATCGCTTCAACCCATACGGGTGTGTCGCACGGCATTATGGGTATTGTGGAGGGGGGGGGGGCGCGGCACGCCGATGGCAGGTCGCATGTTTTATACCCGACCGGGCCGTAAGTGCGACGTGCTTCCGAACAGGTGTGCCATGGTGAAGGACGGGCGCCAGTGCCCCAACCCACCGCAGTATACGGTGTCCGTCGCCAGCGGCCCGGACGAGTACATGGTGGGTGTGGCCTGTGAGACCCACCGCCAGACGGTGTCCGGCAGAATACGCCAGCTTCAGGAGGACGGGTACGTGCCGAGCGGGTCGGTGCGGTTTGCGCCCCTGCGCCCGGTAGGCACCGACTGCATAAGGGCGGATCCCGACGACTTGGTCTCAATACGGCCTGCCGCCGAGAGGGGCGACTAGGCCAAGTATTCGAGTGACCAACCACCGTAGCGAGGCAAACAAATGAGGACGGGATCGCGTCCCGGTCCGTACTGGGCCTAGTTGCCCTTTCTGGCCTTCTCTGCCCGGAGCCGGGCCGCCTCCAGCTCCTCGTTGGTGTGCTTAAACTTCTTCATCGCTCTGTGGTGTCATGTGCCATATAAATATCCAAGAAGTAGTGGACTGGCACGTTGATGGCGCCTGGCACAAAATGGCGCCTGCGCCTTAATTGACCCCCGCTTCCACCCCAATCCGCATTTCCACTCCGCGGTTTTGACCACCGTTTCCACCCTGGGCACTATCCGTTACAGGCGCTGTCAACGTTACAGCCCACTCACGGACTCCGTACAGTGCAACTGGCAGTCGTACAACTCGATATCCAACCGCGCCTACACAGGCAGCTTCGGGAAGAATTGATCCCAGAACGAGAAGGGAGGGGACGCAACTATGACGCATACGAACTCCTCGGCGGGACCGGCAAATACGCGATGCGCCATGCCGCGCGGTATGGACAAGTGGCTTCCGGCCACCACATGGTACGTCTTTCGTTCACCCTTCGGGTCTTTCGGATCCCATACCAAGATGTCGGCGCTGCCAGACTCCACAAGATACGCCTCTTCCGATACGGCATGGTAGTGGCCTTCGGTAGTGGCGCCGGGATCAAACGACGCCCTGACTGTGGAGAACCGGGTGAGCGCGGGAGTCCCTTCTGCAGGCACGAACCTAAACAGGCGCCCCCAAGGCCGCTCCTCGCGAACCAAATCCCCCTCCGCGATGTGGTTTGGGGCCAAGCCATACTTTGGCGGCAGTAGTGCCGTCGCCACCTGCTTCTCAATATCCGTCCCCACATTGTGTATAGAGTTGGACAGTTGCTGGCCGTCCACACCGATCATCGTGGCTAGGGCGATGGCGAACACAACATCCATCACATCATCAGTCGTGCCGGCGCCGCAGCCGAGATTCAGCGGTGTGGCCGAACATACTATGCGTACCGTCTTCCTCATGCCCATCTTCTCGAAGCCACATGTGACGCAGCCATCGCCATTCTCCGTTATGGTGATTGTTGCCCTGTTTTTCTCGTACGAGCCTGGAGCCAGCGCGTCACGCGTCACCTCGCCCGTACCGGTACCGGCATTGACCACCAAAGCACCGTTCTTCATCAACATGATTTGCTCCAGTTCAAGGGAGTGTCCGTTGCCGTTGGGTGTGCAGGAGACCACAACGTCTTGGTGCGCCAGTGACGTGTCTATACCTAGTACGTCAACCGTCATATAACCATGCGATGCAGCGACGGCGCGGCGCACCGGATCCTCTTCCGCAACCGTCACCACACTGCCATGCGAAGCGCAAAGTCTTGAGACCCCGCGGCCTACGGATCCGTATCCCATGACCAAGACGCGTTTCCGGGACAATGTGAGCGACTCTCTGGACACAAGAAGGGAGAGTATCGACTCCGGCGTGGCCGCGGAATTCTCCATCTCGCGCTTCATCTCCGCCTCGGCCAGATTCACTACCGGGTACAAGAGCCCAGACTTAATGGATCTCTCAAAACCGTGGATGCCGCTGGTGGTCTGCTCGATGGTGTATAAGTGCTCTTTCCACCGGTACTTCTCTGGGTTGTCGTAGACGATCCTGCTTATGCGCATACCGTCCTCCAATATTATGTCGGTTGAGGGAAGGTTTAGGTGAACGGCATCCGGCGTGGCTTCCACCACAACAACGCCTGAATTGTTCCCGATATCGCCCACGACACCCTCGCCGCTGTATGAAACCGGAACGTATGTGACGGTTGCGCCCAACGCGGTTACCGCCATTATCAGTTTGGATGTGGCAGTAGTTGCATGAGTGCAGACGAGCACCGACTTGCCGGCCAGCGGCGCCGATGCGGCGTTGTCTGCTACCAACCTATCCAGTACTGCCACCACTACCCCTCCCGTGCGGCTACCATCTCCCACTGCGACCACGAGCCGGGAGCCCCTCCAGGCCGCTTGGTCGTCACCATTCTGGGCGGGCGAGTCATGCGGAGGCCGGATCCGGTCACGGCCGCCTCCAACTCTCCCCGCGAAAAGAAGTGTACGTGGAGTCCGCTCTTCGGTCCGCCCTCATACAATACGGTGAACCCTCCGCCTGACCTCTCCGTAATGCGATGAGGATGCCCCACGTCGGTATCTGCGGCGTTGACACGCACGAACAGCAGGCCGCCGGCGTCCAGCATGGCCGCTGCCCTGCGGAAGTACTCCGCCGTCCGGGCGGCGTCGCCGTGTTGGAATGACTGTATGGCGACGATATAGCCGAACATCCCGTTATCATAGTTGAGAAAATCACACTGCACCAGTTTGTGCGCCAGCGACGGCTCCTTGGACGCTATCTGCTCTAGGCCGGCGGCAGACACGTCCAGGCCTATGACATCCAGATCGGCCCCGGCAAGCTTCAGGTAGTTGCGGCCGTTGCCGCATCCTACGTACAGGCCACGGGAGTGTTGGATTTCCGGTCTACGCGCCAATTCGGCCAATACCTCACCGGCAAAACCCACCGGCGACTCGCCGGCGTATCTCCCCCCGCGATACTCCTTGTCCCAAACGTCGGCAATCATGCGCGCCCCGTCCGTAATGAATTTTTCAGTTACATTCACGTCCAATATACGTACTAGATGTTCAAGTATTTATTTGTTAAAGCGGTAGTGGGAAGTAACGTCGGTAGTACATGTAACAAATAGCGCCAGACCACCGGCCGACCACAGTCTCTGCCCCGACACACGCCCCCACTCCGGTTTTTGGCCACCGTTTCCACCCTGGGCACTATCCGTTACAGGCGCTGTCAACGCTACAGTCTACCGGATTTCTCTCACAAGTGGTCTTTACAGCATCTAGACGGGACGTCTTAGTGGCCTGAATTTGGCCGGCCCGGGGCGGAAATGCGGGTCAGCGACCCCCACTTTCGCTCCGCCCAAACCACACCCATTCCCGCTCAGCAGCGTGGATTTTTCAGACCTACGTTTCCACCCCAGGCGCCATTTTGTGTCAGGCGCCATCAACGTGCCAGCCCAAGAAGCAGTGCATGCCCACTCACTAAGATCTAAACACTACTCTAGGCACCGTTAACGCGCCAAGATATGGCTGCTTACGCGCAGCAACCCCTGCCTGTGCCGGGAGGCGCCGGCTATGGACGCGCACGACGCATGTGCCGCGCCGGCTACTGGGAATTCGCCGACAGGGCGTCCCACACCAGCTTGGCGGCTACTCCGGACATGAGCACGGCGACCATCACCCGGAGGTACCGTTCCCCCATGATCAGGGACAGGCGGGCTCCCGTCAGCCCGCCCAGAACTCCCCCGGCCGCGAGCAGCAGCGCCAGAACGGCGTCGGTGTGGCCCAGCAGGGAGTGCGCCGCCACCCCGGCCGTCGACGTCAGAATCAGCGCGAACATGGAGGTGGGCGCCGCGCGCATCATGCTCATGCCCAACACCACCACCAAGAGCGGAACGAATACGATGCCGCCCCCTATTCCAAAGAACGCGGACACCATTCCAGCAAAGAAACTGGCCGATGCGGAGAGCGCAATTATGGTGCCCCCGTGCAATACGCTGTGGCGGCTCATCTTGGAGCGGACGAATATGTACACGGCTGCCGCGATCAGGGCCATGGCCAGCAGCACCCCAAATATTCCGGGCTCGGCGCCAGACGACCATACCGCCCCGAGTACGCTGCCGGGGGCGGCCACCGCTCCCATCTTGGTACCCTCCCGATAGTCTATGCGGTTCTGCCGCGCGTATGTTGCCGTAGAGCTGGCCGCATTGGTGAGGGTGGCCGCCAGACTCGCTGCGGCGGCCACAGGAGGGGGCACGCCAGTGAATATGAGAACGGGCACCATGATCAGACCGCCCCCCAAACCCACCATGGATCCCACCGCCGAGGCGCCCACCGCCAGGACAATCGTCCCCGCGTATGCCCACGCTCCCGAGACGGCAGTGGGCTCCCCGTACGCGCCCAGAAGCGTCGCGGCGGCCGCCAAGACCGCGACCGCCACCACGATCCAGATCATGGTACGGGGCCCACCAGTATCTTCCACAGATGGCCGTCCCCCGTCCTGGTCGCCTCCAGCAGCACGGGAATCGGCAGCCCCTCCACGGAGGATCTGGTGGTGGGGCTGTCCCCTTCCAGGTGGCGCCGGACGGTCTGATCCACCCACCGCTCCACCGAGTCTTGTCCGTCCGGAAATGCCGCCTGGGGGCAGCTGCAGGGCATGTGCCGCGTCGCGTCCGTGTCTGGGCCGCCCAGCAGGGCGCAGGTAAGGTCAAACGCGTCTGCGCATGCCATGTGTCGTATCATCGAATCGGCCACCACTGCAATCTTGTCCTTCTCGGCCACCACACCATCTGACTGCACTACGCCCAGCGCCAGGGCCGGCCTCCCGGGCGTGCCGGCCAGATGGATATTCCCCAGAAACGTATCTCCGGACTCTAGCTCGGTGGACAGGCAGTGGGAGACGGGTGCCGATCTGTCGGACAGAAACGAGCAGTACTCGGCAGCCTCGCTCCCCGACAGTCTCACCGCCGAGGACATCTGTATGTCGACAGCCTCCAGATCTTGGCGGACGTCGCCCTCGTCCCCGTACGAGAGGTACCCGGGCCGTTCCTGATATATGACACCAAACGCAAATGCCGCCAGCGCCGCGGCGGGCACGACTACAAGCAGTAGCGTTCGGGGCCTCATGCCACAAACGCTCCCACAATCGGGATAAATCCTTTGGGCGTGCACTTGGCAGGATTCGATATTTTTTGGAGTCACGGAACCGGTCAAAGCCGTGGAGATGCCGGATCAGCCGTCATACTATGGCAACATTCGGCGCCCCGGTTTGGCCGCGCCGCCGACCACGTCGGGTTCTGCGGATACACGTTTTGGAAACTCTGGGTGACCAAGCGGTATTGATTGTACGGACCAAACGTCCTGGAATGGCATTGTATGATGTCTGCCTTGGATGTGGAGGATCTACGCACGCCTACACCGTAACAGCCGAGAAGACGAAGCTAGATGCGCACCTGCTGGCGCTCTCACACCGATATGAGGTGCAGCTGGGACCCCACCTGTATATCGTGCATCCCCACGAATCCGGCGGTCACCTCCAGTATATACAGGGCATCCACCTCCGGGTCTATGGACGGGCAGGTCATGGCCTCCACAGCCGTAAGGCACGGGGGCACGTCCCTCTCTATGTGGACGGCGACACCGTCCTCGTCGAACCATATCATGTCCAGAGGGAACTGCACGTTGCGCATCCACATGCTGTACTGTCCCACCGAGTCGAATATGAAGATCATTCCTTGGTCGTAGGGCAGCTCGTTCTGGTGCATCAGGCCCAGCACGCGGCGGGGCTGCGTGTCGGCTATCTGCACCTGCAGTATCGTATCGTCCACCCGGATAGTCCCTTGGGGAAACTCGGCAAAGTCCATCTTGGTGTCGGCGGGTATGGAGAGCATGCCCGCCACCCCGACTATTACGGCAGCGGCGGCCACCGGTATCAGGATCTGCATGCGGGTGGCCATCGTACTATATGGGCGGGCCGGTTTTAAAAACCCCGGTGCCGGGCGCCGTTTAATTAGCTAGGTGCGCCTCTATACTTAATGTCCAATGATGGAAGCAGGCTGGAGTCCATACGTGCTGCCCACGGCACCGGAAGGCTCCTCTCCAGCACCATGGAGGACTATCTGGAGGTCATAGCCGAGCTGGTGGAGCTTAAAGGGTACGCCACCACATTGGACATATCCCGGTACATGAGCGTGAGCGCCCCCAGCGTCACCAAGATGCTCCGGCGGCTGGACGAGGGGGGTTTTCTGGACTATGAGAGGTACCACGGCATAAAGCTGACCGCAAAGGGCAGCGAGATCGCCGAGTCCATCCGCCAGAGGCACGGCACTCTGCTGGAGTTCTTCGGGATGCTGGGCATAACGGGGGAGGCTGCACACCGGGACGCCGAGGGGGTGGAGCACCACCTGAACCCCGAGACGGTCTCGCAGCTGCGAAAGTTCGTCACCTATCTGAGGTCCAATCCCAAGATCATTGAGGAATTTGGGAGTCTCTGATCGAGACCCGGACATCCTCGTCGGAGACGGCCATCTCGGACAGGCGGCGCGCCGCCTCTGAGCGCTTGGGCAGCTTTATCTGGCCCCGGCGCCCCACCCGCCGGGACGTCAGAAACGCATCCCCGACGTACACGGCGGCGTTCATCGAGGCGTACTCTTCGCCCACATCCAGCAGCAGGGCGTTCTTGGACTCGGAGAGGGACACCGGGACCGGCTCCCCGACCGGGGCCGCCTCGCCGTCCAGCTCATCCACGTCGATTGATATGCCCAGCCTCCTCTCCAGGTCGCTGATGTTGGATCCGCGCCGGCCTATCACGCTGGGTATCAGGTGCTTTGACACCTTCACCAGGACGCGGTTCTCCGAGAGTATTTCCACGGTCGCGTTGGGATCATACTTTTGGAACATGGCCCGTATGCGCTCTCCGGCTATGCCGCCTATGCCGTTGGACGGCACCTCGGCCACCGGCACTATGACGTTCTCCTGCCCGAACGTGTATATCTCGTACTCCAGGGATTTTGTCTCAAAGTTGCGCACCTCCACCACCGGCCGGGTCAGGTCCGCCTCGACCATCCCGGAGGGCACCTTCACCTTCAGCTCCAGTTCGTAGACCTTCTCTATCCCGCCGTCCTTTATGAAGACCACCGTATCCAGCACGCTGGGGATGATGCCCAGCTCTATCTTGCCCAGAAACCTCTGTATGCCGTCGATGGGGGAGTTGGCGTGGACCACCCCCACCATCCCCACGCCGGTCAGGCGGAGGTCCGCAAAGGTGTCAAAGTCCTCCCGGCGGCGCACCTCGTCAAATATGGTGTAGTCGGGTCGCACCAGCAACAGTATGTCCGCCGAGTTCTCAAAGCTCCCGTCCAGCTTGGTGTACTGTGTTATGCCGGGCTTCACCTGCAGGTCCCGCGGCGACTCGAAGGTCTTTACCACCCGGCCCCGCTCGCTGTAAAAGTCGGCCAGCCCTGAGGCCAGCGTCGACTTGCCCGATCCCGGCGGGCCGGCTATCACTATGCCCTCTGCCCCCTCCGAGAAGCGCTCCATCAGCTCATCGGAGATATCATAATCGTCCAAGGCCATCCGGACCAGCGGGTGCACCACCGTTATCTCTATGGACTCGGAGAAGGGCGGCCGGGTCACCGCTATGCGGTAGTCCTCGTACTGCACCACCACGGCGCCGGGCTTCTCTATCTCCACCATGCCACCAGCCCCACGACCGGCGTCGGTTATGCGGTCGGCCATCCTCTCCAGATACTGTCGCTCCAGGGGCTGGTCGTTCAGCGTGACCATGATGAAGGAGCCGGGGCCGCCCCGCTTGGCGGCCGGGGGCATGCCCTCCTTTAGGTGCACGCTCATGGTATCAGAGTCAAAGTACTGGACGAATTCGAGGTCCTCCTTTTTTATCTCGGACCGGAGCAGGGACGCGTCCACCCCCTCGGCCTGCGCCGCCAGCTGCTGCAGCCTGTCGGCGGTGTAGAGGGTTGCCCGCAGGCGCTTGGCCGTGTCCACCACAATTCCGTCCAGGCGCCCCTCCCCGGCCGCCGTCTCGTCGGCGGTGGCGTGGTTGCCGTGTATCGTGATTGTTATGGCGTCGTTCCCGGATATGTCCCGGAGGGCCTCCAGCCCGGCCCAGCCCTGGCGACGGTGCTGCGCCGCCAGCGAATGCAGCTCGTCCATGACCACCTGCGGCACTATGACCTCGCAGTTGCGCAGCTCACCGGCCTCGGCCCGGGCGCCCAACTGGCCGTTGATCAAGACGCTGGTGTCTGCCACAATACGCTTGGGCCTCTCCATGGCGGCGGCTCCCCGGTGCGCTACTAAAATGGTTTCCATGCGTTCGGTCACGCGCCCCCGGGCTCAACCATTCCAGGAGACACTCAAGAGGGGCTTTTGCGGTGCTGGTATGGCGGTCTTTGCATACATGCCGACCATGATCTGTCATATGGCGTGTCAAGCCGCGCGGATCATACCAGACAAACCGGTGAAAGTCGGCGGGTGTCCGTCGGACACAATCACATGCTCCAATCCATTATCTTTTGGGATCGACTTGTATGTCAAAAAGATTCAACCCCTCAACCCAAATAGGATGCGGGGCAGCCCATGACATGGAAAAGGACACCCGAAACACATCCTTCTTCTTAGAGTGCACCAGATACTTTGCGTCCCTGCGCCGCAAGGGCCGGAACGACACGGGCTTTGAGGACGAGTTCTTTTACACCGTTCCGGCTATGACGGGGATAAAATAGGCGCGGCGCCTCCCGCACCCGGCCCGCCGGGCCACTCGGGTTCATATAGGAATGTGTGCGCGCCGGGCACATGTCTCTGGAGGATGCCGCCGAGGCCGTCCGCTCCTGCACGCGATGCGCGCTGTGCGAGACGAGGACAAACGCCGTGCCCGGCTTGGGAGCCGGGAGTTCGGGGGTCGTGTTCGTGGGTGAGGCCCCCGGACGCAGCGAGGACCTGAGGGGCCGGCCCTTCGTGGGACAGGCGGGCCGCATACTCACCGAGGCGCTGCGGGCCGCCGGCGTCTCCCGGGATGACGTCTACATCACCAACACGGTAAAGTGCCGGCCGCCGAACAACCGCGTTCCGCGGCAGTCTGAGAGGGACGCCTGCAGGGCGCACCTGGAGGCGGAGATCCGCATCCTGCGCCCCTTGGTGGTGTGCGTGATGGGGAACACGGCGTTCGGCTCCCTGCTGGGCGGGGCGGGAATAACCGAGAGGCGCGGCAGCATGGTGCGGCGGGACGGCATGCTGTACTATCCCACGGTGCACCCGGCGGCGGTCATATACAACCCCTCGCTGGCCGGGGTGCTGGAGGGCGACATCAGGAGGCTCTTTGGGGTGGTGGAGCGCATAAGGGCCGGGGAGATGGTGGATGCGCCAGAGTATACTCCCTAGGGAGTTCTACTTCAGGGACACCGTCACGGTGGCCCGGGAACTACTCGGCAAGCGGCTGGTCAGGGTCCTGGACGGCGCGGTTCTCTCCGGTGTGATATCGGAGACGGAGGCGTACGGGCATGCGGATGATCCGGCCAGCCACGCCCATCGCCGCAGGACGGGGCGGAACGCGGCAATGTTCGGCCAGGCCGGCCGGGCGTACGTCTACTTTACGTACGGGATGCACCACTGCTTCAACGTGGTGGCCAGACCCCCCGATGTGGCCGCCGGCGCGGTGCTCATACGGGGCATGGTTCCGGACGAGGGCATCGATATGATGGTGCGGAACCGCGGCCGGGACAGCAACATATCCGACGGGCCGGCCAAGCTAGCCCAGGCCATGTGCATAACCCGGGAGCAGTATGGCGAGGATCTGACCACATACGGGGGAATACACATCGAGGACTCCCCCGGTATGGCCGCAGGCTCCATACGGGCGTCTCCCCGGGTGGGTGTGAGGGATGCCCGGCCCTGGAACTTTACTTTTTAGGGTCGTCGTCTTTCAGGGTCCAGGGGGCCACCCGTCCCAGTATGCGCTCCCAGTCAAGCCGGAGCAGGAGCACCACCACGACGGCCATGGCCACGCCAAATATTATGACCCCCACGTATATGTCGCCCAGGTCCTCCACATTCTCCAGGGCGGGCTCCAATAGCGAAAGCCCCAGGTAGTGCGATACTGCCACGATGATATAGTGCAGGACTATCTTGCCGGAGAGGGTGGCTACGAAGAACCTGAGGGGGTTGTACTTTGCCAGGCCCAGAGGAACGTACACCAGGTCGTCGGGGATGGGGGTGGCTGCCGCGACAAAGGCAGCGGCGGCGCCGTACCGCTTCACCAGCCGCTGGAAGGGCAGCATCCGGCGGCGGGTCTTGTCGCCTATGATGCGCCGCCCGCCGTAGCTGGCATAGAATATTATCTGCTTGGCCGCAGTCGCCGTAACCGCCGAGAGCAGGGCCAACACGTGCAGGTTGAAGGTGTCGCCCACCGACATGGTCGCCAGCAGTATAAAGGAGGGCACGGGGATGAACGGCACCAGAGAGCCGAAGAAGCTCAGCAGTCCCAGTCCCAGATATCCCAGGCCGGGATCGAATGGAAACAGAATCGATTCCACGTGTATGGACCCGCTGCGCCTCTATAAAACGGGATCCCGTGTTCGAAATGCGGGATCGGTGCCTTGGTGCGTAGCGCTAAATGGAGTACCTGTAACAGACGAAGACCTGATGCTGGGTAGGAGGGCTGCCCGTATCCGACGGTGGGAGTCGGGGAAGCGGTTTGCGGCCGACGTTGCGGTTGCTGCGTTTCGGCCGTACCGCGATTGAAAAATCAAGGCGAATTTGCCAAATCAAAAATAATATTGATCGACACCTACATAACCGTATCATGGCCGCTACGACGCGGGAAGAATTAGGCAGCCTGAAAAAGATGCCCGGGATTTATGCTGCCCATACGGTGAGTGTGTAAAATGAATGGTAGGAGAAGTTGGGATCCGATATTTTTATCAAAAACTGCGCGCATGCTCCAATCCTACACGGCGCGCACGGCCAAAGCTGGCGAGCTGCACAAAAACGCAAAAACTCATCTGCAGATCCACCGTTCCCACACGGTCTGCAATTTGATAAGTGGCCAAAAAACACAGCAGGGGCGCTCTGGCATGCATATCTACTCTATGATACGAATTCCGTGTCCGCGGTTTGGCAAATTCCACAACACCGTCTAGAAATTTTACAAAGCATACAGAATGAGGATCCCTCCCGCCTGCCAAGCGCAAAACAATACTAAATATTATGGGATGGACCACGCTGTATAGGATGCTCGGCATACCTACAGAACCGCCGAGGGGGTATCCTGCGGGTATTTTGTGGCGGTCTGTTCACACATCGCAATAACGGATCTATATTCGGGGCCTTGGCCAAAGAACACTACAAGTAAAGCTGCAGACTTGGAACCTTTGGCAAAACGTCGATTGCATGAGCCCACATTCCACCCCGTAATGTCTGCATGGTCTTGTCGACGTTGGCGTTCTGACTGTTCTGGACATGTCAAACAATTGCGGCGTCTTGGCAGGTGGTCTCGGCACCAATTCAGGCTTCTCGTCTATGTACCGTACAGTATGAATTCACAAACTGATCAACTATGGTAATGACCAAGTGTACGGCATGGTGCGGCTCTGGCCGACCTTAAAGGTTGTTGACATGTGTGTATGCGGCGGCCCGGCACACGCTAAAAAACACACGCCCGCCCCACACACTGTTTAAATCAGGCGGCCCCATACCATACCGCATGACCCAGATGACCGAGGCCCGCGCCGGCCGCATCACCGAGCAGATGAGACAGGTGGCCCGGGACGAGGACGTCGAGATGGAATGGCTGGCCCGGCGCATGGCCTCCGGGTCCATCATAATCCCGTCCAACAACGCGCGCCCCCAGACCATCCACAACGTGGGGATAGGCCGCGGCCTCAAGACCAAGGTGAACGTCAACATAGGCACCTCCACCCTCCACGAGGATCTGGACGAGGAGATCCTCAAGGCACACACCGCCGTCAAGTACCACGCAGACACCATCATGGACCTGAGCGACGGGGGGGACGTGGGGCACATACGCCGCACGCTGCTGGCCGAGGCGCCCATCACGTTCGGGACGGTTCCCATATACGAGGCCTACAACTACGCCATCAAAAAGTACCGCAGCCCCATGGCCCTGACCGAGGACGACTTTCTGAACGCCTTTGAGAACAACGCTAAGGACGGCGTAGACTACACCACCGTACACTGCGGCATAACCAAGGATATCGCCCGGCAGATAATGGACACCAAGCGGCATGCGGGGGTTGTCAGCAAGGGAGGGACCATAACGGCTGCCTGGATGCTGCACCACGACAAGGAGAACCCATACTACTCCCACTATGACTATATGATGGAGGTGGCCGCCAAGTACGATATTACATTCAGTCTGGGCGACGCGCTGCGGCCCGGCTCCATTCTGGACTCGCACGACACGCTGCAGGTGCAGGAGATGATCAACGTCGCAAAACTGACGCGGCGCGCCCACCAGAACGGCATACAGGTGATGGTGGAGGGGCCCGGCCACGTCCCACTCAACGAGGTGGCCGCCAACGTCCGCCTGGCCAAGTCCATGATAGGGGACGTCCCATACTATGTGTTGGGGCCGCTGGTTACCGACGTGGCCTCGGGGCACGATCACATAGCCAGCGCCATCGGCGCGGCCGTCTCCGCCGCCGAGGGAGTGGACCTGCTCTGCTATCTGACGCCCTCCGAGCACTTGGCCCTGCCCGACGCCGCCGAGGTGAAGGACGGGCTCATAGCGTACCGCATAGCGGCGCACGCCGCCGATCTGGTAAAGATACGGGACAAGGCCATAAAATGGGACATGGCTATGAGCCGGGCGCGCCGCTCCCTGGACTGGGAGCAGCAGCTGGCCCTATCCATCGACCCCGAAAAGGCCGCCCGCATACACTCCCGCACCGGCCAGCACCCGGGAAACAACGTTCCCTGCACGATGTGCGGCGGGGCCTGCGTCTATGTCATGCTGCCCGGCCAGCGCGCCTACTCTGCCGAGCAGACAGAATAGCATCACTCCCAGACACGGGACGGTCCTGTATCGAGCCATGTCGGCGGGCCGTATCCACGTATACCGATCGTTCTCCCAGTTGAGTCGCACCACAGTATCGTGCGCCCCGAAGAGAAACGGGTGCACCATTATGTCGTGGTGCGGTATCACTACGGGGGCGCACGACGCCAAGGGCCGCACGTTGTCCATGCCGGTCTCCTCGTATATCTCTGTGCGGGCCCTCTCCAGTATGTCCTCGGAGCCTTCCACCACCCCGCTGACGGCCGCCCACAGTCCGGGCATGCTCCTCATGAGGCGGCTGCGCCGCAGCAGCAGCACCCGGCCGTTATGGTACACAAAGGCGGTGGCGGCGCGCATCAGTCTATGGTGCTGGCCATCCTTATCATCTTCTTGTAGGATGCGCTCAGGTCGGAGCTCTCCTCCAGCCTCTCCCGGCAGGCGCGCACGTACGCCAGCACGTCCTCGGTCTTGGACTCCTGTATGGCGGTCAGCAGCCGGCCTATGTCCTTCCAGAGGTCCTCGGCGTGCCTTCTCATGTCGGGATTGGATATTATGGTCTCGATTAGGTCCGGGGACTCGGACATGATGCCCTCGGCCAGCGTCCTCTGTATCTTGTAGGTGGGGCCGGACATCTTCTCGGTGAGCTGGCTGCGGCTGGTCTTGGATGTGACGCTGGCAAAGCACAGGTTGATCAGGTGGGGCAGCCCCAGTATGGTGGCTACCTTTTTGTCGTGCTCGGCGGCATCTATGGTGACGAAGTTGGCCCCCGGAAAGAGCTTCTTGGTCACTGCCAGCTCCGTCTTGGCATCCCGGACGGGTATGGATATGATGTTCCGCTTTTTGAGGCTGCGTATGCCCGGGCCGAACATGGGGTGCAGGCACAGGGGGTTTATCTTGGCGGGTATGCGGGAGAGGGAGCTTATCACCTTTGACTTCTCCGAGGATATGTCTATGAGGTACGCCCCCCGCCTCATCTCTTTTGCTATGAGCCGTATTATCTCGGGCGTCCTCCGGGTGGGCGTGCACAGCAGTACGTAGTCGGCCCGGAGTATTCCGCCCACCAGCGAGGATGCCACCTCCACGCCCTTGGAATCAACGTCGGCCTCGGTGTCAAAACCGGTCACGGCGTACCCGGCGTCCACGAAATACTTTGAGAACCACCTGCCCATGTGGCCGCCGGCCCCGATTATGGTTATCTTTTCCATGCGTGCTCTCTCATTGTGTCATACAGTATATTCATTCCGCTTTCAACCTGGCCCGTTCCGGCAGATATCCTCACAAACTCCGGATAGTGGCCGAATCCGGACCCCGGCGCCAGGGCCAGCCCTCTCTCCAGGCATCTCTCCACCACGTCCATGCCGTCGGCCCCCGGCACGCGGGCAAAGACGTACATGGCGCCGTCCGGCTCCGCAAACTCCAGCCCGGCCTGCCTGGCCCCCTTCGATATTATCCCCAACCTCTCCCGCATGATCTCTACGTTCGGGGTCGTGTCATACCGGAGGGACTTGAGGGCGGCATACTGTATGACGCCGGCCACCCCGGTCAGGCAGAGCGCCGAGGCGGCCGTCATCCTCCGTATGGTGTCGGGGGCGGCGGCCGCATACCCAATGCGGAAGCCCATCAGGGCGTGGGATTTTGAGAACGACTGGGTTACGATGCTCTTGGGGTACGAGTACTCCAGCACGCTGCGGTAATTCCCCCGCATGGTGTAGTCGCGGTATATCTCGTCGCTGAGGACGTACAGGTCGTGTCGGGCGGCAAAGTCCATTATGTTGTCCAGCAGCCGCCGGGGGAGTATCTTGCCGGTGGGGTTGGACGGGTAAGACAGAACGATCATCTTGGTCTGGGGCGCCACGGCCCTCTCCAGATCCTCCATGGATGGCTCCCAGCCGCCCTCCAGGGTGGTGTGTATGATGCGGGGCTTGACGCCGTGGTATATGGCTGCCTCCCGGTATGCGGGCCAGGCCGGCTCGATCAGCATGATCTCGTCGCCGGGGTAGAGGAGCGTGGTTATTCCGGCAAAGACTGCAAAGCGTGCCCCCGGGGTCACCATTATCCCCTCCGCCGAGGATGTCACGCCGTACCTGCGGTGTATGTCCTCGGCCAGGGCGTCCCGCAGCCGGGCGTCGCCGGCCGGCAGGCCGTACTTGGTGTGGCCGGCGCGGAAGCCTTCCAGCAGCGCCCGGCCGGCCGCTTGGGGGGGCTCAAAGTCCGGCTCGCCCACCTCCATGTGTATGATGGAATGGCCCTCCTGCTCCATGGCCTTGGCCCGGGCGAATATGGCCAGGTGTGTGGGGCTGTCCTCTGACTGCAACGCGGCAGACTTGTTCAGCAGGCGGTTCACAAAGCGCGCGGCCACGTCCCGGGCGATGCCCTCCCGGTCGGCGGTCTCCATCGCCATCTTTCGAATCTCATCTTCGCGGGCCTCGTCTATGATCGGTATGTTGTGCAACCGCTTCAGCTCCCCTATGCGCGTTGATGTGTCGATGCGCTCCCTCAGCAGCCGCATCATGGCCAAGGTGATCTCGTCCATGCGCTGGCGCAACTCCTTCATGCGGGCAGCCGGGTCGCTCATGGTACCACCGGCCCGATCATACCCTGTAGTATGGCGTGGTCGGCCAGTACTAGGGCCATCATTGAGTCCACCACCGGGGGGGCCCTGGGCACCACGCAGGGGTCGTGGCGTCCCCGGACGCGCAGGGTGGTGCCGGACATGGTGCGGGTGTCCACCGACCTTTGCGGAATGGCTATGGAGGAGGCCGGCTTGAAGGCCACCCTCATCGTGATATCCATTCCGGTGGATAGCCCGCCCAGTATGCCGCCGGAGTTGTTGGAGGTGGTGCGCACGGTCCCGTCCTGCATGGTGTAGGGATCGTTGTTTGCGGATCCCCTGCTACGCGCCCCCGCAAACCCCGAGCCGAACTCCACCCCCTTGACCGAGGGTATGGAGAACGCCGCCACGGCCAGGTCCGACTCCAGCGAGTTGTATATGGGCTCGCCCAGACCGGGGGGGACCCCTGACGCCACCGACTGTATCACGCCGCCCAGCGTGTCGCCGCTTCCCCGGGCCCGCACTATCTCGTCCTTCATGCCGACGGCCGCATCCGTGTCGGGGCAGCGGACGTCGTTGCCGTATATCGAGTCCTCGGAGGGCACGCCGTCTACATGTGCGTCAACGCCCCCGATGGACGCCGTATATGAGGCGATGCGGATGCCCATCATCCGGTCCAGCAGCTTGCGGGCTATTGCGCCCGCCATAACCTGGGTGGCCGTCAGCCTGCCCGAGAAGATGCCGCCGCCGCGCGGGTCATTGTGGCCGCCGTACCTTATGCCGGCGGGGTAGTCCGAGTGGCCGGGCCGGGGCACGTGTTCCAAGTCGTCATAGTCGGCCGATCGCTGGTCGGAGTTACGGATGGTCATGGCGATGGGGGCCCCGGTGGTCCTGCCCCGGTACGTGCCGGTGAGTATCTCCACCCTGTCGGTCTCCTTCCTCTGGGTGGTTATGGATGACTGGCCGGGCCGCCGCCTGTCCAGCATGGGCTGTATGTCGGATATGGATATCTCCAGGCCCGCGGGGCACCCGGTCAGGAGCGCCCCTATGCATCCTCCGTGGCTCTCGCCAAAACTGGTCAGGACCAGACGGTGGCCCATGGAGGCTCCGATCACGCGCAGCATAGTGTTTGGTATGCTTATAATTGCTTATTACATATCAGGGTCATATCCGTCCGCCGCTATGGCGCGGGCAGCACGCGGCAGTGCCGGCAACCGCCAAATTCCGATTAAATATGGATTGCACAAGGACATGCCATGCGGATACTGGTGCTGGCGGTCTTGGCGCTGGCCGGGGGCGCGCTGGCCGGGGCGGCCCACGCGCAGCCCCACATGGAGTCGGCGGATCTGGATCCGTCGGCCGGCCTGCTGACCCTGGTGTTCGACTCGCCCCTGGACGTCCACGGCATATACACAAACCGCATACACGTCCAGGCCGGCGAGTATTCCGCCCCCCTGACTCCGGGCGAGTTCGTGAGCGTGAAATCAGACCGCATCATGTTTGGCTTGAACGAGGAGAACCTGGCCGCGCTGCGGGAGGCCGAGTCGGTATGGGTCGGACTGGCGGAGGGCGCCGTCACCTCGGCGGACGTTCCCAACGCACCGCAGCTGCTCGAGACCCGGACATTCATTCGTGTGGGGGTGGTGGCGCCGCCCGGGGGCGGGGACATGGTGGCCATGGCCCGGCTGGCCGTCGAGCATCTGAACGATCATCTGGCAGGAGCGGTCCCGCCCCGGGCCGTGGACATAGTGGTGCGGGAGGGTGATGACGTGCTTGTATCACTGCTGGAGCTGGACGAGGCGGGGATAGACGTGGCGGTGGGGCCAGGAGAGATACTGGGGGCAAAGCGGGCAGCCGGAAGTGGGATGCTGGTGGTGGCCTGCTGCATCCCGTACGGGAACGAATCCCCGCTGGTGGACCCTAACTCGTTTGCACTCGTACCGGACGAATCCGATGCCCTGTCGGCGGTGCTCTCGCTGATGGGGCAGCGGGAGGTGAACCGTATAATTCCCGTGTATGTGAATGACGCGGCCGGCGGCGCCAAGATGGACCAGATAAGGGCAGAGGCCCGCTCGGCCGTCGACGCCGGGGTGGCATACGGCCCAGACGAGTCCCCCGACCAGGTGGCGCTGCGGGTGTCCAACGTGGTGGTCGAGAACCTGCTGGCCAGCCCCGGCGTCCGGCTGGGAGTACTGCTGACGGACCCCGCCGATGCGCCCGCCATACTGGAGGCGGCAGCGCCAGATGTTGCCCTGGGCATACCGCAGTGGTTTGGCGTATACACGCACCGGCTGGCCGACGGCCCGGGGACAGAGTTTGCTGGCGAGGTGGGGTACTCGGTTCCCGTGTATGGGGCCCATCCCAGTCCGCTGACCGCCGTACTGGGTGCCAAGGCGCTGGAGATGGCCGGGGAGTGGCCCTCTCCGGACTCATACTCTGCATATGACGCCGTATACGTGGCGGCCCTGGCGCAGCTGGACTCCGGCGGGTCCCTTGGCGCGGCTGCGGATCCGGCCGTCCTGCAGAGGGAGATACGCGCCCTGACCGGCCAGATGTATGGAGCGTCCGGATACTTGGGACTGGACGCGTGGGGGGAGCTGGAGTCGCCGGCCCACGACATAATGTCGGTGCGCGGCGGCCAGTGGGTGAAGACGGCCGTCCACAACATGCCGGTATACGAGCGGACGGGAATCATAGAAGTGGGGGAGGTGCCGGTGGAGTCGTACCGGTACGGCCCCGGCCATGGCCTTGTGGCCGACGTGGAGCCGTTTGGGCTTCTGGTGCACGGGTACGACGCGGGCCCGGCCATATCCGCCGTCCGGCTGGGACTGGCCGCCGACGGGACCGCCCCGTCCACCGAGGTGGTGGTGCAGGACTCCGGCCCAATCCAAACCATGATGGGGCGGTTTGCCGACATGGGCATGGGGCTGGTGGTGGTGCACGCCGGTGAGGACGCCACGGCGCAGGCCGCCGAGTATGCCGACGCCAACGGACTCATAGTCCTGGGCACGGCGTCCACCTCAGACGCACTGGCAAAGAGCGGCGACAGCCTATTCCGCCTGGCGACCCCGGACTCGCGGCTGGCCGAGGCGGTCGTCCATACCCTGGAGAGAGACGGCGTGAGCGGGGTGGTCGTACTGCACGGGAGCGGGCATGCCGCCCTGCTGGACAGTATCGCCGCCGGATTCGCCGGCGAGGTGGAATCCATAGAGTATGATGAGGCCGACGCGCAGCACGCCACCCTGGCGCACCAGGTGGCCGGGGTCGTCTGGGGGATGGCCGGGCGGCACGGGGAGTCTGGGACCGGAATCATACTGATTGGTGGCGCCGCCGCCGACATAATGGCATCCGCGTCCTACGCCATACAGGACGATGTCCGGTGGTACGGCGCCAGCGGAGATGCGCTCCGCTTTGGGCTGGGCGGCGCAGAGCGGCTGGCCGGAAACGCCCCGTTTGTGGCCGTGGTCCAGTCGACATCCGACGGCGGTCCGGCCCAGCTGGTCTCGGCCCCGCTGGCCTCCATGTACGGCTCCCCGGTGCCGGCAGCGACGCTGGGCGCCATGGATGCGGCGCGGGTGGCCAGCCAGACGCTCTTGAGCATCTCAGAGTTTGGCAGCGGCCAGGACCCGGCGCTGATCAGGGCGGTGCTTCCCGGCGTGGCCGCCGGGGCGGGTCTGGTGCTGGACGACACGACGCTGGACGCGAACGGGGATCTGGCCTCGGCCTCGTACGACCTGTGGAGGCTGCACGGAGAGGGGTGGGTGCGCGATGCGGCATACGAGCCGTCCAGGGGACACATCGCCATAGCAAGCCTGGGCGTGGCGGTGCCCGTCACCGGGGATCAGGCCCGGTACGGGGTGGCGCACGTGCACGCCGCCCACCGAGCCATCTCTATACACAACGAGTGGCTGGCCGAGGCGGGAGAGCCGTGGCGGCTGGCCACGGTGGTGGTCGATACCGCGGCGGATCCCACCCGGACCGCCGGGGCGCTGGCGTCACTTAACGGCTCGGGAATAGGCCTGGTGCTGGGACCGCCGGATGGGGCGTCGCTGGAGGCGGTGCGCCCCGTCGCCGCCGAGTACGGCATGATGCTGCTGAGCTGCTGCTCTGACTGGCCCCGGACATACCCCGACAGCATCTTCCAGCTCTCGCCGGGACACGGGGGCCAGGTCGAGGCGCTGGCCGCCGTAATGGATTTGGACGGCATCCGGGAACTGGTCATAATATACCCCGACGACACCCGCGGCTCGGAGCTGGCCGCCAACGTCTCAGACGCATTCACCGGTGCGGGGACGTTCCTGTTCGTGTATGACGCGGGCGCGCCGCCCGACGGAACGCTGCTGGAGGAGGTGGCGCAGAGGGTGGCCCATCTGGCCGACGACCGCGCCGGCCCGGTGGGGGTGCTGATGGCCGGCTTTGAGCACACCGGTATGGTGCTGCAGGCCGCCGGCCTGCACCGCAGCCTGGAGGATGCCCGGTGGTACGGCGTGTCGCGCGACGGCATGCTTCCGGATATGGTGCCCGGCTCGGCGGCGGCGATCTCGGCCCGGAACCTGGGATTTACGGTGGCCGCCCATGCCGCCCTCACGCAGGCCCCCGGCCTGGAGGTGTACGTGAGGGGGGCCTCCGGGTTTGAGCCGCACGCGGGAGTCTATGCCATGTATGACTCGGCCCAGCTGCTGGCCCGCACCATCGCCGAGACGGACGGCTCCACCGACGCGGACCTGCTGGCCGAGCTGATGCCGCTGGTGGCAGCCGACCAGCAGGGCCTGATCGGCGAACTTGCGCTGGATGAGAATGGAGATCTAGCCGCCGGCCGCTATCACATCTGGGCCATCCCCGCCGGCGCATGGCAGGTCACGCTCTCGTACGACACCGGCCGCGACTCGCTGGAGCCGATCAACTAGAGATCATGCATAATACCCTATCCAGAATATCTGCGCATGGTTGGACTGCATTTCCGGCCCGGACGGCCGGGACATGGGATTGGCGGCATATGCCACTCCAGAACACACCACTGCCCGGACTGCGGCCTCCCCGCTTGTACTCCTACGAAGATTCCTAACAGCCCCCGTTGTAAGATGCACGCCGACGTGTTCAGGTCGCGGCTGGCCTGTATCTTGCCACAACGTATGGTGCGGCGCATGTGTACCCCCTCTCGGTACTCGCACCATGGAATGTGCCGGGTCGTATTTGTCGGGCGAACCCGCGCCATCCCTTTGTAAAATTCGAACGGTTAGGCTCACGGCGCCGGTCTTGGGATCTGACAACTGCGTGTGCTAGTGCATGGTGAGTTTGATGCATTTCAGGTTCTCGGCCGTCTCAAGACCGGCTTGGGGCGGTTCCCCATACCGCGCGGTTCTGCATCGTGACATATGGGAATGCTGCGTCTACAAGAGCAGACTGTTGGCCTCAGACTCCGGACGGCGGGGCGCGTGCGGGAGGCAAAAGGCAGCGCAGCACAAGACAGCCTGCGTCGCGCAGCCACCTCTCAATTTTGCGAGCGAAGATTGACCAAAACTTTTATCAACCACATCAGCGGGGGACAGCACATGGAATCGTACGTAATACCCACAAAAAAGGACTTTCTACCCGGCATACCCAAGAGGCGCTTGGTGTCGATGCGCTCCAAGGAGGCCGACGAACGGTACCGGCGCCACTATGATGCGGCCATCATGCGGAAGGACGGCAGCACCATAGGTGAGATAGCCGACGAGCTGTCCATACATCCTGGCACGGTCATGAACTGGCTTCGCCGCATGATTGAGCGGGGCCCGGGCACCAACTACAAGGTGCGTCAGGGGCGCCCGCCCAAGTTTACGGCAAAGCAGCTGCAGGAACTGGAACGGGACATGAAAAAGTCGCCCCGGCACTACGGCTTGGACTCTGATGACTGGACATCCCGTGTGGTGACCAGGCACGTCTCGGCGAGATTTGACGTAGAGATCACCCCTGGCTCGATGCGCCGCATCATGACGAGGACCGACATGCGCTGGCCCGGATCCGCCGCCGCCACAAAGGCGCGCAAGCAGGGCGGGTAGCGGCAGGCACACCAGGACAGGGGTAGCCATTTTTTATGATTTTGTGGTGGCGGACCATGCCGAACCACAAACCGGAGCAACGGAGTGGTGTCCGCTCCGCAAGGATGCGTATTATCCATATGCGGTTCGGGCGCCGCCGGGTTGCATCATCTCCCGCCCTCGGGCCGCCGGCGGACTCGCATCGGGGCGGCACGCATCTTTTTGGCGCGCGATTGTCGGCCAGACGACGCCGCGCCCGACAGCTCAGCCTGGCGCCCGCGCAAAAACAAAAGGTGCCTCGAAGGCGCGGGGCTTCGGCCTTTACAGACATGCGCGGCGGAATCGTACGACGCGCCGGCCAGAGGGTGTATGCCGCTGTGCGTGGCCGGACGGCTCCTGTGTGCCGGACATGCCGACGCGCGGCACCGGCTCGGCGCGGCAGACACAAGGCTAAACGGCGGCAATACTGGGTATGGCTAGCCGGGGATGTGGGTATGGCCCCGTGATCCGGGACCGGTCTCATGTAGTGTGCGCCGGCGGCGGGCGCGCCGGATCCCGCCGTCCAAATCCTTAAAGACGATCTGTGCCAGATTGCTATCATGAAGGAGTACGACTGCGTGATAGTGTGGCTGGACTACTTCAACAGGGTGCTCACCCGCTCCCGGGGCAGGCGACTGGGGAGGGAGGTGTGCATTCCCGATCCTACCCTTGAGAACCTGGCCAAAGCCGTGGAGATGGCCGGATTCTCGGTCGCCGAGACCAAGGAGGGAGCCCGGCACCCTCGGCGGCCCTATACCAAGTCCGGATACGTGGCAGTTACCAAGACCGCTCCCAAGACCCGCATGCTGTACAGGATCGCGCCCAAGCTTGCCCGGGTTACCCGCGCGGGTAAAAAAAAGTGACGTCGTGTGTCAACAAGATCAAACGTCATAGTTTGTATTGCAGCGGACACTTCGCCGTACCATGAAGGAGATGGGTACCATACTGCACGTGGCCGGGAGCGGCCGGGTGATAGTGCGGCTGACCGGCGCCGCCGCCGAGGGCGACATACTATGCAACAGCAGGGGGCGCCGCATAGCCCGCATCAGGGAGCTGATAGGCCCCGTGAGGGCGCCCTATGCCTCGGCCGAGTCCCTGACGAACAACATAGAGAGGTATCTGGGGGTGTCGGTGGGTACCGTCGGGAGGCGGAAGCCATGATGCACAAGTTCAGCAACTGCCGCGAGTGCCGGGCGCTCTTGGTGGACGACTACCAGAGCGGCGAACTGGTCTGCTCCCATTGCGGAATAGTGGCGCGGGAGGCGCCCGCCGATACCGGACCGGCCCCGTTCTCTTTGGACGGCACGGCGTCCAAGAACATCAGGGCATCAGGTCCCAACACGTACGCCCAACACGACATGGGCCTGGCCACCACCATAGGCGAGGGATCCTTTGACTACAACGGCAAGCCTCTGGACAGGACCGTGCGGGCCCAGATGAAGGGCATACGCCGCTGGCAGCAGCGGGTGCGCGTCTCGGGGGCCAAGGACCGCCGCGTTTCGGCGGCGCTGGTCAGCATAACCGATGCGTGCAACGCGCTGGACCTTCGCAAGAACGTACTGGAGACGGCGTCCATCCTGTACCGCAGGATGAACAACCGCATGGACCTCCGGGGCAAGTCCACCACCGGGGTGACCGCGGCCGTCATATACATGGCCTGCAAGCAGTGCGACGTGGTGCGCTCCATATCGGAGATAGTGGGCCGCATATGCCCGCCCAAGGAGGTGCGCTCCAAGACCAGGCTGGCCTCCAAGTACTACCGCATGATGGTGATGGAGACGGGCAGCCCGCGCAGCATGCCCATGCCGATGACCAAGTACATCTCCAAGATATCCAACATATCGGAGACCGACGTGCGCGCCGAGAGGCTGGCCCTGCTGCTGGCCGACCGCACCCAGAACGAGACGATACTGAGCGGCCGCGACCCGCACGGCATAGCGGCGGCCTACCTGTTCATGGCGTGCATACTGCTGGGCCACGACAACATGCAGAGGGACATAGCCGAGGCTGCCGGGGTGACCGAGGTGACCGCCCGGAACCGCTGCAAGGAGATATTTGCCGCGTATGATATCGCGCTGACCCTGAAGCCGACCGCCCGGTGAGCGGGGGCGCCGCGTTAGCGAAAGCTAAATTCCGTAGGCATTTTATATGGTGGAGTGGCAGCTCATATGTTTGGCTAGGCTCGAGATCATAGACCTGCATGTCCGGCGCGACGGCAAGCAGATACTCAACGGCGTGAATCTGAGCACCGGCCCCGGTGAGGTCCACGCCATAATGGGCCCCAACGGTTCGGGCAAGTCCACCTTGGCGTACACCCTGCTGGCGCACCCCAAGTATGAGGTGACATCTGGCGACATCCGCTTGGACGGCGAGAGCATTCTGGAGATGACCACCGACGAGCGGGCTCGCAGGGGGCTGTTTTTGGGGTTCCAGTATCCCACCGAAGTGTCGGGTGTGGGGTTCTCGCACTTTCTGCGGACGTCATACAACTCGCTGAGCAAGGCGATGCAGGGCGAGGACAGGGAGGTCTTCATTACGGTGCGCGAGTTCCAAAAGTACCTGCGCGGCAACCTGGAGAAGGTTGGCCTGGACGGGGAGTTCCTGAGCCGGTACCTCAACGAGGGATTCTCCGGCGGGGAGAAGAAGCGCTCGGAGGTCCTGCAGATGGCCGTTCTCAAGCCCAGGATATCGCTGCTGGACGAGCCGGATTCGGGCCTTGACATTGATGCGGTAAAGTCGGTGGCCAAGGCCATCAGCGACGTCTCGGTGAGTGACGCCACCGTGATTGTAATAACCCACTATGCCAGGATTCTCAAGTTCCTCAAGAAACTGGACCACGTCCATGTCTTTGCAAAGGGCCAGATTCTCCGGAGCGGTGACGCCTCGCTGGCAGAGGAGCTGGAGAGGCGCGGCTACGAGTGGGTGACCCAGTGATTCGGGCGGCGTTTGGCCGACATTCTTGACGTATTCGCCGAGTACTCGTACGTGGGCATATTTGCCCTGCTGGTGGCCCTCAACGCCGCCCCGCTCCTGATGCCGCCCACCTGGATAGTGCTGGCGTCGTTCCATGCCGCCGACACCAGTCTTGATCCGCTGCTGCTGGCCGCCACCGGCGCCACCGGCGCCACGCTGGGCAGGGCCATACTGCTCAGGTACAGCGGGGTATTCCGGCGGTTCGCCGGGGAGAGGAGGCGTGCCGGCCTGGATATGGTGAACCGGGCGCTGCTCGGCCGGCGGTACGGGTATGCCCTGGCCTCGTTTCTGTTCGCGGCCACCCCGCTGCCCAGCAACATGCTCTTCGTGGCGTACGGCCTGATGCGCGCCCGGGGGGTGGGCCTGTACCTGGGATTCTGGTGCGGCCGGATGCTCTCGTACTATATCATGATAACCGCCAGCCGCATAGTGCTGGTGCCGTTCCTGCAGCTCTTCGAGGAGAGGTACGTGGGGATACTGGTGGCCGACGCCGCCGGGGTGGGGACCGTCCTCCTGTTTGCGTGCATCGACTGGCAGGCGCTGGTGGCAGACAGGAAGCTGCGCTTCATACGGCCCCGGCTGTGGCGGGTGTAGCCGCTGCAAACCCGGCCACCAGCAGCAGCCCGGATATACGAGAGTACAGCAGGGTGCCCCGCATGTGGGTGTCGGGTTCCATATACTGGCGCATCATGCCCAGGCCGGCCCGGACGGCCAGGGGTAGCGCTGCCAGCGAGACGGCCGCCGTCCACGGAAAAGTCCCCGACGCCACCCCGTACAGTATGATACAGACGAAGACTCCGGGGAATGCCCAGTAGAGGCGGGCGGCCCTCTCGGGGCCCAGCCGTATCACTATGGTGCGCCGTCCCCCCGCCCTGTCGGCCTCCCGGTCGGGAAACGAGGCCACGAAGAGTACTAGGGCGGAGAGGGTGCCGGCCGCCGCGCCCGCCAGGGCAGCCTCAAAGCCCAGGTGGGCCGTCTGGATGTAGTGGGCGCCCAGCACTATCAGGCCGCCCTTTATCCCCACGAAGACCTCTCCCAGCCCCCAGTCCACTATCCTGGTGGAGTAGAAGTAGATGGAGAGCACCGCAAAGCCCAGTATTATGCCCACCACCGCGCCGTGGGTGTAGGTGTAGTAGGAGCCTATAGCCGCCCCCGCGCACAGGCATATGATGCCGGCCCGGCGCACCTGCTCGGGCCGCAGCAGTCCCTCCGGAAGCACGCCGCTCCCGCCGCTCATGCCGGTACGGCGGGTGCGGGTATCTATGCCCCGCCGGTAGTCGCGGTAGTCGTTCAGCAGGTCCACGCTGGCGTGCAGGGCGGCCACCCCAACCACCACCACCGCCCAGTCCTGCATAGCTATGGCGCCGTGGGTGTTCCACGCGACGGCCGTCCCCAGCGTCGCGGCTATGACCGACGACAGCAGGAACCTGATGCGCACGGCCCGAAACCAGACCCACATCATGCGTCAGCTCCGAACCGCCGGTCCTTCTGGGCTGGCCCGGCAGCCGGATTCCGGGCCGCCCCGCCGCCATTTGTGCGGACCGGCGCGGGATCCGGGCGACCCCCTCTCCGGCCAGGACCGGGGCAGAACGGTGCCGCCGGCCGGGAAAGTTCGTCGGCGCCCGGTCTGCATCTCAAACATCTACCCCTGCTATTCCGGCGAGCGTGCCGTATGCTGCCCATCCAAAATGCGCGTCTTGCCTGGGCCCTTGGCCGGCGCCGCCGTCGACCATGCTCATCGGCATGGGGAGAATGGCCATATCATATGCTGAATCGCCGCGCGTGCCCATAGGGCCGCATTCGGGCGTGACAGATTTAGCCGTTGCTCTGGCTGCGAAACAAGATGTGGGGGCCTGCCGCATACCGGCATCGCGGGGTGGAAACGCACCCGCTCCGGATGTGGCAGAGTCTTCAGGGCGCATACCCATACGAGCGAGCAGGCCGAACAGTAGGCTGTTCCGTAACCCAGAGCCGCGCCAGCGGGCCGAGCCCTTCGGGCTACTCGGCGCATTCACACCAGCGACTCGGCATCGACTGCCAGCGGCTTTCTGGCGGCAAAGCCGCTGTCCTTCTCGTGCCAGAACGCCACGGAGTCCTCACCGTACTTCCAGCATAGCCAGACCTCGCTGTCAAACATCTTGGCTGGGAAGTCCAGCAGTCCCTGCTCTATGCTCTTTACCGCAACGCCGGTCTCCTCCAGCGTCTCAACGGCGGCGTAGAACTGGGTGACGGCTGCATTCAGCCGGCGCTTTGCTGCCATGTACCGCTCCAGCGAGTCGGAGACGGTGGCCTCCAGTTCCGCCTGGGCTTTGGCAACGCTGTTCTTCTTTGCCAATGCCATCTCGAATTTCTTGATCACATCGGGGAGTGCGGCGTTAGCTTGCGCCACCGTAAAGAACAACGCCCATACTGAATGGCTGGTGATTAAATATCTTGGGTGGAGTGGCGCGGCAGCTCTGACCCGGTTCGGGATCAGCATATGCGTCAAGAGCGTCATCCGGGTGCCTAGAATATCCACATTATGACGGACCGGTGCGGGAGCCGGCCAGAAACGATGCAACCGCGCCGGCAGTATAGTCTGCGGGGTGGCCGCGGCCAGCCGGCAAGGGCTACCTGATTTTTAATTTGAATCGCATCTTGGGCTGCCACCACAGGCTGTAGCCAGGCTTAACAGGCCGTGCATGTCTTCAAAATCATTCCAAAGAATGCCGGCACGCCTTGGGCGGCAGTGTGCAGCTGCGGCGGTTTGCCTTTTCGCCCACACCGAAAAAGTATACCCTGGAGTCGAAAAATTCCCCCGTCCAAACCGGCGGGCCGAAAGTCGTTGACCCGAGTATGCAGGCGGCGTGGCAGGCTTTGGGCGCTTTGGTTTTTTGGGGCGCGGCCGGTGCATATGGCGCGCCGAACGAGGCCGAAACCGCCCAAACGCTATATTCGGGCACACCCGCGCCGGAGCGATGGTCCGGTCCTACGACGTGGTGGTTGTGGGCGGCGGCCCGGCCGGCTCATCGGCGGCCCGGCGGGCTGCTGGTGCGGGCGCCTCGGTGCTGCTAGTGGAGAAGGAACCACAAATCGCAACGACGGTGCGCACCAGCGGGGTGACGTGGAGCAGCTCCATCTCGGAGTTTGGGATACCCAAGCGATGCTACAATCCGATTAAAAACTACGGCTTCGTGTCACCGAACAACGAGGTTGTGGTCAGGGACAATGCCAGCCGGGCAGCGGTCTTGGACGTGCGGCAGACCTACCGGTGGCTGGCATCGGAGGCAGAGAGGGCCGGTGCTCGCATACTCACCGGGGTGCCAATACGTTCTGCTACCCGCGACGGCTCGGGTGTGCTTCTGGAGGGGGCCGAGGGGTTCTCGGTTCGGGGCAGGGTGGTGGTGGATGCCAGCGGTTTTGCGGGGGCGGTGGCACAAAGCTTGGGACTGGCGGGGCCGTGGAGAAGGTTTGGGGCCGGGGCCGAGTACGAGCTGCACGCCTCAAACGTAGACCCGGAGACTTGGTGGCTGATGGTGGGCAGCATGTACTCGCCTGCGGGCTATGCGTGGGTGTTTCCGGTGGGTGGCGACTTGGTCAGGGTGGGCGTCGGCGTGGCGAAGCCCGAGTGTGTAGCGGATCCCAAGACACTGTTGGATAACATGATGCGCGACAAGACGGGGCCGGTGGAGGATCTGGGGGAGACTCAGGTCGTCGAGTACCACTACGGCCTGATACCCAACGGGGGAGTAGACAGGCGTAGCGTGTACGACAACGTAATACTGGCGGGGGACAGCGCCGGGCAGGCCAACCCGCTGGTACTGGAGGGCATCCGATATGCGATACGGTTCGGCGGCCTGGCCGGAGAGACCGCTGCTGCCGCCGCTTCCGGCGATGCGTCGGCCGCGTCGCTGGCCCCGTACGAGACAGGATGGAGGCGGGCCGTCGAGTCTCGTATAAAGTCGGCGTACCGGGTGCAGGATCGGTGGCTTGCACTCACCGATGCTCAGTGGGATGAGGAGCTGGATACGATACGGGAGCTGAGCGCCGATGAGTTTCTTGACTTTGTCAAGGCCGAATTCGGCATGTCCAGGATCCTGCGGTTGGCGGTGAGACACCCGCGCCTGGCTGTCCGGCAGCTGTTCGGACTGGTCCGTTCTAGGTGATGTGCGGTGCCGCCGGGTAGTGCGCCCGACATTGTAGCGTTCCGGGCTGTCTGGCCGGGTTTTTCATACGTCCGCATCCCAAATCACAAAATATATTTTCGGACATTGGCAGCATTGCCAAACCAAAAGAGGCCTAAAGTGCAGGGTAGCGGCCGGTGCGTCGCCATTATTCATACACGATGGCTCCTCGATCCTCCAAACGCTTGGTGACTTGCACGTCCTGCTCGTATATCTTTTTTGGATCTGCACCATTAAAGAATGTTTCAAAGTACTCGCGTCTGGTGTAGGGGGTTCCGGATTTGTCACGAAGCGCGACAAATTCGTTGAGCCATTCTTGGTATGTCTGCATGATCTACAACCCCCTCCTATATGGCCTCATGCGGCCCAGCAAACAAAATCACCGCATACGGGACACGCCGCCGATGCGGCGTTAGCATTGTTGCAATTGCGACATTGGGATCATAATGTGGGCAACCGGAATCTGACATCCGGCTTTCGGCCAGGCTTCTACACCGTATGAATTCCACCATCGAGCCGGTCACCGCCACCATTGGGTTTTGGGGCGTATTAATAGATTAGCTGTCCGGTGCATTCTGCGGAGGCTGGTCCTCTGGGCCGGACGGCTCCGGCCCGCGCGGTGGGGTGGTCTGGAGGTTACCGTACCCGCATGTATGGTTCTCTATCATTTGCTGTATTTTGCATCAGGATGGTGCACCACGATGGCTACCGTGGAGAGGTCTGGCGTGATCTGACCAGACGGGGTGAGCTTCATTCCAATCCTGTCCGGCTTGAGTATGTCCCACACCAAGCGGTGCTGGGCCACGTCTGGGCAGTCCGGATATCCCCAACTATACCGCAGACATCCTTGTTCCCGCCCCATCTGGCGCCGTATAATGCGGTTGGTCCAGCTGGCCATCGCCTCTACAAACTCGGTGGCCAGCCCGTTCAGGTAGTACGCGTCGACTATCCTTCCCGCATCGCTCCACTCCGATATTATGCGGTTTGCGGCTGCCCCGGCCGTGCACGCTTGGAACGCCACTACATCCTCACTACCGAAATAATCGGAGATACACAAATGATCAGGCCGGTGCGACCTGGGAAAATCAAAGACAACAGTACCCGAGTCGCCCTCCACCTCCAGGCTCTCTCCCAGGGAGCGGCATCTAAAGTAGCCATATATGATCTGCGGCTCGAATATCTCCTGAACCACGTTCTTCATTG
>JAEFDA010000101.1 GCA_016126025.1 Nitrososphaerota archaeon | reverse complement strand
TCTGAGGGGCCGGGGGAGGCCTGCTCCGAAGGGCGCCGCTTGATTTCTAATTATGGATCGTGTCTCGGGCCGTCCCTATTTCGTCCCGCGTGTCGAACTGAAGATAGTCTGCTGCGCCAAACGGTTTACCGCCTGCGAGTTTGGCGAATTGGTAGAGCGAAGGACCGGCACAAAGTACAGCGAGCCGCACGCGCGCCGCCTGCTGAGGTCGTTGGGTTTTGCGGTCAAGAAGACTCTGGATATCCGACGTGCCCCGTCTAGAGGGGAGCCCGAAACTTGGCAAAAAGACGTCGAAAAGGAGGTGGAAGCGCTTGAAAACGATGGTTTTACGCTAGTGATGTCGGACTAAAGCCACCAGAATTCAAACGTCTTCGGTTCCGGCGCGGTCTATGCGCGCGGAGACGCCGAGCCGATCCCGATGCCGCTCGGCAGCTAGCGCCAGACCGTCCACGGCGGCGTTACGCTGGACGGGCAGACCTGCCATATGGCCGCCGGCAAGGCCAAAGACAGGCCGTTCATCATATACCTGAACAAGCTGAAAGAACAGTTCGGCAAGGCTGCCATAATAGTGGACAACGTCGCCCACCGCAGCTCTGGGCGCGTGCGGCGATACCCAGAAGAGAACGACGATTTCGTCGACTGATATTCCTGCCGCCGTACTCGCCGTTTTTGAATCCGGGAGTGGCTGTGGCGCAACGGCAGGGCGGAGATACGGCGCATCTTCAGGCGGCCGGCCAGGAGCTATTTCAAGCGGAGGGTGATGCTCGTGTACGAATCACTTGAAATAACGTTTGATCCGCGCAATATTCTGTTCAGAAATTTGGGCAAAATACCGCCGGCGTAAAATTCATGCGAGATTGTTTATGATCCTAACTATAGCCAACCGGGCGGCACCTTTTGGACAAGAACCTATCCACCCGGAAACGGCCCGGCCAAATGCAGGGACACACTGGCGAGTTTGCAGACCTCCCGGTGGCCTAATGGCCCGCCCGCCGAGGCAAGCCGAACTGCAACGGCGCAGTTGGAGGCAGCCGACCTCTTACATGTCCGCGCCCAACGGGGCGGGCAGCCACAACAGGTCCGCCCCGCATTCCGGGTCGACTCGACTGCGGCGCCAGCCGGAGGCTTTGAGTGCGATGGGCGGACACGACGCAGAATTGGGAGCCAAGCATTCTATCTCCGGCGTTTCACATCTCTGTCACTGCGGCTGGATCGCGCCGGCAGTGGCGTCAAGGATGCCAGCCGGGGGAATATGGGGAATTCCCAGTAGGTAGGCTGCCATCCAGCCACCGTCGACTAGCAAGGTATGTCCCGTGACGTAGCTCGCTAGGTCGGAGAGCAGGAAAAGTGCTGCCTTGCCGATCTCGTCTGTCGTGCCTAGGCGTTTGGTAGGAATTAGGCTCTGTTGCGTTCGTTCCACCCTTTCTTGTGTCGCTGGAATACGTGGGGTGGCGATGCTTCCCGGGGCGATGGCGTTGACCCTGATGTTGTGTGGCGCCCATTCGACGGCCATGGTGCGTACCACGTTTATCAGGCCAGCTTTCGCTGCACCGTAAGAAGCGTGGTTTGGTGTCGACTGCATGCCTCCCACCGAGGAGATGCAGACCATGCTACCGGACTTGCCGCGGGAGACGAGCGATCGGGCCACCGCTTGGGCGGTGAAGAAGAAGTGGCGGAGGTTTTTGCGGTGATCGTGGTCCCACTGCTCCGGCGTCATGTCAAGGATCGAATTGAACGACGCTTGACCTATGGTTGTCACTAGCGCGTCGAGGCCGCCAAGCTCGCGCTCGGCACGTTCTACGACATCCTTTGCTTGGCCATCCTCGAGCACGTTGCCGACTATGGACGTGGCGGGCTGGCCGAGTTCTGCGACGGCGGCAGCGACTCGATCGGCCCGTTCTTGGACCACGTCAACGACTGCGATGCGGCAGCCCACGCGGGCGAGCAGCTTTGCGGTGCTCTCGCCGACACCCTGGCCCCCGCCCACAATGAGTACCGACTTGCCTTCAAGCTGGAACAGTGAGGTGTCCAATACATGCCACCCAACCTGAATAGGTATTTATGCATAACTCTTACATCTTGAATTGCGCGCGGATAATTTCGGATCTTAACTGGGGGCCGCCAAGCAGTAAATCACTGGCAAGGGCAGGCTGCGCCGCCGGCGGGTGCAACTATAGTGACGCACAAAAGTAATTTCTGCAAAAGCTGTCTGCCGTAACAAGGCTTATGGATCCCACGTCTTCCATCCGGATAATAAATCGACTTGATGAACTCGGCAATACGCACGAAGGATCTGAAAGTCAGGACCAGGCTGATGGCCGTGCGTGCCGTGCTGGAATCGGGACACTCCGAGAACATGGCGGCAGTTTTTGATGTTACCGCCCGGTGCATCCGGCAATGGGTGGAACGGTTCAGGGCCGGACCCGAGGGACTGCGGGACAAGCCAAAATCCGGCAAGCCCAAGGCCGTCCCGACCGGCGACATACGGCAGGCTGCTGCCGAGCTGCACCAGAAGACCAGCCCGGCTCCCAAGAGGCTGCGCTAAAGGATTACTCACCTGACGGGCGTCAGGTACGCCGTCTCATACGTCAGGGAGATGTTGTACATTCTGGGCTTTTCCAAGAGGATCCCCGACCCGGTGCACGTGAATGCGGGCACCGACCAGCAGTGCGAGAGGCGGTACGGGGAGACGGCGCACCTCATTTCACGCCTGAAGAGGCGTGGTTGTACAGTGATCACGCAGGGCGGGCCCTTCTTTGTCAATGATGTTATCCGGGGGTACAAGCTGTGGGCTCCGGTGGGAAGACCGATCCATGTCCCCTATACCGGCAGCCACAGGAAGGTCGTCGGGTACGGGGCCATCGCCGACGACGGGACGCAGCCGTTCCATATCTACAAAAAGTTCGACACCGCCACGTTCATCCGGTATATGGACGGGCTGCGCCACAAGTACGGGAGAGTTCTCGTCTTGGATGGCGCAGCGCCCCACCGCTCCAAAGCAGCAATGGACTATCTGGCCAAGCACCGCGCGACGGTGGCCCTGCGCAGGTTCCCGGTAGGCGCCCCGCACACAAATGCCGTCGAGGAGACGTGGCGCAGATCTAAGCTGGACACCCAGGTGTGCGAATACCATGGCGCGCTGGAATGCATGAAAAAGCGACCAGCAGAGTACTTCAGAACAAGGTTCAATCTAGACTCGTTCAAATATTTGCGAAGACGTCTTTTGACGGAAATAACATAGCCGCGTCACTATAGCCCCACTCCGGCACCTGCGAGTGCGGGGCTGAAGGCGATGGGCGGGTCAGGCGGCGCACCGGACCCTCAGCAGTCCGACATCTCCCGCTTTGCAGTCTCCAGGCTAAATATGTCGCCGGGCCGGAGGACCGAGATTCCGGCCACGCCCCCCAGTATCTCCACCTGCACCACCACGTCGGGGTCCTCCAGCGACACCCTGTTGGGTATGGTGGCGGCAATGGATTCTATGATCTCCCGGCCGGATGCCTGCGTGTTTCGCTTCTCCAGGGATACCCGGTACGTGTCCCCCGGCCCTATCCGGGATGACAGCCCCTCCACCATATTCAGCACCGACTGCACGTCGCTGCGCCCTGCTGCATGCACGGGTATTATCCTGCGGATGTACCTGACGCTCCAGGGCGCCTCGGCCACCGCTTGCCGTACCCGCCGCGAGAAGGCCACCGGATCCAGCCCCGTACGCACCACCACTATGCCGGATATTCCGGTCGGCTCGGCGCCCGGGGATTCGTCCCCCATGGTACCCAGAAGCTCCTCGGCCTCGGCCATGGCGTCCTCCTCCATGTGCCGGGGGCACGTAACTATGCAGTTCCACGATATCACAGCGCAACCTCCAGGGCGCCTCGCCTTACCACCGACATGCCGCCGTCTGCCCGGGCGTCCACTATGGTGGACTCCGTCCCGCCGGGTGTGGTCCCGCCGTCCAGCAGCACGTCGCATCCTATGTGGACGTCGTCGGCCCGGACCGGGGAGGGTTCCCCGGATACGTTGGCGCTGGTGCCCACCACCATACCGCACATGCCCAGCAGTATCGACACGCACCGGCCACCGGGAACCCGCACGCCGATGCTGCCGGCCAGCCCCATGGATGCGGCCAGCGCCGCGTCGGTCACCTCCAGTATCATGGTGAGCGGGCCGGGCCAGTACCGGGCGGCCAGCTCCGCGGCACCCGGGCCCATGCGCGCTATGCCTGCGGCCACATCAGCGGAGGAGACCAGCACCGGCAGGGGCTTGGAGCGGTCCCGGCCCTTGATATCATATATCCGGAGCACCGCCTCCCGGTTGTAGGGATCGCACCCCACGCCGTACACCGTGTCGGTGGGAAACGCCACCACCCCGCCGTCCCGTATTGTTCCGGCCGCCCTCTCCGCCGATCCGGGTCCGCACCGCACCCTCTCCATGGTACCTTGCCGCTGCGCACCGGCATTTATTTGGTCCCGAACCCCGGCGCGTGCCGGACTTGGATGGCGCCGGGAGCCGACCGGCGCCTAATGATATAATTCCCGTCGTGGGTAAATTCAACCAAATATCCACAATGGCTGGTAACAGGCGCCAAACAATGGTGCGGAGGATCCCGCGCAGCTGCGCGGCCGTCCTCCGGCGCCATAACGGTTTAAAGCACAGTGTATGGCCGTTACATCATGCAGTCCGCTCGGGAGATGGGGGCATCCCGGAGCGGCATTATTGAGACGCTCGCCGAGAACGGATTCCGGGAGCCTGTTCTGGTCCGCATGCTGGACTATACCATAGGACTGTTCGAGAGCAGGGGCTTGGGTGAGGACTACTACGGATACCACAACATACACCACGAGCTTGCCGTGACGTACGTTATGCTGCTCTCTGCCTGCTCCAAGGACAACCCTTCCGACCTGTCGGACTCAGACGTCAAGCACTTGTATGCGGCGGCCCTGCTACACGACTTTGACCCACTGAAGAGCGTCGACAAACCCCACGAGAAGAGGGTCATCAACTTCATCTCCGGCGACCCACCCATAGTGTCGATGATGGAGGAGGCCGGCATCAGCCTGCCCCTGGTAAAGGCGCTCATCCTGCGCACCACCTATCCGTGGCGGGGGGAGGGACGCCGCCGGGCCCAGCAGCAGATGGCAGCCTGCTTTGCGGACGTCGACGCCACCCGGGACAACCCCCCCATGCAGGAGCATTATGAGCGGCTGGGCCACTACCTCTCGGTGGTGGACCGCATCGGCGGGTACGCGCTGGGAGACTTTGTCCACTCCATGGAGCTGGCGAAGATGAACGCGCACGCCCTGGCCTGGACCCCCTCCGTCATAGTGAGGAGATCCGTCGGGTATTTCGAGGACCTGCTCAACAACGAGGCGGAGACCTTCAAGATGGTGATGGGGTCGCTGCCCCGCGCCATGCGCAAGAACTTTTTTGACACGGTCCTCTCCTTCATGCACCTGCGCAGCCGCGAGATATCCATCCAGGCCGACTACACCTATGACAACCTGCGGCTGGTGCCCACCATAGATACCATGGAGACGCGCCAGGATCCCTCGTTTGTATCCTCGCTGCTGTCCATATTTGACGAGCTCCCGCGCCCGCTGCAGTTTGGCCGGGAGACGTTCAAGGAGTCGGTGGCCGACCCCGAGGTAATACTGAACACCCTGAGGCTCAACGACGGCCGCGTAATCGGCTTTGCCAAGGGGGGGCCGCTGGAGCACTACACCCTGAGTCCGGAGATCCGCGACAGCAACTTCGGGCTGTACAACACGGTGTTCCTGGAGCCGCTGGCCCTCCGGATGGGGTACTGGGGTCTGGGGGGCGGCAGCAAGATGAGGCACCTCTTCGTGATGCAGTCGTACTCCAAGCGGTTCACGTACCTGACCAGCTTTGCGCTACGGGCCGTAATCAAGTCCAGGGTGGGAAAGGAGCAGGCCGAGTTCGTGAAGAAGATAGATCCGGAGAGGTGGGACTATTACCGGATGCGCCTCTGATACTGGGCGACGGCCACCTCATGGAATACTACTCGGTGGATGCCAGCGGGTATAGCGTGAAGCCGCGCGGGGTGGCCCTGCCCCGGAGCGTCGGGGATGTCGCGGATGTGGTGAGGTGGGCCGCTCAAAACCGCACGCCGGTGACGGCCCGGGGGGCCGGGACGGGACTGGCGGGCGGGGCGCTGGGAGATGGCATCATACTGGATACATCGCGCATGGACCGGGTGCGGTATCTGGACGGCGTGGTGTCCGCCGGGCCGGGGGCGCGCCTGGGGGCCGTAGCCCGGCTGCTGTCCGGGTATGGGCGCATTCTGGGGCCCAACCCCTCGGTGGGGCCGTACTGTAGCGTGGGAGGGATGGTGGCGACCAACGCGTCGGGGAGCCTCTCGCTGGGGTACGGCTCCATAATAGACAACCTGGAATCGGTCACCCTGGTGGACGGGCGGGGGGACGTGGTGGAGCTGCCGTCGAACAGGCATTACTCGGATATCATATCTGGCATATGCCGCCGGGCCGGGCCGTTCCCCGACACTACAAAGAACTCCTGCGGGTACCGCCTGGATGCGGTTCCGTCCCCCGACATGTCCCACAGGGTGGTGGCCGCCTCGGAGGGGACGCTGGGCGTGGTGGTGGGGGCGCGGCTCCGGACGCATCCTGCACCGCGCCGCCGTGCCCTGGCGGTAATGCGGTATGCGGACGCCCGTTCGGCGGCGGCCGACTGCCCCCGCATCTTGGAGTGCGGACCCGTCTCGCTGGAGGTGGTGGGTCCTGGAATAATGGAGGGGTACGGGGGGTCGTGCGTGCTCTTCGCCGAGTTTCACGATTCGGTGCCTGAGCGGGGCGGACCGGACCATGCCGACCGGGTGTGCGGCGACGTGCGCCGGGCGGCCGGCGTCCGTCCTGTTATGATACGCGAGGGCATAGACAGGTGGCTGGCCGGCAGGAACGCGGCCCTCTCCCGGTCCCTGGGAATGACGGGGGACCGCGCCCCCAGCATAATAGAGGATGCCACGGTCCCGCTGGAGAGGCTCCCTGATCTGTTTGATGTGATACGCGAGCTGGGAGAGAGGACCGGCTCGACGCCGGTATACTACGGGCACGCGGGCAGCGGCAACATACACGTCCGCACGCCCGCCGATTCGCGCGTCACGGAGTGGTACCTGTGCGAGGTGATGGCGCTGGGCGGTACCATAACCGGGGAGCACGGCGACGGCATGGGCAGGACGGGCTTTGTGCGCCGGCAGTACGGGGAGCAGAACCACATGCTGTTCGGGCTGCTCAAGGACGCCTTTGATCCTCACCATATACTGAATCCGGGCAAGATACTGCCCGCATGAGCGCACGGGCGCGCGTGCTCTGCGCCCCTGCGTGTGGCATGGTGTGGATTGCCGGGACGCCCCGTTTGGCATTATGATCCCACGGGAGCCGGAGGGGAGCGCGGCGCGCCAGTGCGGGACAATACGATCGAAAATATTACATGCACGGTGCGAAGCATATGGTACGCGAATTGGCGAACCGCCGAAAAAAGCCGACAATCTTCTCTGATGTGGTGGCCTCTAGGTGTGGAATTGTCGTCGGTGGGGAAGAACCATTTTGGCGGCGCGCCGCCAACCGGGTGCATAAAACAGAATAAAATATTTTGGTTCAGAGTGGACGGTTCCGTAACCGGTGGTACGGGGCCTGCCATCTGGCGTCCACTGAGAATTTACAAGAACAGACGGTCGGGATTTTCTGTGGCGGGAATTATAGGTGTCTCAGATCTGACCCAACACGGCCGGCCAGATCTATTTTTCTAAAACTATATCTAAAAAATATCCAGATATTTACTGGTATGTGTTAGGTGTAATGCCCGGCGGGGTTTGCCAGCCTTGGCGTGCCGGGCGAAAAATCGTCCCTGCCGCATATGCCGGCATTTCTGGAATTTGGACGATGTTCAAAAAGTATGAGCTATTGCGCTCATGATTATCGTGATTGATGCTGCAATGCGAATACATGGCCGGTATAAGTTTCCAAGCTCGTTACTGCCGGTCGCGCCGGAAATGTGAAATCCATACAAACAATATGCTCACAGCACGGCGGCCCGCTCGGCCAGCATATCCTCTAGGCTGCGGCCGGGGGGCACCAGTACCATTCCAAAGCATCCGGGCGCCTCCCCACTCCGTTCCGGAAACGGGAGGGCGACATCGGACAGCGCCTCGCACAGGGAGTCCAGCTCACCGGATCTTCCCAGGGCCACCACTACCGCGTCCGGGCCTACCCCGGCACCCGCACTCCCTATGGCCTCGGATATCTGGGTGGTACCGACCAGCCTCAGCATCATGTCTGTCTCTATGTAGTTGGTGAGCATCGCGCCGCGCCTCTCTGCCTCGACGGATATCTCCAGTATGCGCCGCAGGTGCGAGGCGCCCAGTATGTACTCGGCGTTTATGGACTGTATACGCATCCCGGCAAAGCGGCGCCTCAGCGCGTCGGGATCCGCCGCGCCGCCCGGTACGCGCAGCGCCGCCACGCCGACGTCTCCGATATCGAAGCGGCAGGCTGGGGATCCCCCGTGTATGATCGGAATTATGTCCACCCGGTCCCCGTCCCGTATGATGGCCGAGAGTCCGCCCGCCACCGAGGAGTCGGCCCCGTTGACGGCCACCAGCACGTTGCGGGTGTCCAGCTCGGGCGTCCCAGGCGGCTTGCAGTCTGCCAGCATGCCGAAGAGATCGGATATGGTAATGCCGTCGCCGTCCAGCGTGACGGTTCCACTCGGAAAAGATTTTCTTGCCCCGCCCAGCATCCGTACCGTTATCATGGCTTGGCATCGTCCGAGGCGGGTTCGACATCTGCCCCGGCGGGTGCCTCCGCCTCCCCGGCCTTGATATCTGCAACCTCTTCGGCGGTCTCCGGCTTTGCAGCCTCCACGGACTGGGACTCCTCGGCGGTCTCCGGCTTTGCAGCCTCC